>DJSP01000033.1 GCA_002438065.1 Caryophanales bacterium UBA6331 | reverse complement strand
AGCAGGACCCATACCTGGACCACGTCTTGGGGCTTTTTTACTATTATTCTCCATTCTCTAACTCCTCCTTTGATAATTGTGATAAAGCAATTTCTTTATAAACTTCACAATTTTTAAGTAATTCTTTATGTGTACCTATTCCAACACATTTACCGTTATCTAGTACCATAATTTTATCCGCATTCATAATTGTTCCAATTCTTTGAGCAACAATTAGCATAGTAGCATCTTTCTTATTTTTCTTTAAATTTTGTCTTAATACGGCATCTGTTTTATAATCTAAAGCACTAAATGAATCATCAAATATGTATATTTCCGGATTCTTAGCAACTGCTCTAGCAATAGATAATCTTTGTTTTTGACCACCTGAAATATTAGTTCCGCCTTGAGAAATATGAGAATCATATGTATCTTCCATTTTCTCAACAAATTCTTTTGCTTCTGCTATTTTAGCAGCATCTAATATATCTTTTTCAGTTATTTTATTTTTAGATTTACCAAATTTAATATTACTCTTAACAGTTCCACTAAATATAACAGCCCTTTGAGAAACATATCCAATTATATTATTAAGAGTTTCTTTTTGATAATCTTTTACGTTTACTCCATCAACTAATATTTCACCACTTGTTACATCATAAAATCTTGGAATAAGATTAATTAATGTTGATTTACCAGAACCAGTTGATCCTATAAAGGCAATTGTTTCTCCCTTATTTACTTTAAAGGATATATTTTCTAAAACGTATTCTTCGGCATCAGGATATTTAAATGAAACATTTTTAAATTCAATTGTTCCTTCTTCACTACCTTTAGTAATATTTCCTTCAATTATTTTATCTTCAGCATCTAATACTTCATTAATACGTTTAGCTGAAACCTCAGCTCTAGGAAGCATCATAAACACCATAACAAGCATTAAGAATGACATAATAACTTGCATAGCATAAGAATAGAACACAACCATATTACTAAATAAAGTTAATTTATCTATTAATAATGAATTACTTATTAATATAGCACCAATTATATAAATTGATAAAGATAATCCATTCATAACTAAATACATGACCGGACTAAGAATTGCAAATAATTTTTGATTCTTTAATTGATTAGAAGTTAAATCATTATTCACTTTATCAAATTTATCCTCAGAATATTTTTCTGCATTGAAGGCTCTTACTACTCTAATTCCTTGAAGATTTTCTCTTTCAACTCCATTTAATTTATCAATTAAACTTTGAACAATTTTAAATCTAGGTAACACTCTAAGCATAATATTTAATAACGTAAATATTAATATTAGAACAGCAATAATTGTTGCAATACTCCACTCAATATTTTTATTTAATATCTTAGTAATTGCCCAAGCAGCTGTGAGTGGTGCTTTAATTAACATCTGCATACCAAAACCAAGTAAGTTCTCCACTTGAGTTATATCATTAGTTGTTCTTGTAATTAGTGAAGATGTCTTAAACTCTTTAGTTTTATCGGTATCTAAATGAATAATTTTTTTATATAATCTACTTCTAGTATTTAAACTAAATTTACTAGTTATTTCAGCAATTAGATAACCTGTAACCACAGCTGATAATAAACTACCTAAAGCACATAAAAGCATATATGCTCCATTAGTTAATATATCACTAAAACTTGCTCCTTCAGTTTGAACTAAAACAGTTATTTGTGACATATAATCAGGCATTTTAAGTTCTAAGGCAACTTGAAAAATAATAAGTAATGAACTTATTATCATAAAAATAACTTCTTTTTTAGTTAAATTTTTAAATAATTTTAACATATTTTCCTCCTATTTTTTCTTTTTAAAATCTACATAGATAATAAATGATAAAAAGCATGCTCCTACAACATCGATAACTGAATGTTGTTTAACTAAAACGGTAGATAAACATATTATCGGACTAATTATTCCAACAAGGATTCTAAATAATTTATTCATGTTTTTATCAAATGTTACTGCATACATGACAAGAAGTGCAAATGTGCAGTGAAGAGATGGAAAGCAATTAACTGGTATATCAGTCATATAAGTTATATAAAGCATTAAACTAATTAATGAATTATAACCGTTAACTTCTGGTCTTGTAACCATTGTTGGATAGATTATAAAACATAAGTCAGCTATAACAGCACATACAATAGATTTCTTTATAAGTGATTTAAATTTATCTTTATCTTTTTTAAATATAAAATAAAAAACAACGAATAAATAAGGGTACCAAATACTATAAAAAATTATAAAAAATGGTATTAATGGTATTTTATCATCTATGTTTAATGTTATTAAATGATAACTCGGTATAAATTGTTTTACTATAAAATATAAAAAAGCATTTGTTCCAAATACTAGGAGCATATTTAATATATAATCTTTATTCTCACTAAAAAATTTCTTCATAAATCAAATTATACAACAAACGCTTGCAATTTTGCAAGTTATTTGATAAACTATTTTTGTTCATGGCGGAATTGGTGAAGTGGTTAACACGCCGGATTGTGGCTCCGGTATGCGTGGGTTCGATCCCCACATTTCGCCCCATTAAAAAAATTAAACGAATCAGATTGATTCGTTTTTTTGATAACTTTTCCATCTATCTTTTAGTATAATACTATTCATAATTAAATCTAAAACAATCAATAGTTCTCCAACATATTTTCTTTTCTAAAATGTTTTATATTAACATTTATACTACTCTACTTAAAATTATTTCTATCTTCTCTGCTAATACTGTTTCAATATTGTATGCCCACAGTCTTACATAACTATCACTTAGAATTGGTTTATATTTATAATTTATTTCTTTTGGAGTAATCGGATCACCTGTAGCTATATCAATATGAAATTTTTCTTTAATATTATCTATTTCAATTTGAATATCAACTCTAAAACCACCATACTCATCTCCATCTCTAATTGATGATATTCTTAAATAACTAAGTTGTGCATTATCGTCTATCTCTATTGATACTACCTCTATGATTTATTTATATGTTAATTTTGAATGTCATAATTATTATCTCCAAAATCATAATTGTTTAAGGCAGAACAACTTCCATCATCATAAGAATAACAAGGGTAAGCATACTGCTGTTCTTTACTTCCATCTATTTCTTTGATATTTATTACATTAATAACAAGTGTATTATATCCATCGTTATCCTTAATTTTATCAAAGACACCTTCAACTTCATACCATGTATTCTCTTTTATTTTATTTAAATCATATTTTGCAAAAAATCCACCAAACCCAGCATCTGCAGCACAACAACTGATAATATACTTTCCAATAGAGAAATAACCCGTTGGCATATACTGTAATTTTTTTACTGCAAAACCTCTTACTCTAATTTTTTTACCAACAAAATAATTAATATCATATCCATTCATATCTGGATAAGTCAATATTGCATTAAGCATTGAATAACTTGCATCAACTACATCGTAGTCAACTGTAGAAAAATCATAATCAGGTTCAAGAGTTACTATTTCTTCATTATTTTTTTCTTCTGTTTTATTTTCTTCTTTACTTGTCTCTTCATTTGTTTGTTCTTCTTTATTTTCAATTTGTTCCTCATCATTAGAAATTACTTTATTGCTTGTATTTTTATATAATGTATTACGGTTATTTGCTAAACTAGCAGTTAATCTTCCATCTCCTGCAAATATAATCATAACTATTGGTAATAATAATACTATGTCAGTAAGCTTAAACTTATATGAAATATGATTATTTAAACATATCACAAGTCCAATTATTAAAAGTGGAACTACTGACCAAATAATGTATTTTTGCATTTGAGGTGCTAAATAATTACCTAGATTACCAGTTAATTTAACATAAAGAATTAATGCTACATATATTAAACAAATTATTCCTAAAAAATGCTTTCTCATAATAAGCCTCCCATAAGAACACAAGATATAAATATGGTTATAAATATAAGTAGTATTAAAGTAATAACAAAACTCTTTTTATAATTACCAAATAATACTATTGTATTTTTTATATCTATCATTGGTCCTAATAAAAGATAAGCCATTATAGGAGTAATACCAAATGAATTAAGAAGTGATTTACCTACAAATGAATCAGATGTAGAACAAAGAGATATTAAGTAAGCAAAAAGCATTAAAACTAGTACAGCAAGTATTCTATTCTCATTAAACATAAGTAATATTTGTCTTGGAAGTAACACTTGAACTAAACTTGCAATAACAGCACCAAACATTAAATACTTTACAACATCAAACATATCATAAGCAGTATGTTTGAATATAAATAGTATGTCGTTTTTTAATGATCGTTTTTCTTCTCTTTTCTCATGAGGTTCTTCTATACCACAATCAACCATTAAATCTTTAAAATCATCATCTATTTCATCGTGATCATGATCATGTTCGCAATGACAACATTCATGATTGTGTTCATGATGATGAAGGCAGCATTCTTCATTTTCATCACTATTATTAATAGTAACTTTACCTTTAAATATAAGCCCCATTACAACACCAATTATAAAGGCAATTCCTATTCCTAGAATTAATCTTAACCAAAATATCTGGGGATTAGTTCTATAAAATGCTGAATATGTTGAAAGTAATACAACAGGATTTATAATTGGAGAAGCAAGCATAAATGAAATTGCTACATTAAGTGGTACTTTTTTCTTAATAAGTCTTTTTGATACAGGAATAACTGCACAATCACAAGCTGGTAAGAAAAATCCTAAAAATATTCCCATGAAAGAACCTAAAACTACATTCTTGGGTATTAATTTTGCCATTGTATCATTACTAACATATCTTTCTATTACTGAAGATATTAAAGAACCTAAAAGTAGAAATGGTAAACTTTCAAAAAAGATTGAAACAAATATTATTGAAATATTTTTTATTATATCCATCATTTTCTCCTTATCTTTAAGAATGAAATTGTTTTAAATATAAAGAAGATAATTAGATTAATAATTACAATTGTAGAACCAGTTGGATACTCATTTACAAATGATAAAGCAAGTCCTACACTAAATGATATTATACTTATAATAACACTTGATATAACAACACTTTTAAATGTTTTAAAATATTGCATTGAGGATAGTGTTGGAAAAATAATTAAACTTGATATTAAAAGTGAACCCATAAGTCTCATACCTAGAACTACTACTATTGAACATAAACTTGCAAAAATCATATTATAAATATCTGTTTTAATTCCTATTGATTTAGCAAACTTTTCATCAAATGTTATAGCAAATATTTTATTGTAAGAAAGAATATATAATAAGATTACTAATATTGTTAAGATTACACTTATAACTACATCATGACTATTTATTGATAAGATACTTCCAAATAAATAATTATTTATATCAGTATTTACTCCCTTTGTTACCGAAATAGCAAATGTTCCAATAGCAAGAGAACTACTTGATACTAGTGCAATCATAGAATCTCCATGTACTTTGCTACTATCATTTAATTTTAAGATAAAAAAGGATACGATTATAACAATAGGAATAGCAAATTCTAAAGGGGCAAATCCCATTACAGTAGCAATAGCAAACGCACCAAATCCAACATGAGATAACCCGTCTCCTATCATAGAATTTCTCTTTAAAACTAAAGATGAACCAATTAATGATGCACATAAAGAAATTAATAATCCTACAATAAACGCTCTAATCATAAATGAATATGAAAACATATCAAATATATTACTCATGATGCACCTTCTTTATAAAATCTTCTGTTGTTCCATAAAAAATGTCATCTTCTCTTAAAGAAAGTATTTTATTGCCAATTAAATTGTTATGATCTAAGTCATGAGTAATCATTATAATCGTTATATTATAGTTTTTATTTAAGTTTGTTAATATATCATATAAGTTTTTCTTTGATTTACTATCAAGGTTATTAGAGGGTTCGTCAAGTATAAGTAATTTTGAAGTAGCACAAAGACTTCTTGCAAGTAAGACCTTTTGTCTTTGTCCACCTGAAAGTTCTGAAAAATGTTTGTTTTTTAAGTTTTCAATACCAAGTATTTTTAAGTTTTTAATAGCTAACTTTTTATCTTCTTTTGTATAAAATAAACTCATGCTCTTTTTATTTAAAGTTCCAGATAATACAATTTCTAAAACTGATGCTGGAAAATTAGAATCTACCTTTGTTTCTTGTGGCATGTATCCTATAAAATTTTGCTTAAGATTATTAAAAGTAATAGTACCAGAAATAGGTTTTATAAGCCCAAGTATTCCTTTTATTAAAGTAGATTTACCTGAGCCATTAGGACCTACTACACACAAAAACGCATTCTCTTCTATTTTTAAATTAACATTTTTAAGGACGATATTACCATCATATCCTAAAGATAGATTTTTAATATCTATTAAACTCATTAGTTAAGAGCTTCTTTTAAAACTTTCGTATTTTCTTCCATAATATCTACATAAGTTACACCAGCATCAAAATCCTTTTGTGAAATATTATGAGCAGTATTAAACTCTAATACTTTAGCACCTGTTTCTTTACTGATTGCTTCAGCTATTTTTCCATTTGATAATTCTATATGGAATACTACAGGTATTTTATCTTTTTTTACTTTATCAACTAAATAAGATATTGTTTTTGCACTCGCTTCAGTTTGAGCAGAACATCCTGGAAAAGCAGCATAATATTTAAGATTATATTCGCTTGCAAAATAACGAAGTGGGAATCTATCTCCAAATATTATTTCTTTTCTTTTAGCATTTTTAACTATATCTTTAAATTCATTATCTATTTTTTCTAGCTTGTCAGTATATTCTTTAGCACTATCTTCATATACTTTTTTATTATCATTATCAATAGATACTACTTCACCCTTCAATGCATTTACAATTTTAATAGCATTTACTGGACTAGTCCAAACATGTTCATCATATTCTACTTCTTCTTCATCATGATGTTCTTCCTCTTCTTCATGTTCTTCATCTTCCATGCCCTCTACTATTTCTTCTTCTTTAACATCTACTAAATCCATCATTTTAATTACTTTAGTCTTATCAGTATCAATATCATCCAAAATATCACTGATCCATTCGTCTGATTCTCCACCAGTATAAATAAACAAATCACTATTCTTTATATCAATAATATCTTGTGGTGTTGGTTCAAAATCATGAGATTCAGCACCTGGTTTTAATAACATTTTTAATTCTACATCTTTGTTATCTTTTACTACAGCACGAGCAAAGTCATAGCTTGGAAAATTTGTAGTTACAATAGTTAGTTTATTTTCATTATCTTTATTTTTATTGCATCCTGTTAAACTTACTATACTAAAAACAGCCACAACAAAAATTAATAATATTTTACTTATTTTTTTCATTATATCCTCCATCTTTAATTTACTATTTTAAAGATGGATTTTAGTCATTTAACCTCACTTTAAGATCTACTAATGTGGAATCTATAATATTATATTTATAACTCTTATAATAAACATTTTTTATCAAAATTATGCACAATAAGACTATAGTTACGTCGTCAAAACCAAAACCTAGATTTTTTAAATTATCTTCAGTTTGATGAATTAATATACATATAGGACAATCTTCAGTATGAGTGCAGTCGTGATTATAGTTTCTTAGTAAAAAGCAAAAATTTAGTACTATTGATACTAATAAACCAATAACTAAAAATTTATATATTCTTTTGCTACTCATAAAAAATTCCTCCTATCTTTTGTTTTTACATTTATTACACAATCCTGTAATTATTATATTATCATTTTTAACTTTAAATGAATGGTTCTTTAAAACATGACTAGTAAAATCATTAATACAGTCACAATCAACATGAGTAATAGCACCACACTTATCACATTTTAAGTAGAAATGATTATCACATTCACAACTTTCTAAATATTGATACTTGGCAATACCATTTTCATATATCTTCTTTAAGACATTATTTTTTTCTAAGTCTTCCAAATGTCTATATATTGTTGTAAGTCCAATATTTAGGTTATCATTCTTCATCTTTTCATAAATTTCTTTTGAACTAAATAAATCATTCATATTTTTTATATAATTATTTATTAGTTCTTTCTGTTTTGTATTATAATTTTCTCTATTATTCATTATATCACCCAATTTGAAAATCATTTTCATATTCATTATAGCACTAATACTAAAAATAAACAATAAATAGTAAAAAAATAACTAGACATTAGTATACTTAGTAATTAATAACTCATTTAAAATAATGATTAAGTGTTCATAAATTTTCAAACATTTTTAAATGAACAATTATTATTTTCCCATAAAGAATAAAATTCATCTGCT
The DNA here is from genome assembly GCA_002438065.1 of Caryophanales bacterium UBA6331. Taxonomy (GTDB): domain Bacteria; phylum Bacillota_I; class Bacilli_A; order RF39; family UBA660; genus CAG-533. The sequence goes on along the minus strand of DJSP01000033.1, from coordinate 14,923 downwards.
GTTGTCCAATCTAAATTATATTTTTCATATAAGTTACAATTTGTTATATCCTGTATTACTAGTGCCGAAAGATAAGCATTTAATCCAGATAGTTCATTGTTTTTATACATGTTTTCTAACACAGGAACTGCATCCTTACCTAATTTTACAATATTATTATAATATTCATTATTTGTATAATCATAAGGATTAGATGATGTCACATTTGTAACTTCATTAATTTTATTTAAGTTAGCCATAATTTCATTTTTTAATTGTTCATCATTTACATTGCTTTTCTTATCGCTACAACCACACAAACAAAAAATACATATTAAACTTATTAGAATTATTTTCTTCATAATGTTCCTTACCCTCTATTCACTATTTAATTATATCTAAGTATTTTATAATGCTTAAAAAACTTTATATTTGACAATATTCTTGCAAATCTAAATTACATTTTCACGTATTTCTTTAGTTCGTTCACGGTCTTAGTGCTATTATGGGAATAATATATATTCCAGTATCAGGATCTTTTACAACACTATTCCACAATCCGCATACAATACACATAAATGTAGGCTTTTTATCCACCTTCTCATAAAATTTTAATAAGTTTGACTTTGCTTCTTCAATTTGATTAGCACCTAATTTTATTTCTATTGCACCATATTTGCCTTCATCATTTACCACAATAGCATCTACTTCTAAACCGCTTACATTATTTCTAAAGTGTCTTAATTCTCCATCATTATAATCCGAATAAATTCTAAGATCTCTTTCTACTAATGCCTCGAATAAGAATCCAAAAGTATTTAAATCTTGAATTAATTTGTCATAATTAAGTCCAAGCAAAGCACAGGCAAGTGATGGATCAGTAAAATGTCTTTTAGAAGATTTACCAATATTTTCTCTTGATCTAATATTGGGATTAAATGCTTTTTGATTTTCAATTAAATGTAATTTATCTAATACGTTAAGGTATTCACCAACTGTTTCTTTATTAATTGAATCATACTCATTTTCTATAATATCTTTTATCAAAGTTTCATTTGATGCAAGAGTAGATTCATTTCTTGCAAGAGACTTTAACAACATTTCCATTTTACTACGATCTCTTTTAATATTATCTATTTCATTAATATCTTTATCTAATATATCTTTTATATAGCTTTTAGCAACCATTTGAGCTTCTTTAGCAGGTTTATCAATATTTTCAGGCCATCCTCCTTTTAATATCAAATCTGCAATATTTTCAAGCGATAATTCCTTAGTTTGATGAGTTGCTAAAGCTTCATTATTAAATAAATTTTTAAGAGAAATCATTCCTTCAGAATCACCTGATTCAAATAATGACATAGTTCCCATATTTAATTTACATATTCTTCCAGCTCCAGAATGATTAATTGTATTTTCTTTTTCAGTTGCTGAACCTGTCAAAATAAATTTTCCTTTTATCTTATCTTCATCACATTTTCTTCGAACAACATCCCAAATTTGAGGAATTAGTTGCCATTCATCAATAAGAATAGGATAATCTCCCAATAATATTTGATTAACATCTATTTGAGCAAGATTAAACATTTTCTTATCGTTTGAATCTATATATTTTACTGTTTTAGAATGTGCTAAACTTGTCCATGTTTTACCACACCACTTTGGTCCAATAATTGAGATAGCACCAAAAACATTTAAACACTCCTCTATTTTTTTATCAATTAATCTTGGTTTATAACCTTCCTTTTTTAAAGACATAAATCATCACCCTAGTAAAATTTTAGCATAAAAATTAAATATTAGCAATTCTAACCGTAAGATTTTTAATATTTTAACCGTAAGATTTTAAGATATTCAACCGTAAGATTTTAAAATTTTCTAGTGTTTTGCCGGTAATTTTGCCGGCTATTTTCAACTACAATAATTTTTATAATAAAAAACACTTAGAAATTATATCTAAGTATTTATAACGCTAAAATAAGTTTTATATTTCTTTTCATTAAATCAAATATATTAGCTTTAATAACATCTTCTTTTACAGTAATATCTATATTTTTAATTACCTTACCATTACTTATAACATCAAGTGTTCCTATTTTATCCCCTACTTTTATAGGAGCTTTTACTTTATCTAAATTAACATTGTAACTATAATTATTAGTTTCATTTAATCCTTCTAAATTAGTTGCATCATTTTTTATTGTTAAATCATAATTTTCTTTTTTACTATTAAAAATATAAATAGATCCTATATTATCGTTCGTACTAACAATAGTTTTTATTTTATAATTAGTAAAACCATAATCCAATAATTTAGTAGTTTCTTCATTTCTTTTTTGACTAGTTTCTTCTTTCATTATTACTGAAATTAAGCGCATATCATTTCTTTTAGCCGTACTCGTTAAGCAATAGCCAGCATTTTTAGTAAAACCAGTTTTTAATCCATCAAGTCCATTATAATATTTAATTAATTTATTGGTATTTACCATCCAGATACTTGTTCCATCAGGTTTATTTAAATAAGATTCATAAATAGTTGTATAGTTAAAGATATCATCATGTTTAATTAATTCTCTAGCAATAATAGCCATGTCTCTAGCTGTTGTATAATGATTTTCGGTATCTAATCCATGAACATTTACAAAATTAGTGTTTGTACACCCCAGTTCTTTAGCCCTTGCATTCATTTTATTAACAAAAGCATCAACTGTTCCAGCAATTTTCTCTGCCATCGCAACCGCTGAATCTCTCGTTGTTACTAAAAAGCAGTAAAAAATCTTTTAAATTTAAGCTACCATTATTGTAGCCAACTATATTTAATTTAAAATGTAACATTACTTTATGAGTTTCGTTATTCTCATTAATTTCATCTTCTAATCTTTCAACCAAAATTGTATCTATTATAGAACTAAATACGCTAAATACACTTTCATCATCGTCTAATATAACACTTTGTATTTTTTTAAAAAATGAATCAATGTTTAACTTATAATCAATTCCTTTAATCATTACTAAATAATTTTGTTTCTTTTTTTCTAATGATGATAATTCTTCATTGTATTTATCTCTTGCTTCATTATATTCGTCTCCTTCTATTTCTTTTCTTGCTCTCATATTAATAAGCTCTGAACGAGCATTTTTTACTTCATCTATTTTTTTGTCTATTTCATTTATTTCTCTTGAATAATCTGACTTACTCTCTGTTTCATTAATTAATCTATATATTTCGTTTATTACATCATTTTTTGTATCTAAAATATATTTTACAACTACTTTAAATATTTTTAATAATTCATCATAATAAATCATTGGAGTGTTACAACCTTTTGATTTTTCTCTGCCATATTTTCTATAATTTGAACACCCCCAATATTTAGTTTCTACACCTGTTCTTTTATTTTTATAATTTCCCTTTATAAAAGTCGCACCATCATGATAACATTTAATTTTACCTGATAAAGCATATCTCATATCCGTTCTAGTATGTGTTTTATGTTTAATAGAGTTTTCATTTAATATATCATTACATTTATCCCATAATTCCTCTGAAACAATTGGAGGACATGCTTTATTATCTTTATAAACAATCCATTCATCTGGTTTAAACCTTATTCGTTTTCGTGAATGATAATCGATTGTAGTTTCTTTATGAGCACAATAGTAACCTTTATATTTAGGATTTCTAATTATTCTTCCTATAACTGTTCCTGTTATTGGTTTATCAGCTTTACTTTTAATATTATATTCATCATATAAATAATGTCCTAACTTTGCCGTTCCCATTTTTCCTTTTGAATATTCATTAAAAATTAATTTAATTAATTCGGCTTCTTCATCAACAATTTCTAATTTACCTTTATTTTTTTTATATCCATAAAGATTGTCACTACCTGTGACTATTCCTCTTTCAATACTTCTCTTATAGCCAAATCTTACCCTTTCTGATAACTTTCTAATTTCATCTTGTGCAATACTTGACATTATGGTTAAACGAAGTTCTGAATCTGAATCAAATGTATTAATATTATCATTTAAGAAATATACTCCTACACCACTTGTTAATAATTCTTGAGTATATTGAATACTATCTACTGTATTTCTTGAGAATCTTGATATTTCTTTTGTTAATATTAAATTGAACATTCCTTTTTTTGCATCATTTATCATTTTCAAAAAATTATCTCTTTTATTGACACTTGTTCCACTTATACCTTCATCTACATATCCAGATACAAATATCCAATTAGTTTGAGATTTAATATAATTTTCAAAATACATAACCTGATTTTCTAGCGAATTTAGCTGTTCTTCGTGATCAGTAGATACACGAGCATAGTAAGTAACACGAAGTGGTAAATCTAAAAGAGATTTACCTTGCGATAACATATTTCTTATAGTGTACAGATTCATCAGCATCGTTTATTTCCTCCTTTAAATTGGTATTTTAACAACAATATTATTTTTTTCTTTTTCCTCTGACATTTTTGCTTCTAATTTTAAAATATCTTCATTTATATTTTTGATAATAGTATTATATTGATAAAAATCTATAACATCCTTTTTGCAAAGTTCATTGATTATTGCCTTTTGTATTATTTTTTTGGCAATATCAATAGAAGGACTATTATTCAATTTTTTCTCCTCCTCATTTAAACATATTTAACTAAATGAAAAAAAGAACTCAAATATTGAGTCTTTCAAACCAATTTAAAAACTCAATATTTTAAATGAAAATATTATATTTCATAATTATTATTAAATATTAAGTTTTCAAATAACATTTTATGCTTTTGATTTAAATTTTGCATTTTTGTATCATATTTGCTAATTCAAATCCACTTAGTTCCGAGTCAAAAGGCATAATAGTTATCTTTTTATCAAAATAAGTTTCATTATCATAGCTAATAACAATTTCACTAAAGATATCTAATTTTTCATTAAAATTCAACTTTTCAAATTGTGAATTCATTTCATTTTCTATTTCATTATATTCTAATCCAATAACATTTCCATTATCTTCGTAGATGCTGTTAGTTTTAGTTATGTTATTGTACAACATCATGAAGTGTTGTAATAACATAGTTCCTGCATTTAAAGGAAATCCTATATTTTCTAAATTAAAAATTATAATATCCTCTTCAATCAAATTTGGATTAGCCTCATTTTTATCATTTATTTGATTGTTATTTAATAACCCAAATATATAAATTAAAAATTTCAATTTGCTTAAATCATCTTGAACTTCTAATTGTTTCCATAAGTTTCTTACGTTTTCAGTAGTTTCAGTAATATACATATTATCAATCCTCCTTACATATTACTTTTTTATTTACATTTTTCTCTTTGTTTTAAGCAAAATAAAGAGATTTAAAGGTCATTATTTTTTGACACTTATAACTGATTAACCATACACATCAAATTCGTTATAATTGATATTTGTAATATTTAATGGCATCTTTTAATCATTATATTTATCACTTAAAAAATAGAATTTTGCAAGTGGTTTTTATCTAAATATCTTTAATTATTTATCTTTCTAATTCTTCTTCATCATTAAATTCAATACTATTTGATGTTTCTTGCTTATCCAAATCAAGTTCGCTATCAATTTTTGCTTTTTGCTTTTGTAACTCTTTTATTCTATCTAAATTAGTAAATGGTTTATCTAGTTCTTCTTTGGTATCTTTTAATTGTTTATCTGTATATTCTATTTGTTCCTTAATAGTTTCAATTTTGTTTTTAAAACTTTTAAGCATATTTTCTAATTTATAAATATTACCAATTTCATCGATATTTTGAATTTCAACTTTATATTTACCTGCACCTTTTATATATATAATAGGTTTATACCATAAGTCATCTTTTGTTCCTACAATATCAAAACCACTTATTTGTCCTAATAAAGTTTCTGAACCTGTTTTCAATAATGAAAAACTTTCATATAACTTTGTACTAGCATCTTTTCTTGAATCATATATTTTATCTCTAATCATTATCATAAAGTTATCTCCTGATAAATCTTTAACATTTTTAATATCTTCTTCAAGTCCATTTAAGTATTGATTTTGATATTTTAATTGTCTTGGTATTTCACTATTATATTTAGATTCAAGTTCTATATGAGATTTATCATATCTACTTTTAGATAAATAAAGTTGCTTTAATTCATTTTCAACTTTAAATTTTTCCAATATTAATGGATTACCACTTGCAAGAGCTTTTACTTCGGCATAAGTCAAAGTATCTCTATCTAAATCTTCAGCAGTTCTTCCACCACCATTACTATTAGCCATTATTTGATTTATAAAAGTTGATTTAGTTTGAATTAATTGATATGAATAAGCATCAAAACTTCCTTCGGTTACATACCTATATATTTCAACTTCTGAATTTTGATTCCCTTGTCTTAATATTCTACCTTCTCTTTGTTCTATATCAGAAGGTCGCCACGGACAATCTAAATGATGCAAAGCAATCAATTTATCTTGTACATTCATACCTGCTCCCATTTTAGAAGTTGATCCTATAAGTATTCGTTTTGTACCATTTCTCATATCTTCAAATAATTTCAATTTTTGAGGATTAGTTTTAGCATTATGAATAAACTCTATTTCTTCCTCTGGTACGCCTTTTGCAATCAATTTGTTTTTAATATCATCATAGACATTAAAAGTACCATCATTTTTAGGTGTAGATAAATCACAAAAGACAAGTTGCGTTAACTTGTCCTCTTTATTCTCTAACCATACTCTATAAATATTCTCTACTGCCATATTTATTTTTGAGTCAGGTAAGTCTGGCATACTTGGATCTATCATTCTTAAATCAAGTGCTGCTTTTCTACCATCATTGGTAACAAGTAGCATATTATCTTCTCGTGGATCACAACCATTTCTAATTCTCTCACTTCGTTCTGCTAATTTATCTACATACTCTCCTAATTTTTCACTTTTAGGTGCTACTATTGTTTTATAATCTCCACCTTTTAATTTAGGTGTAGGTAAATCTAGCATCTTTGAAGTTTTAATATCAGCAACTTCTTTAAATAAAGTCATTAACTCTGGAATATTAAAGAATTGAGCAAATCGGGCTTTCGTTCTAAAACCACTACCATCAGGAGCAATTTCAAAACTATTAACTATCTCTCCAAAAGTTGATGCCCATTCATCAAAATGTTCTAATCCCATTTCTCTTAACCTATCAATTTGAAGATATTTTTGCATTGCAAATAATTCTCCCATTGAATTAGATATTGGAGTACCTGTTGCAAATACTGCTCCTTTACCTCTGTTGTTTTCAAGTATATAACTTATCTTCATAAATAAATCAGTTGCTTTTTTACTTTCACTATTATTTATTCCTGCAACATTTCTTATTTTTGAATACATTGGTAAATTCTTAAACATATGTGCCTCATCTACAATTAACTCATCTACTCCAAGTTCTTCAAATGTTACTACATCATCTTTTGGTCTATCTAATAATGCTTTTAATTTAGTATCCATACTTGTTTTAATTTGTTCAAGTTTTTTAACGCTTAAACCATCACCAGATTCTGCTTTTATTCTTTCAATAGCATTAACAACTTCTTCTATTTGTTCTTCCATATGTTTTTGTTCATATTCTTTACTCATAGGAATTAATCCAAAACTTGAATGAGCAATTAAAACTGCATCCCATTCTCCTGTTGCTATTTTTCCCATAAGTTTTTTTCTTCTTGTCTTTTCAAAGTCTTTTTGAGTAGCAACAAGTATGTTTGCAGTAGGATATAATTTTAATATTTCATTAGCCCATTGTCCTAACAAATGATTAGGTACAACAAACATTGGCTTACTAACAATTCCTAGTCTTTTTAATTCCATAGCACTAGCAATACATTCATAAGTTTTTCCTGCTCCAACTGCGTGAGCAAGTAAAGTATTACCACCATATAAAACACGAGCAACTGCATTTTTTTGATGTTCTCTTAATTCTATATTCGGATTCATACCATCAAAAGTAAGATGACTACCATCAAACTCTCTTTCTCGCATACAATTAAATTGTTCATTGTAAAGTTTTGTTAGTCTATTTCTTCTATCTTCATCTTTCCAAATCCACTCTTTAAACTCTTGTTTTATTAGTTCTTGTTTTTCTCTTGCATTTGCAGTTTCAACAGGATTTACAACTCTCCTATCATCTTCTAATGTATCATAAACTGTTACACTTTGAAGATTTAAAGCATTTTTAATTAATGATAAAGCATCTGCTCTATCAGTTCCCCAAGTATTTGTATTTTTAACTCCATAACCATATAAACCACTAGCTTGAAATAACCAAGTATTTACTTCTTTGGCATATTTTATTTTTAATCTACTTTTATTCCAACTTTGAATATCTAATAATTCACAACAAAATTGATGATACACATCTTCTGGTATCCAAGTTGATCCTAACTTTACACTTATCTCATCATATTCAAGTGGTGTAGGTTGTACTCTTTCAAGTGCAAGAATATTTTTATCGTATTTATTATCTTCATTTATTGATCTAGCATAATTAAGTTTATGTTTTACATTACCACTTAAATATTCACTTGCTATAACCCAACCTTTATTAAAATCATTAAGTTTTTCAGGATCTTGATAGATTAGATCATCAAGTTCATCAATCATTTCTTCTTCACTTTTTGAATATAATGTTTTCATATATTCAAAATCAACACAACCACGATTATTAAGGGAATACTTTAAAGCATCTTCTGCATTTTCTGCACTTGTTATTACTTTACTTTTTCTTATTGTCCTTTTTGTAAAGACATCTCCCTTTTCATATTTAGGTTTATCATTTTCATCTTCATCATCTTTACTAACTTTATTTTCAATAGATGTAAGTAAGTAATAATCAGGATCACTATCAAATGCTCTTGCATTTACACTATCATTAATATAACCATATCTTTTATAAAACTCATCATATTCTTTACTTAACTTTTCTTGTGCTAGTGATAATTCTTCATCACTACCATCACGAAGTTGAATATCAAATACTTCTCTTAAAGCATTTTTAACTTTACAAAGACCTATAATTCTTTTAGCAACCATACCATCTTGAATAGAATATGGTATTAAACTAGAAAATGACCTTTGATAAATTATATCTTTACCATCGTTATTAATAATAGTAAAAGCATTATTCTTAATACTATCATCTGCATCTAATACTTCATAATCATTTTCTTCGTTTTGAATATAATTTGTTTGCTCGTAAATATTACTAGGTAAATGTTCTATTGCTTGATTCATTAAAACATTTATATCTTCATCTATTGGAGATAGTGTATTATCATAACCATAAGCAGTAGATTGAAGTTCCATTTTACCAAGCATCATATTTGGATTATCAATATAATAATTATTTATTGTTATTCCATCTTGATATTCACTTGTATAAATCCACTTTTCATCACTTATATCTTGTTTTAATTCATCTCTCTTTTTTAAGAAAATAATATCAGATGTAACCTTTGCATTTGCATTAGAAGTAAATGTATTATTTGGTAATCTAATTGCTCCTAAAAACTCTGCTCTTTTAGCAATATATTCTCTTACTCTTGTATCTTTTTTATCTAATGTTCCATCAGTAGTTATAAAAGCAATTATTCCACCATCTCTAACTTTATCTAATGTTTTTTGAAAGAAATAATCGTGAATTAAAAACTTATCTTTATATCTTTTATCATAGACAGTATTATTTCCAAAAGGAACATTACCAACTGCAACATCAAATAACTCATCTGCTACTTTTGAATTTTCATAACCTGTTATTTCTATTTTTGCATTAGGATAAAGTTTTTTAGTAATTCTACCACTTATGCTATCTAACTCAACACCATATAATTTAGATTTATCAAATTCACTAGGTAATCTTCCAAAGAAATTACCAATAGCACAACTTGGCTCTAAAATATTTCCTTTTTCAAATCCGAATTTTTTTAATGTTTTATATATTCCATCTATTGCCATATTTGGAGTATAGAATGATGATAAAGTAGAATGTGCAGCTGCTTTATATTCTTCTTCATTTAATAGAAGTTTTAATCTTTCCCTTTCAGTTTTCCAATTATCTTTTCTTTCATCAAAAGCATCAGCAATTCCACCCCAACCTACATAACGAGATAAAATATCTTGTTCTTCTTTTGTTGCATTTCTATCTTCACTCTCTAACTCTTTTAAAAGTTCTATTGCTTTTATATTATCTTCAAATCTTGATTTAGCACCAAAACTTGTATCAACTTTATCATCACTAATGTGATAATTTATTGGTGGATATTCTTCTTTAATTTCTTCTCCATTACTATTATAACTATGTTCTTCTATCACATTAGTTTTTATACCATCTCTTGTTGGTATTATTTCAGCAGTAGTAACCTTATAATCAAAATCATTATCTTCTTCATCTTCAATAATAGAAGATACCTCTCTATCAATTTGTTCTAATTCTTGATTATCAATTTCATTTTGATCTACCATTTTTGTGCTTGGTATAGACATATCAAATTGTTTTTCATCAAAATTATTCCAATAAATATGTATTAAGTCAGGAGATATATAAATAGAAAATTCTTTATCTTTATATAATGATTGAATAAAAGCATTATTTTTTATACCTTCATTTAATTTAATTTCATCCGTCTTATCAGAATTAAAATATGAAAAAGCATTTTCTCCCATATCTGCAAGTGGACTAGATAAAAGTATAGATAAGTTTCTTTTGTTAGATTTGATATGTTCCCATACTTGTAATTCAACATTACGAATTTCAAATGTATTTTGATATTTAGTATCGAAAGAATTAAATATATCACATATCTTATTTGCAAGTTCTTCTTCTCTTGTTAAAAATAATGACAACTGCTCATTTTCTTCCTTTTGTTTAGAATTGGAAGCATCTACCGTTATATTATTTGATCCTTTTGACACTTTTCTATATTTGTTATAATAATGATTGTATATTTTTTCTAATAAATCATAATTAAAATTTGTATTTTTTTCTAAACTTAATAGCATATTTTGCTTTATTGTATTTTTATTGTTATCAGTTTTTAAATGTAAAATCACTTGATTTTGAATATGCTTTTGGATTGTTTCAAGATTATTTGCTATTTCTTTAAAATTATTAAATAATTTAGCAGTTTCTTTATTTGCAATCTGCATACATGTCAAAATGCTATTGTCTTTTATTAACTTTAATTCTTCATATGTACTTGGTAAATTATTAATATTAAAATTTGTTTTTGCAAGAAATAATGATGTCATCATTTTTGCAACAATTCTTATTTCTTCAATAGATACATCAGTATAATCATCAACAATTTGAAGAAATGATACTTTATATATTACATTATAAAGATTTTCATATAAATTTTTAGTATCATCATTTTGTATTTTCAGTAAATTTTGATAATATTTAAGAATTGTATCTTCAGTATAATGGTTATATTTCCAAATGTTGTATTCCTTACCATAGGTTTGTTTTATATCAAATACATATGACTTTTGGTTATCAATTAATATTGGTATTCCTTTACTTTTTGGTTTTATTCTTCTATTTATCGATTCACTATTCCATTCACTGAATGTCATATAATATCTTCCACTTGAGTTGTAATAATACAAATTAAGAATATTATTTATACTATATTTATCTAAAATACTAGACCAAAAAATAACAAATTTATTCCAGCTTAATAAACTTGTTTTTATACTATCTAAAGTATCATCTCTAATAGAAATAAATTCATCATAAAATTCTTCATTCATTATTTTCCTTCTTTCTAAAATATTTATTTATCAAATAAAAAAATCTCTATTAAAGAGTTTTTGTTTTTTTTGCATATTTTTTCTTTATCAGTAATGATATTGTAATTAAATTTTAATTGATTACTTAAATCTTCTAATGATTTTATCTCATTTATTGATAAAGGAGGTGCTAAATATAATTTAGCAATTATACTATTTTTAATATTTTCATATTCAACATCAAAATCAATTTTGCCAAATATTTTTAAAACGTTATTTATTATATTAATAAGTGTATTTCTAATTTGAGATTCCAATGTATTTATTTTTGAATCATTAGATTTTTCTTCTAATTCTATTTGATCAACAGTGTAATATCTATCACTAAATCTTTGCAATGGTCGTTTTTTCCTTTTAATACAACCAGATTGATAGCAACTAAATTTAGAATATAAAATTGTATCTCTTATAATTGGATAACCTATGGAAGAAAAAATAATAGTTTTATAAACTAATTGTTTTATTTCATCCGCAGTCATAAGTTTTCTAGAAATTAAACTCATACCTTTACTACCATTATTATTCGTAAGGCTCATTGAATAATTTAATGATGTTGTTTCAACACCATGAGTCCCTAACCTGTTGCTTATTTGTTCTGCAGTATCTTGAGAATTAGTTTTTAAAAATTGCAATCCGCAATTATCTTGAACAATTTGACTTGTTTCTTTTCCATATAAATCATCTAATTGCTGAATACTTTGTAAATAAAACACAAAATAAAGTCCTCTACTTCGTCCAACACTAACCATTGATTTTATGTCCTTTAATGGAGGTGTATTTCCAAACTCATCAAGCAAAAATACAATTTCACATGGTAATTTTTTATCTTTTTGCTCGTTGCACAAAATAACTAATGTTTTATATATTAATGAAACTATTATCGATATTAAAGTATAATATGTTTGAGATTCATCGGGGACACAACAATACAATACAGTTGGCTTTTTCCCTAAATCGTCAAAATTAAAATCGGAGTTAGATGAAATATTTTCTACATTGATATCATCATATAAAGACATTCTTTCACTGAATGTTGATGTTATTGATCGATAAGTTGTTTCTGATGTATTAAGTAAACTAAATAATTTATCTTTACTTTTCATATCATATGTTTTTCCACCAATATATTTTTTTATTTTTTTATTATTAACATCTGACATAGAACTGCTTTGAAATTTTTTTATTGAAGTTAATGTTATTTGTTCTCTTTTAATTTTTCCATTTACATAATCTTCAAGAAATAAAAAAATTAACCCATACAATAAATCTGATGAAGAATTATTCCAAAATTTTTCTTTTGCGGTTGTGTCATTCATAATCATACTTGATATATCACTTACTAACTGGTTACAACGAGCATAATGAATTATAGATTTATTTTTATATTCTATATACTTACTTTCTTTTTTCTCTTTTTCACTTAATTTTAGATACTTATAATATAACTCATACTCAGTTATAATAGGCTCAAGTAAATTAATATGATTAGAATATTCTGGGTTTCTAAAATCAATACATAGTACATTATATCCATTGTCTTTAAACATTTGACTTGTTGTATTTAAAATTTCTGCTTTTGGATCAGTAATAAAAACACTTTTTTTATTTTTGGCAGTTGCTATAAAACTACAATATGGAATTACAGAAGTTACAGATTTACCACTACCAGTAGAGCCAAGACATATCCAATGGGGAGTTTTGTTATCAAACCAAACATTTTTATTATCTTTGCTAAAATAGATTGGAAAACCACTTTCATTAATATTACTTATTTTTTCTTCTCTAAAATTTTGCTTTATTTCTTTAATTGTTGCCCATCTTGCACTGCCGTGTTCCTTATTATCTTTGATTTTTTGCTTGGTTAATATTGGCTCAAGAAAATATATAAAAGCAATTATCAAAAATATTAAAATAATAACTACGCTAAATTGAGTAACCATAATTATCTTTCCATTTCAAATAGTTCTCTTTTAACATCTTCTAACATTTCTTCATCTATAAGTTTGTAATCTTTTATTTCTTCTTCGTCAAGTTGAAGGCTTGTTAATCTTTCAATAATATCAGTTCTAACCTTTGAATTACATTTATCCAAATAATAACCGTAAGTTGTCACTATTGGCACCAAACTAACATTTTGATAATCATATATTTTCAAATTAGTTAATCCTAATTTTTTATTTATATCAAGAATTATATCTGGTAAATCAATGTATCTACCCACTACTTCTTCATTACCAGTATCTATATAAATAAGTTTTTCATTATCTTTTAATAATTTTTTTATTTCTTCTTTATTGTAATACTTAATCATTCTGCCTTGATTCATCTTTTTGTTCCTCCATTAAAATTTTTTCTAGAAACTCAATTTCATTTTTTATTGATACAATTATAAATTTATAGCTTTCTTTTTCAATACTATTTTTAGTACAATTTGCTTTTGACTCTAATTTATTAATTTCTTTTTGATTATTTTTTATTCTATTTCTTATTATATTTTGCATATTATTATATTTATTTATAATATTTTGCATATTATTAAATTCAAGATTTAATTTTGTAAAATCCATTTTTTACCTTACCTTTCTAATCCTTCATCTTTATAAAACTCATAATCATCATCAGAAATTGCCTCTAAAATATCAGAATAATCAGTATCTTCAATTTTATCTAAAAATGAATTATCTTTTATATAACAATTAGTTAAGAAATGAGCAATTTCAGATTGAGATAACTTATACCCATTATCTTCAAGATACAAATCATAAGCCAATTCCTGTAAATCAACTGCAACTTTATCAGTTATTTCATAGTCTTGATTTTTAGCAACATCATAAATACTGTCATAAATACAATAAACAGTTAAATGAAATTTATCTTCATTTGATAATCTCTTATACATTTCTAATATGTTCATACTTTTCCTCCTCTCCTGAACACCTACTTGATATTACACAAGTGCAATACAGGAATAGTATTAATAAAAACAATACTATTCCAATTAAACTAATAATTAATATTTTCATTTTTTCCTTCTTTCTTCTTACATAAAAAAGACCAGAAATTTCTTTCTGATCTATTCATACAATCAAGTAGAAGCACAGATT
>DJSP01000110.1 GCA_002438065.1 Caryophanales bacterium UBA6331 | reverse complement strand
CCAACATATTATACACTAACTAATTCAAAATATCTACCTCATATTAGTAAATTTTCGAATTGTATCCATTGGCCCATCAGAATTTAATATTTCATTTTCTAACCTTCTTCGATCAAATTTAACTAAAACTTTTTGAACATCAAATCCTTGATTGTTTCTTTTTTCTCTTAATATAACATAAGATGCTGTATCAATTGGATCATTTCCATAAGCTAAACCAACGGCTCTTAAAGTATAAAATGAAGTATTTTCTCCTTTTTCAGTCATTTCAAAATGAA
The DNA here is from genome assembly GCA_002438065.1 of Caryophanales bacterium UBA6331. GTDB lineage: Bacteria > Bacillota_I > Bacilli_A > RF39 > UBA660 > CAG-533. The sequence goes on along the minus strand of DJSP01000110.1, from coordinate 5,392 downwards.
CATGTCCTTGAAATATAGAATCATAGTCAGTTACTTTCTTACCATTAAATAATGGCTCATTTATTGCCGAAATTAATCCTTTAGCTTCTTTACTATTTTCTCCTAAAAATTTAATTTTATTTGCAATATCATGCTTCTGTTCTTCACTATTTGTATATAAAAATTGTTTATATGCATTTTTACCATTATTATAATTTGCTTGATAAGTCCAGGTACTATTTTTAGTATAATCAAATCTACAATCATTGGCAAAATGACATAATGAGATTTTTTTACCTCCTAAAGTTAAATCAATAAAATGGGGATATAACTTTATTATTCCTATTTCATAACTATCTAAATTAGACAATGTCCATAAATAACTTTCTTCTTTTTCTTGAGTAAAAAAACTCTTAAATGGTGCAAGTCCTAAAGCAATATAATCTTCACTATTACCAGCAATAGATTTAACGTTATATTCATTAAATAAATCCATTATTTCTTTGGGACTAGGTCCAACTCCAACGTTATCTCCCAAAGAATATATTTCTGTTATTCCCTTATTTTTCATATCTTCTACACAAGCCCTAGTTGGCTCTAACAAACTATGAACATCGGTAATGATTCCTATACATCTTCCAGTATATTCACTCATTTTCTTTACTTCCTTCTAAATATGCAATAATTTCTTTATAAGTTTCATCATAACTTTTATCTAACTTAAACCATTTAACATTCATTTGATTCTTAAACCAAGTATATTGTCTTTTAGCATAATGTCTACTATTTTTCTTAATTAAATCTAAAGCCTCATCTAAACTTATTTTACCATCAAAATACATATATAATTCTTTATAACCAATACAAGTAAGCACTGCCTTTGAATATACATGTTCATCATATAACTTTCTTGCTTCTTCAATTAAGCCATCTTTAACCATAATATCTACACGTCTATTAATTCGATCATATAAAACATCTCGGTCTAAATCAATCGCAATAAATTTAGCATCATATAATAATTCATTACCTTTATTATCATAATCTTCTTTTTTATTAAGTGCTCTAATTAATCTCTTACGATTATTTACATGTATATCTAAATTTGGATATTTTTCTTTAACTTTTTCATATAATTCTTCATTTGTCATATCATCATATGTATCGTAAGAAGTATCATCATCAAACACATAATTATACAAACCTGCTTTAATATATAAACCAGTGCCACCGACAATTATAATATTTTTATCTTTATTATTATCTAATATATTTCTTAAATCTTTTTGATAATCATATACTGTATACATATCATTTTTATCTACTATATCAAATAAATAATGAGGAACACCCTCTTTTTCTTCTTCTCTAATTTTAGCAGTTGCAATATCAAGTTCTTTATAAACTTGAAGAGAATCAGCATTAACCACTATTCCATTATATCTTTTAGCTAAATCAACACTTAATCTTGTTTTATAACTAGCCGTTGCCCCACACACTACTATTATCATCTTAATTCATTACCCTCTTAAACAATCTTTCTAATTCATATCTAGTAAATGTAATAATCGTTGGTCTTCCATGCGGACAATTATAAGGATTATCACATTTAACTAATTGATTTAATATGCTTTCAGCTTCTTCCATTGTAATTGAAGTATTACCTTTAACGCTCATTTTACAAGCACATGTAGCAGAAATATTATCAATAAATCTAACTCTATCAAAATCTTTAGGCATCTCTAATATATAATCAATAATTCTTCGAATATTTTCTTCTTCATAACCTGAAATTAACCAGGTTGGATGAGTTTTAATAATAATGGTATTTATTCCAAAATCATCAATAACAAAACCTAAATCAGTTAATACCTTTTTATTATCTTGAAATTTCAAATAATCACTTGGAGATAATTCAATACTTATGGGAATAAGTAAATCAGTTGTTTTAATTTTATCATCATATAACGCATTTCTAATCTTTTCATAATTAATTCTTTCTTGAGCAGCATGTTGATCTATTAAATACATCGCATTATCATTCTGGGCAATTATATAAGTCCCCATAACTAATCCACAAGGATAAAACTCAATCTTTTTAATTTGTTCATTCTTTTCATTAACTTTAAAATCCATAGTTACTTGTTCTTTTTCATTTTGATTATCATTAATTGAATCATTAATAAATAAAGGAGTTTCTTCAATAACATAATCTTCTTCATTATCATTATTAAAAGAGTTGTCAACTTCATTTACTGTTTGGATAGGAATATTTATTTGTTTACTTTCTTTAACTTCAACATTAGGTACTAATAAACTTTTATATAGGGCATCTTTAATAGTAGTCATTATTAAACTGGTTAGACTATCTATTTTACTAAATTTTATATCTTGTTTAGTTGGATGAATATTTACATCTATTAAAGTTGGATCTGTTTCTATTTTTAACACAACTACTGGATATTTAATATCAGGTTTATATGTGTAATAAGCATCATTAATAGTTTTATTTACTTCGGCATTTTTAACTACTCTACCATTAACAATTGTTATCATATAGTTACGATTAGATTTTAATACACATGGCTTACAAATATATCCAGAAATATCATAATCATCATTACTAGCGTTTATCTTAATCATATTTTTACTGATGTTTGCCCCAAATAATTCATGTATTACTTTAAGTAAATTATTACTACCAGTTGTTTCTATCAAAGTATTACCATTATTCATAAGTTTAAATGAAATATTAGGATAACTAAGCGCTAATCGTTCAACATAATTAGATATATAACTAAGTTCTGTTACTTCACTTTTTAAATATTTAAGTCTGGCAGGGGTATTATAAAATAAATCTCTAACTGTAACAATAGTTCCTTTTCTTAAATCACATGATGAAGTGTTTTCTAACTTACCACCATTTATTTCTAAATAGGTTCCCTCTTTTCCATCACTAGTTCTTAAACTAACTTTAGAAACAGACGCAATTGATGGAAGGGCTTCACCTCTAAAACCAAGTGAATTAATAAAGAATAGATCTTCTAATTTATATATTTTACTAGTTGCATGTCTTTTAAACGCTAAAAGAGCATCTTCATGATTCATTCCAATTCCATCATCAGTTATCATTATTTCTTTTAAACCAGAATTAATTAGTTCTATTTTAATTGTTTTACTTTGCGCATCTATGGAATTTTCAACTAATTCTTTAACAACGTTAGCAGCTTTCTCTACTACTTCTCCAGCTGCAATTTTATTGGATAAATCTTCATCCATTACTTTAATTCTTGTCATATACTACTTAAACACACTTTCTCTAAACTCTAATAAACTACTGTCAATATTAGATACACTAACAACACATTCATTTTTAACATTTATAAAACCTAAACCATATATAACAATATCACTATTTGAATCAATATTATGATTATAAGTAAAACTTATATCATTTTTATAATATTTTTTTATTTCTAAATCATAAGCTGAGTAGATAGTTATGCTTGTTGATGCAGAAAATTTAAGATAAAAATTATCTATTTTAAGTACTTCTCCATCTTTCATTTGATATGTTAAAGGTTTAATCATTTTCTTTAATGGACAATTTACTTCATAACTATCAGTTACAAATCCCGGTGAATCAATTATAGTTAAGTTATTATTAACATTTAATCTTATAAAATCTAGTGTAGTATTTTTACTATTACTTATCGTTGTTTTAGTTAATTTAGAATCAAAGGCATCTAAAATATTATTTATTAAGGTACTTTTGCCGGAATTAGTTTCTCCTAAAATATAACTTTCTTTAATATTATTAGTTATTAAATAATTAATTAAAGAATCTATTCCATAACCATTAACACTACTAATAAATCTAACATTATTTACTTTATAATTATTCATTATATATTTTCTAATAGTATCAATTTTAATATCTTTAGGAATTATATCTATTTTAGATATTAATAATAGTTTTTTACCTTTAATCTTATTATAAATATTAATTATTTTATCTGATAAAGATAGAAAATCACACATAAATATCGTATATTTATTATCATTGTTAACTAAATATAATATTTCTTCAACCTTTTTAGGAACTGTATCGTTAATATTTACTCCGTAGTGCATTAATTTAAAACATCTCATACAATATTTAGCATCATTTAATTTGTTTTCGGGAACATATCCTTTAGCATCTTTATTACTATATTGTAATTTAGCACCACATCCAAAACATATTCTACTCATAATATTCTCCTTTTTTTAATAATTCTTTTTTCTCTAACTTATTATAAATAAATGGCTCAATAAACCTATTAAATTTAGTTAAAACATAATCAGTATTCCCTATTGGATTAACTAATATACTTAAAAATTCTAATCTATTGGCTCCATAAATATCAGTTAGTAATTGATCGCCAATACATGCTATTTGAGAAGGTTTTAATCTATATAAGCTCATAATTTTTTTATATTTTTTACTAAATGGTTTTCCAGCAAAATAAGCTGAATCTACATTTAATATTTCTTTAAAAGGTTCTACTCTTTTTTTAGTAGAATTAGATATAATTAAAATTTTCAAATTTATATCTTTAATATCTTCTATTAAGTCTTTTAATTTTTTAGAAGGTTTATTCATATTTAAAGGAGCAAGTGTATTATCTAAATCAAAAATAACACATTTAATTCCTTTCTTTTTTAATTTACTATAATCTATATCATAAACACTTTTATAATACATATCAGGTACAAATTTATCTAACATCTTATCCCTCGATTTCTTATATTAAAATTGTATCAAATTTACATAATAAAGAAAAGAATTTAAATTAGTTAAAAAAAGAAATACTAGTTATCTTTAATTTTAGTATTTCTTTCTTTTTGTTAAAACAGTTTAATTAATAATTAATTTCTATTTATAATATTTTTAAAGAATTTATTTCTTAAATATTTTTAATGAAAACTATTACAGTTGGAATAGACTATCTTAACCTAATTTATATGGATTTGATTTTTCACCTGTTCCACTTATTATCTTGATATCAGATTTTAAATAAATTGATGGATAAACGATGGAGGAAAGATACGCGCTGTTAAAGTTGACATCACCGTCCCCTCGCACAAGGAACACGTAATTCGAGTAACCAGAGGAAGGCGACAATGTCCAGTACCATGAGTTATTAGCAAGCCAGTTATTATTTTTACAATTATAAACACTATTAGTTTGAGATCTCATATTACTTCTACATGATGTATCTGTTGATGCATAACCATAGTCGCTTGCATATATTAAGCCAACTTTACCTACCCATGTAGTAGGGTGACTATTTTGATATGTTATTTTATCTCTCTCACGATTATACTGAGTTTGTAAGTTTAATGTAGAACCTGTATATCCATTTCCACC
>DJSP01000066.1:9884-10038 GCA_002438065.1 Caryophanales bacterium UBA6331 | reverse complement strand
ATTTTATACTTTTTAATGCCTCACTCATTTTTTGTTTACTTAGTATAAATCTAAACATATAATTTATATTTTTAATTTGAACACTTTTACCTTTTGAAGTATTAGCTTCTATATTAATATATTCATCAGATGAGATATTAACAAGTAAGTCAAC
>DJSP01000066.1:0-9762 GCA_002438065.1 Caryophanales bacterium UBA6331 | reverse complement strand
TAAGCTGATTCAATTAAATCTTCCTTGATACTACAAATACTTGCTAGAAACTTAATAATAACTTTAGGATAAACATTACAAATATATTTAAAAGCTCTATCTTCTATTAATGGTATTTGGAAGTCTTTATCTACTTTGACATTATCTTTAATAACCTGAAATTTTTTGCCGTAAATAGTTTTTTCTATAATCTTTTGTTGCAACTTAAACACTTCCTTTTCTTTCAAATAGATTATAAAAATAACAATAAAATTTGAGCTAAATACTTTAATATAATTCTTAAACTAAACATAACTTTTCTCCTTCCATTTATATTTTTAGTACGTACTTATAAAACACCTTTAATTGGCGCTTCTATATATATATTTAGTCCAAGAGTACTCAATTTACTTTTTTATTTTTTCAGGTTGTACACTTACTTGACACTATTAGGACTTTTTAAAAATTGGAGGAAATAAAAAAGATAGAAAATATTTTCTATCTACAAATGATAATATTTCATTAATTTATCATAATTCCTTTCAATTATTTCGTTAAAACTTACACCCATATTTACATTATAACTATTTAGGATACTATCGTATATTAAGTATCCTTTAAAAGGAATAATAGTTGTTGTAGTTATAAATGGTAAATCTTTATATGATATTACATTGTCTAAATTATCATTAATTCCTTTTACCATATATATTTTTTCATCTGTCATAAATGCGGTATATTCGCTTTCAAATTTTGCAATTATAAACATATTACGTATTCCATTTTTAAACTCTTCTGTTATTTTTAATTCTTCTTTATTAAATTTATATGGATTTGTTTTAACAAATTCAGGAATTATTTTATTTTTTTCTTCCCACAATTTTCCAATAACATCTACTATATTTAATGGATTAATTTGTTTTTGATTATATATTTTTAAACCAGGTTTAATTTTATATTTATTATTAGTAAATTTTAGTAATGCGAAATATATTTTATAGAATAATTTTGCATCTTGTGGGCTCAAACAAGCATTAGTTTGTTTTTTATAATTTTTATTTTTTTCTTCAAATATTTTTTGTTCTTTTTCTTTAATTTTCTTTACTTCATTAGGTGTTAAACCATTTAAAACTCCCGATGGCATTTCATCTAAGGCATCACAAATAAGTTTATACCATTTATCAATATCTTCATATTTTAAAGCTGGAGTATTTTTTAAACTTTCTTTTAATAATTCTCTGTCCTTATTTAACATTGCAAAATATTTTATAAGTTTAGAGCCTGTAACAAAAAAGTATAAAGTATCTCCTATTTCATCTAACATCTTTTTTATTTTAGAATTTGTTATCTCAAAATCATTATAAAATAAGGTATGAAATCTTTCTTTACTTATAGTCATAGTTCCAGCTACTGCTTGCTCTTTTCTTCCTTCTGCTATTTCATCTTTTAAACCATAATAATCAAAATAGATAGCAACAGGGATGTTTTTTCCAAGAGCATTAATATCTTGAGTTTCAATATAAACATAATAATTAAATAATCTATTATTAAGTAAATGATACCAAACATAGTGTTCTGGTTTTCCTAATAAAGCAGATCCCATTGAACACAAGGTATATAAAAGAACTGTTCCATTCATTTTACAATAACTTACAAGTATTTCATTTAAATCATCTATTTCTTTTTGTTTATTCCAATTAATATTTTTTAACGCTATTTTAACATTTTCTTGAATTTCTTCTGGTATTTTAAAATTTCTATCTATTCTTCTCATAACCAAAAATTTACATGATAATTGTTCTAATTCCCAATCATATTTATTACTATTGATAACCTCATTATTAAGTAATTTTTTTAACAATTTTAATTCTCTAGTTGTACAGAATCAATTATATTATTAGGATCACTATATACATTATAGATAGCATCTAGCATTTTTACTTTAGTTATTTTTTATATAAATAATTGCTAAAGGAAGTAAAATATTAGTATAAACATATTTATAATCGCCATAATTATAATAAGAAAAATCTATATCAATGTAATTGAACAATAAATTATAGATAGACACATATTTATTACATTCTCTTAAAGATAAATGATAATAATTAATTAATATATTTGCAATTTTTTAAGAAGTATAACCGCTTGAATTAAATATTAATTTATCTTTTAAGTAATTATTCACAACCTGCTCAGTATTATCTAAATAAACTATACAATCGTAAAATTTGCTTAAATAACTATATCCATCAAAATCTTGACCGTATACTTTTTTAATAGTATGAGACAATTCAAAATTATTTGTAGACATTAAAATAGTAATTTTCTTATTATTATAAAAATGCTTAATAGTTTCAAGTAATTTAATTGCAAAAGTTGGTTTACATCTATCTAATTCATCTATAATTAGTATTAATCTTTGATTATCATTTAGTAATAGATTTATTAATTTATTAAATGATTTTTTCTTTTCATCGATTGTTTTTATTTCTTTAGCATAATCTTTAAAAGAATTCATTTTATCAATATTGTTTAAATCAATTATTTCGGCAGTTCCGACATAAATTATATCTCTAATAGCAGATTTAAATAATTCCTTGAATTCGCTAAAATCCGGTAATGTTTGCTTATATTTAGGATAATCATTTAATATAGAATAAATAATTGATTCTAAAGGATGACTTTCATGATCATCATTTTCCCAAGCATTATAATATATAACTAAATTATTTTCAGCACATTTTTTTATTACATCTTTATCATTTTCATTAAATACAACATTATCTTTATAATCATTAATATGTTCTAATATATATTTAAACTGTTTAACAAAAAATGTCTTGCCACTACCCCATGCTCCATCTATTGTTATATTATAATTATCATCTAAATTAGTTAACATTTTGCATAGCATGACCAATTTATTATTTCTATTAAGAACATTTTCTTTAATAGTTATTACAATATTCTCTTCATTATCTTCTAATTCGTACTTCTTCATACATAAAACCTACCTTCTACAATTATCAATAGAATTACAATATAAAAATTTATATTAATAATTAATTAAATTATATAGCAAATTGTTATATATAATATGTAACATTATTGTAAAAATATTGTAATAAAAAAAGATAGAAATAAATGTATTCTATCTATAAATATTTAATAAAATTATTGTCTTTTATTTTTTAATATATTTTTTAACATGTTAAGCAATTCCTTAAATTCTTTTTTATAAAATACAAAATTAATAAAAATACAAATCAAGCTTGCTACAACACCTGTCATTAAAGCATTTATAAACCAATTTAAATAACTTATGTTATCTAAATAAGGTAAATAGTTTGAAATAAAGACTATAGTAATTGTTTCAATTAAAATTAAAATAAATTTTTTTATACTGATACTAATATTTCTATTAAGTATGTTTTTATTTGCATGATACACAAATTCTAAAGTTCTAATTGTCATAGCAATGATTGTTCCTATTGTTACTCCTATTATTCCATAATTAAATACAAGAACTATAGATAAAACTATATTGGTTAGACATTCAATCCATGCTCCTATTCTAGTTTCTTTAAAATGTCCAGCAGATAAAATTAAAGAACTATATGGGAGTCTAATTGCCCAGACGAATTCACTTATAACAATCAAATATCCAAATAAATATCTAATATAATTTGCATCTGTTACATTTTTTGTATATACACTAACAAATGGAACAATTAAAATCATTGTACACGAAAATAAAATGGTTATTATCGTAAAATATAAAACTTCGTATATATTAAATTTTTTACATAAATTTTCTTTTTCATCCTTGGCAATCATATCGCCAAATGATGAATCAATACCTGTTGAAAAAATCTGTGCAAATTGTTTTATTCCCTTTACAACTAAACTATATACTGAATATACTGAAACTTCCGTAAGACTACACATTATTGTAAGAATTGTAACATCAGTATTTCCATGTATAACTGCTGCAATATGTTGAGCTAATCCATCCCATTTCTGTCTTAATTTATAATCACTATTTGCCTCATTAAAACAAATATTATATTTTCTTTTTACATACCAATTTTGCATAATAGGTCTAAGCACAAAAATAAGGCCACTCGTTAATTTTATTACTTGAATATTTGCTTTAAAATAGGCTAATAATATTACAATTACAATACTAATAATATACGTAATTATTTGAATAAAAGAAATAATATAATTTTTTTGATCTGCCTGTAAAAAAAGTCTATAAGTCATTCCAAAAAAATACTCTGCAAAAGTACTTATTGATATAATCAAAATAAGTGAAATTGTAAACACTTTATCAAAATTATTATTTATTATTAGCGGATAAATAAAACATAATGAAATTATATAAATGATAAATACTTTGGCAATGTTTCTAAAAAATTTTTCTGAAGTTTTTAATATATTTGCTATTTCTTTATTATCTTTTTTAGATAATGGTTTATATAATGCTGATTTAACAACAGGTCCAAATCCTGATTCAAGTAATGATATATAAGCCAAAAATTGAGTAATAGATGAAATTAATCCATTAACATCTGAGCCAAAATTTGTAATAATAATTTTTGGAACTATAAATCCATAAATTATGGTAACAACTTGTAATATAAAGTTACTACTAATATTTAATAAAGCTTTTTTACTTCTCATTTTTATTCACCAAACTCAAGTCAATAAGATTTCCTAACTTTAAATCCCATTCTTCTGGCTCAAATTTTCCAAATCCACTTGAAGGATAAAAAGTTAATTCTCCAAAATATACGTCTCCTTTAATTTCATAAAAATCCACTCTTAAAAATGGAATATTTTTTGATAATTTTTCAGATAATTTTAGCATCTTCTGCAAATTTACAGGCAAATCAAGAAGTTTTGAAAAATCAGGTAGACATACTTGCTCTCCAAATGGAAGAATTTCACCTTTGATATCAAAATAATTTGCTTGATGATTAATTGAACGATTAAAATCTATTTTAAAAAATTTACAATTACCATTAAAACAAAAAAATTTATAATCTCTTAAATCATTTGTCAACTCATCATGCATATATTTTTCAACTATTATCCTTGGTTTAACATTTTTATACGGCCACTCTCTGCCTAGATAATAATAATTTCTTTTTAAAGATTTATTAATTTTTTTCTTTGCTCTTTTAATGTCTAATTTGCTTTTATCTTTAACAATTACTAATCCACCACTATCATGTGTACATTTAATAACAAATTGATTTGGTAATTTATTAAAATCTATTTCATCAAAATTATTATATATCCCTAATGTAGGTATTATATATTTATTCCCTATTATTTTTGAAACATAAGATTTTGCTTCATATTTATCAACCATTTTTGTGTATATGTCTTTTCTATCATTTAATTTTAACCATTGTAATTTTTCATTAAACGTTTGTGGATTTGTTAAATTTAGAAATTTTTTAAATGTTGCATAATATCTTATTTTTAAATATGTTTTATCATTAAAAAGGTTTATTCCTCTATTTGATAAAAAAACAAATAATAATAAAGGTGATTTAATAAATTTAGATAACTTACTCATTTGTTAGATTCTCCTTTACTTGATTTATTATTTTTTTCCATTTTTTTAATATATTATTAAAATTTCTTGATTTATAGATGTTTATTGCCTCATTACTAAACTGTTGACATTTTTGAGGATTATCTATTAAATAATTTATTGAATCAGCCAAATTTTTCTCATCACATTTATTAGAATTTCCTTTGAAATATGTATTCCTATCGTATAATTTTACTATTAATCCGTTTTTTTGATTTGAAATTATTTCTTCTGCTCCTGATAGCCAATTAAAGGTGACACTAGGAACACCACATGATACTGCCTCTACTAAAGCATTTGCGTATCCTTCATAACGAGAAGACATTACGAAAATTGAAGAACTATTTAATACATTTACTACATCCTTTGTACTATTTATAATTTTAACCTTATCGTCTAATCTATTTTCTTTTATTATTTTTTTTAATTTAAATTCTTCCCTACCATTTCCATATATTTCTAGTTTCCAATCCGAATGCATTTTTGTAACATAATTAAATGCTCTTATAAGGGTATCAAATCCCTTTTGGGGATGTAATCTACCTATACTTATAATTTTCTTTGCATTATAATTATATTTTTTTATAGGATTAATTCCCAATGGATTATATATTTTTTCTATAATTATTTTATTTCCTAATACTCTTTGATATTTTTTCTTGCTTTCATCAGATGAAACTATAAAGTAATTTACATATTCAGGAAAAAATCTCGTTAATTTTCTTTTTTGCTTTTTATTTAAACATTCTATAATTGCAGCATCTCTCACTATAATTATTGGATGCTTTTTTTTAAACTTTAAAATAGGAATAAAATCCAAAGCAACCGAGACTCTTGCAAATATCATCACATCATCATTTTTAATAGTTTTAATATTTTTTAAAATTTTAAATGGCAGTACAATTTTTTTTGCACATTTCTCTATTAATTTAATAAAATAAAATATTATATTTTTTTTGGATATTTTATTTAATTTTGTATCAATATTTTTTATTAAATATTCTATTTCAATTTCAGATTTGTATTCATAAAACGGATTTTTCCGATTTTTAAATTCGCTAATAACTTTTACTTTATTTTCATTTGCGAAATCATTGGCAAGTATTGAAACAATTCTTTCGACACCACCTATTCTGTCAATTCCTTCATCAATTAAATATATGTTCATAATTCCTCCTTAGATAAACAAATTATATGGAACAACACCATACCATTGTGGTCTAAACAACATAATTATTAGCCAATATAAAAAGAATATAAATAATAATATTAGATAATACAATACTTTTCTTTTTTTGTTAGTTATTTTTTCAATTGTATATGGAACCCATAATATTATAAATATTGTAAAATATGGTGAAAATCTATTAAATATACTTACTTTTATTACTAAAGATTGAAATATACATGCCATTCCAAGTATTCCCAAAACCACATTTTTCTCTTTAATATCTTTCATATCGCTTAATGGATTACTATTATTTTCAATATTAATAATTCCAAATATATATGTTAGTACATAAACTAATGCATCTAATAATGCACCAAAATAATTGGAAACATTATATTTACTATTTACATATTCTAATAAACGTGATGAATAATTAGCCAAAAAAACAAAAAATCTTTCGCCATAGAAAAATGCTATTATTACAAAAACAAACACACAAAATAGCATTTTTTTATTAAATCTAAAATAATTAGGAATTAATAGCAAGATTGCTAATAATGCACTCTCATGAAATAAAGAGGCAAACAAACATGTTAAAATAAATTTTATATTTTTGTTTTTTATTATAAAATCATATCCAAACAAAACTATTGAAATAGCAATGGCCTGTCTCATTATATTCATGTAAGAAAAGTAAAAATTTAATAATATATAAATTAATATGCTAACAAACACATTATTTGAATATTTATATATAAATTTTAAAATACTATAATTTACAAAAAAAGAAGTTACTATTAGCAGTATTTGAGGTTTATTACTAATTTTTGATAAAATCCAACATAAAAATGTAAATCCATACTCATACCTAACAACATTAAATTTTGAAATATCAAGTAATGATATTTTTTTAAAAGCATTATAATATTGTAATGTATCCACACCAATATTTTTGTCCCTAAATCCAGATACACAAAATAATAAAATAAATGTTATTATAATAAAAATTTTTTTGTTAGAATTATTGCCCACATGGTTTGGCTTTAAAATCAAGCCAAGTAAGACTATTATGAGCAAAACAATAAAATAAATTAACATAATTATTCCTACCTTCAATTAACTATCTTTTGTTTTTCAATTTATTAAATAAAGACGGTGAAATTTTTTTTATTTTGTGAATAAACATTCCCATAATATATGTTGTAAATGCTAGTTTAAGTTTTAATGGTATAAGCATAACTTTTATTTTTTTACTTTTTGGAATGACATAATTTAATGCTTCCCTAGTAACTTCATCATTTATGATAAGTTTGATGTTTAAATATTTTGTTTTAAACTCTGAATTAGAACAAAATTCATTCTCAATACATCCGAGTATTCTTTCTATATATCTTCTACAAGAAAATTCATAATATTCTTTTTTATTTATTTTCCACTTTTCAAAATACTGATTAAATTCAAAAAATTCTTTTTTTCTAATTTTAAACAATTCTTTTTTATATTTTTTTGTAATTGAATTACTTCCTTCTCTTACATAATGATAAAGACATTTACTTGAATTATAAAAAGAATTAATATTATTTAGGTACAATCGATTGAATTCAACGTCTTCTCCCCAATCATAATTAGGAAATTGTATCTGAAATTTTTCTATAATGCTTCTTCTATATATTTTATTTACTGGATTATATAACATTGTGTTATCATACAAAGATATTAAGTTTTCTTTGATATCTTTTCTAGAATTATATAATACTTCTTTATAGTTAATTATATCTTGAGAAATCATTTTACCATGTTTATTTTCAACTTCAGAAAAAAAACCGAAGTTATACAAATCTATGTCTTTGTTTATTTTAATCATATCTTCCATATCATTAAAATAATTAGTCGAAACATAATCATCACAATCAATAAATGTAATATATTTTCCTTTAGCATTTTTCATTCCGTCATTTCTTGCTGCAGAAACCCCCTCATTATTTTTAGTAATAATTTTTATTTTTTTATTAAACTTACTATTATATTCATTTATAATTTTTAGGGTATTATCTGTAGAACCATCATTAATAATTATTAATTCGTAATTATTATATTTTTGAAACAATAATGAATCTAAACATTTATACAAATATTTTTCGCAATTATAAGCTGGAATAATGACACTAAATAATGGATTTTCTATTTTATTTTCCATATCTTCATACCTCGTTTCCTACTTTGCTCCACTTTTTTCAAATACTACTTTAATAGTTTTAAAAACACATTTAATATCCAATAATAATGATGCATTATTACAATAGTAATATTCTAATTCTAATCTTTCTTCATAAGTTAGACTAGATCTCCCATTACAGGCCCACCAACCAGATAATCCAGGTTTAACACTTTCATAAATTTTATGATTTCCACTATGAGCATCTAATTCACCTCTAACTAATGGTCTGGGTCCTATAAATGACATATTACCTTTAATTATTGCTATCAATTGGGGTAATTCATCCAATGATGTTTTTCTTAATATATTACCCATTTTAGTTATTCTTGGATCATTAGATAATTTTTGATTATTTTTCCATTCACTTTTATATGGTTCTTTTTTTAAAAGCTCTTTTAGTACTTCATCCGCGTTAGGTATCATGCTTCTAAACTTATATAATTTAAATTCTTTACCATCTTTACCTATTCTAATTTGACTATAAAAAATAGATGAAAAATCTTTATTAAGTATATACGATATTTTAATAATTATCGAAATTGGAATTAAAAACAAAATTCCAAATAATGACAAAATAATATCAAATAATCTCTTAATTGTTAAATATAAATATTTCTT
Organism: Caryophanales bacterium UBA6331; assembly: GCA_002438065.1. Taxonomy (GTDB): domain Bacteria; phylum Bacillota_I; class Bacilli_A; order RF39; family UBA660; genus CAG-533. Next base: position 165 of record DJSP01000066.1, on the reverse strand, counting down.
TATTTTAGACATACTAATAACATTAGATACTTCTTCAATACTAACTTCCTTATTCATAATTCTCAACCTCTAACTTTTTTAAGTAAAGTATCGAATACATTATAACAAATATTGAAAATTTGTACAACGAATTGCCATAAATTCTCAGGATAAAATTATAAATTT
>DJSP01000038.1 GCA_002438065.1 Caryophanales bacterium UBA6331 | reverse complement strand
ATCTAAATAATTTTTTATTTCTTTATTACATTTAATGTTTTCATCTTTATCTATTTTAATAAGACGCATATCAATCACTACCTCTACTATAAGTATAGCATTATTAATCTTAAAATTAAATTATTTAATTTCTTCATTGTTATTTAATGTTTCATAATATGTTACTATTTCTTTATCATAATATGTAATTACTCCACTAGGTAAAAGTAACATTCTATCGATATTTAAGCTATCAACAAACTCTAAATTATGAGACACCACTAACATTGTTCCTTCATAATCTTTAAAGATATCAGCTATTTTTAATTGAGTCATAGGATCTAAATGATTGGTTGGTTCATCAAGTAATAACGTGTTTGCCCCACTAAGCGCTATTTTAGCAAGTCCAACTCTTGCTCTTTCCCCTGGCGACAAAACTCCAGCAAGTTTATTAATATCCTCTCCTGAAAATAAGAAATTACCTAAATATCTTCTAACTTCATAATCAGCAAGTCCATAATTATTAAAATTATCTAAAATGGTTTTAGAATTATCAATAATTTCATGTTCTTGAGCATAATATCCAATTAATGTTTTATCATTAATTTTAATTTCTCCACCCAAAGGTTTTAAAGTACCCATAATTAACCTTAAAAGTGTTGTTTTACCAATTCCATTTTCTCCAACAATAAGAATTTTTTCACCTCTTTGAATTGTAAATGATAAATCATAATATAATAAATTATTATCATCATAACCAAATTTTAAATGATTTACTTCAATGGGAATACTAGTACTTGGATAATTAATTTTAATTTTAAATTTAGTTACTTTTTGTTTCTTTTCCGCGTCAATTTTAACCTGTTTTAACTTTTCTAACTTTTTAATTCTATCTTTAGCAATATTAGCTTGTTTTTCAGTTCCATGAAGATATTTAGCAATTATTCTTTTTAACTTTTCTTCTTCATCACTTTGCTTAGCGATTAATCTTTCCCTTGCTTTATCTTTTTCTTCTTTGATTTTTAAATATTTTTCATAATTACCATTAAATATTTCAAAATTATGTTTAACTTTATCAACATATAATGTTTTAGTAGTTACTTCATTTAAGAAAGACATATCATGAGATATTACTAAAATCATTCCATTATATTGCCTTAAATATTCAATTATAAAATCTTTAGTATCTAAATCTAAATGGTTAGTAGGTTCATCTAAAAGAAGAATATGAGCCTTAGAATATAATAAACGAGCAAACGCTATTTTAGATTTTTGGCCACCTGAAATATCTTTTAGTTTTAAATCTAACAAACTAGAATCAATATTCATTCCACTTATTATCTTAAGTAAAATATTTTCATAATTATATTGATCATAATAATCTAATTCATTATTAATTTTATTAATCTTTTTGGCAATTACTTTATATTCCTTATCATCAGCTGTAACCATTTTTTTATAAAGGGTAGTTAACTCATTCCCTAACTTTTTTATTGGTCTACCCTCTAACAAATATTCAAATACGGTTAAATTACTATTTTCCGGAGTTTTAATAACTTGGGGCAAATAACCAATTTTATAATCAGTTGGAATAACCATTTTACCATTATCAAGAGGAATCTCACCTAATATAACTCTAAATAGTGTTGTTTTGCCAGCACCATTAACTCCTACTATTCCTACTTTATCATTTGAATTAAAACTGCAACTAGCGTTATCATAAACAACTTGAGTACCAAAATTAAGATATATATTTTCAAATCGCATTAGTTACTTACCTCCTTTAATTAATCAATAATAAAAGTATATCACAAAAATAAAAGAAATATTATTAGTTATTTTGTAACTTTAATATTTCTTTCTTTGGTATATTAGTTGATTCAGATATTATATCAATAGATATTCCTTTTTCAAGTAAATTTTTAGCAATTTCAATAGATCGTTTTAACTTTCCATTCTTTTCGCCTCTTTTTTCTCTCCTAGACTAAATCCTTTATCAATTCCTTCTTCTTTGGCAAACTTAAGATCTGTTTTCCTTATACTCTCATCCATTGCTTCTTTGGCATAATATATTAAGTTTGATGTATCTTCTGAATATTCCTTCATTAGTCTTGAAACCTCCTTTAAATCTTCATAATTTCCTGCTAATTTTTTTGTATAACTAATACTTCTTGATGTTAATATCTTTAAAAATCGCATATTCCAATTGTCTATATTCTCATTATACGGATTTTCATACAATTTATCAAGCCCTATATGGATTACAACAGGCATTTCTGGTAATAAATTATTATTTAAACTATTTCTTGATGAAAATACATTGTTAAATCCTCCCATAAATTTTTCTGAATATAGATTGAAATTAACTTGAGTTAATTTTATACTTTTTAGTGCTTCACTCATTTTTTGTTTGCTTAATATAAATCTAAACATATAATTTATATTTTTAATTTGAACACTTTTACCCTTAGAAGTATTAGCTTCTATATATATATTTAGTCCAAGAGTACTCATCTTACTTTTTTATTTTATTAAGTTATACACTTACTTGACACTATTAAAGCTTATTAAAAATTGGAGAAAATAAAAAAGACAACTTTTTTAAGTCATCTTTCTAAAAATTAATTTTCTTTAATAAAGTCTAATGCTTTACGCATTTTTAAATCATAACCGATAACTTCACTATCGCCAATATGAGTAGTAATTTCTTCTTCAGTAGTTCCATACATTTCAGCTAATCTCTTAACTTCTGCTTTAACTTCTTCATCAGTTACAGTTAAATTTTCTTTTTCTATTACACCCTCTAGTAAGTATCTAGTTTTAATTCTAGCAACAGCTTGTGGTTCAATATTTTTCTTTAAAGTTTCTAAATTACCTTTTGTAAACTCTAAATATTGTTCTAAACTTATACCTTGCATTGATAATTCTCTTCTATAATCATCAATCATACGTTCTTTTTCATCTTCAATGATTTCAGGATTAATTTCTACTTCTAAATTTTCAACTGCTTTTCCAATTAATTGATCTAAGTATTTATTATCAGCATCTTCTTCTTTATGAGCAAGTAAATCTGCTTTAACTTTTTCTTTTAAGCCAGCTTCATCTTTAACATCATCATAGCCTAAATCTTTAAAGAAATCTTCATTAATTTCAGGTAACACTCTCTTTTTGATTAAATTTAATTTAACTTTAAATAATACATCTTTACCCTTTAAATTTTCAACATAGTCTTCTGGAAATTTTAAGTTAAGTTCTTTTTCTTCTCCAACTTTCATTCCAACAACACCATCTTCAAATCCTGGAATAAATGTATTTGTACCTAATTCTAAAGGATAATTAGCACCAGTACCACCTTCTAATTTTTCTCCATCAACAAATCCTTCAAAATCAATTACAGCTGTATCTCCTTTTAATGCTTCTCCTTCAGTTTCTTCAACTACATCAGCATAACGAGATCTTAAATGTTCAATTTCCTGATTTACTTCTTCATCAGTAACCTTTACTTTTTCTTTTTTAACACCTAATTTAGTATATTTACCTAGTTTAACTTCTGGTTTTTCAATAATAGTAAATTTATAAGTAATTCCTTTTTCATCAACTGCAGTAATATCTACTTTACCAGGACAAACTGGATGTAACTTATTTTCTTCTAAAATATCTTTATATGCTTCATCTAAAGCCATTTCACCAGCTTCTGCATATAATGATTCAATACCAAATTTTTTAATAAATACTTCTTTAGGACAATTTCCTTTTCTAAAACCATCTACTTGAGTATCTTTAGATTTCTTTTTAAATGCTTTATCTAATAAATCTTCCCATTTTTTTCCTTCTACTTTAAATTCTATTTCTTTAACGTTTTTCATACTATTTCCTTTCCTTCTTAACACAAAATATTATACCTAAGTTTATTATATTAATCAAGCAAAAACCATGTATATTTCAACATAGAATGATTAATTTATGATAATGTCTTAAGTAATAACTTTGGAAAATGTCTCAAAGTTAGAGTATAATATATCACTTGAGGTGATATGTAAAATGAGAAAGGTTGAATTAAGAATGAA
>DJSP01000105.1:1144-15342 GCA_002438065.1 Caryophanales bacterium UBA6331 | reverse complement strand
ATAAAACTATTCACACTACCAATCTATACAGAGGAGAAAGCTATGAATGAAATAATAAAACTTAATAATATTACTAAAATATATTCATTAAAAAATGAAAAAGTAAATGCTCTTAATAACGTAACAATTTCTTTTAAAGAAAATAAATTTTATGCAATTATGGGACATTCTGGTTCAGGAAAATCAACATTAATAAATATTTTAGGATTATTAACTAATTATACAAGTGGCAAGTATATTCTTAACAATGTTAATATTAAGGAATTATCATTAGATAAACTTGCTTATGAACGAATGAAAAATATCGGGTTTGTATTCCAACAATTTTATTTAGAAGAAAATTTAACAGCATTAGAAAACGTATGCTTACCTATGACGATTAATAAAAGTATAAAATCAGAAGATAGAATTGCAAAAGCAACGTCACTATTAAAAGAATTAGGTTTATCAAATAGATTAAATCATAAGCCGAAAGAATTATCCGGAGGAGAAAAGCAAAGAGTAGCTATTGCAAGATCTTTAGCTAATAATCCTAAAATCATATTATGTGATGAACCTACCGGAAATTTAGATGAAGAAAATGAAAAAATTGTTTTTAATTTACTAAAAAAATTAAGTGAAACTAAATGTGTAATTGTTGTTAGTCATTCAAATGAAGTAAAGAAATATGCTGATGAAATATTATACATATCAAAAGGAAAGTTGAGTATTAAAAATGAAAAATAGATTCACTATTTTTAGTTATATTAAAAGAAACCTAATTAATACTAGAAATATAATTTTAACATTAATTAGTACATTACTTATGGTAATCTTATTTTTTGCACTAACTTTTTTAGATTTTACAATAAAATCAGAGAGATATATAAAAACAAATTATATGAAAGATTTAAATATTGAAGTAATAAGAAAAATACCTTCTTTTAACAATATAAATGACTATATAAATTACATCTCCTCAACAGAACATAATAACATTTATAAAGAAGAATATGATAATTTATCTAATTATAAACACGTGATATCAAATTTACCTATTAAAATAAATGATGAAGTACTACTAAGATTTAAAGGTTATGAAAATCAAGATAATCCTAAAGAAATAAATATTAAAGTTATTTATAATAAAGATAATATAAAATTACTAAATGGAAATTATCCGAAAAAAGGAGAAATAGTTTGCCCTACAAAGTTATATCCTTATGCCTTAACTAAATCTATACTTAATATGAATATAATTGAACCAAATAAAATAATTGATACTAATAAGGAATTAGGTAACACGTATGACTTAGTTGAATATAGATGGAATACTGGTACTAATATTGATGTAAAAAATTCTAGATATAATAATGAAATTAAATTAAAATTAGTTGGCACATATGATAATAAATATAGTTTTGATAGTATGGATACTTGTTATACTGCTTTTGAGACTTATGATTTATTTAGAGACTGTGAATCATATACAACAATTGGAAATGGTTTAAATAAAGAAACAATTTGTGTGCCATATAATGGAAGAGTATTAACTGCCGATTCTAAAGATAATGTTGCAAGTATTATTAATAAATTGCAAGAAAATGGTTATGATACATCAATAAAGGGACAAATAGAAATAAATTCAACATCATATATGTATCCTATTATAATTTCCTTAGTAACAATGATTCTGACAGTAACTATTATATTATTAAACATAAATAAAAAGTGTATTAATAAAACGGTTAATTTTGCCATATTACAAGCAACTGGTTTTAGAAAAAAACAAATTATTAATATAGAATTATTAGATAATACAATAATCTATTTAATAAGCTATGTACTAAGTTTAATCTTATATTATTTATTATTAATATTTCTATCTAATAATTTATTTTCAGGTTATTTCTTCTTTGGACAAAATTTTGAGATACCATACGTTTCAATCATAATAATTTATATTTTAATTTCTTTAATAATTTATATTTTTTCAATTATCAAATTAAATGAGATACTAAAAAAAGATATAATTATAAATTTAGAAGGTAATTAAATATGTTAAAGTTTAAAAACTTTTTAAGAAAAAAAACAACCAAAATATATTTATTAATTTATTCAATTTTATTATTATTAATTTCTCTAATATTATCTTATCGTTATAATTTATTCAAAGAATATGATAATAATTATAAAGATACCTATTTTATTATTCAATCAGATAAAATAGTGGATGAATATTTAATAAAAGATAAAAATATTATAAATATTAATAGACAAGAAATTAATGAAGATATGTATAAATATGAATATATATTTTATTTACGACATTATTATGATTTTACTAATAAGTTAAGTGTAACAATTAAAGAAATAAAAAATCACGATATAAAGATGAAAATAGATACTAAATTTGAACAGGAGAGTTATCTTGACATAGGAAATCAACTAGAATATACAATCATATTTATCTATGTTATTACATTCATTACATTCATTGTTATTATATTAACATTTTCAAATATTATAACAGATGAAAAAAAGACTAATTTATTATATAAATATTTAGGTTTTTCTCCTAAATTAATAATAATAGTAACTATTGTAAAAGTATTAGTAGTTATATTTATTCCAACATTGATATCTTTATTATCATATTACATATTAACTAAAATTTAAAATCTAACGAATTATATAAATAAATTCATGTTAAGAATAAAATTATAAAATTTTAAATTAAATTTCTTAAACTTATTGATTAGAAAGAGATTAAAATCTCTTTTTTTATGATATACTAGATGAAGTGAGGTAAAATATGAATGAAATAGTAATAGAAGAATTAAGTAATGAACTTAATATTAAAATAAATCAAATAAAGGCAGTATTAACCCTTTTAGAAGAAGGATCAACAATTCCCTTTATTGCCAGATATCGTAAAGAAGCAACAGGCGCATTAGATGAAAATCAAATAGCTAAAATAGAAGAAAAATATCGTTATTATAATAACTTAATGGAAAGAAAAGAAACTGTTATTAGATTAATTGATGAAAAAGGAATGCTTACAGATGAAATAAAAAAGAATATCTTAAACTGTACTAAATTAGTTGAAGTAGAAGATATTTATATGCCATATAAAGAAAAGAAAAAAACAAAAGCTACTGAAGCTATTAAAATGGGATTAGAACCTCTTGCTAAAGCAATTATGGCTTTTCCTACTAAAGGAAACATAGAATCATTATGTGGTATCGTTCCTAATGTTGAAAAAGATGTTGCCCTTGAAAATACTAAATATATTATAAGTGAATGGATTAGTGATAATGCTTATTATCGTAAATTCGTTAGAAATTATATTTGGAATAACGCATCAATTGTATCTAAAATAAAGAAAAACGCTGTAGATGAAAAAAAGACATATGAAATATATTATGACTTTACTGAAAAAGTTAAATACATTAAACCATATCGTGTTTTAGCTATAAATAGAGCTGAAAAAGAAAATGTTATATCAGTTAAATTAGACTACGATAATGATTATATTTTTAACTCTTTATCTAATAAAATTATTAAAAATAAAGAATCATTTGTTGTAGATTATGTTAATGATGCTATTAAAGATGCTTTAAAAAGATTAATTTATCCATCAATTGAAAGAGATGTAAGAAGTGAGTTAACTGAAAAATCAGAAGATAACGCCATCGAAGTATTTAAAGATAATTTAGAAAATCTTCTTATGACTAGACCTGTCAAAGGATATCGTGTTTTAGGTTTTGATCCAGCATTCAGAACAGGTTGTAAACTAGCTTGTTTAGATGAAAAAGGAAACGTTTTACATAAAGATGTTATTTATCCTCATGAACCTAAAAATGAAAAAGAAGCATCAAGAATTAAATTACTTAACTTAATTAAAAATTATAACATTAACTTAATTGCCATTGGTAATGGTACTGCATCACGTGAAAGTGAAGAATTTGTAGCAAACACAATTAAAGATTTAAAGGATGTTTATTACACAATTGTTAGTGAAGCAGGAGCCAGTGTTTACTCTGCCAGTAAAGAAGCTCAAAGAGAATTTCCTGATTATGAAGTTCAAGAAAGAAGTGCAGTAAGTATTGGAAGAAGAGTTATAGATCCACTATCAGAACTTGTAAAAATAGATCCTAAAAGTATTGGTGTAGGAGAATATCAACATGATGTAAACTCCAAAAAACTAACTGAAAGCTTAGATAACACAGTATCAAAAGTTGTAAACGAGGTAGGAGTAAACATTAATACTGCATCTAACTTTATTTTAAAATATGTATCTGGTTTAACTACTGCTGTAATTAACAAAATTCAAAAATTTAAAGAGAAAAAAGAATTTACATCAAGAGAAGAAATTAAAAAATTAACAACTGATAAAGTCTATGAACAATGTGTAGGTTTCTTAAGAATCAACAATAGTGTTAATCCACTAGATAATACAGGAATTCACCCAGAAAGTTATGAATTAACAAGTAAATTATTAAAATTACTAAATTTAGATATTAAAGATATTAAAACAGATGAATTTAAAAGTAAACTAGAAAATATTGATATAGAAAAATTAACAAAAGAACTAAATTCAGATATTTATACAGTAACTGATATAATTAAAGAATTAAAAAATCCAGGATTAGATCCTAGAAGTGAAGCTCCCGAAACAATTTTAAGAAGTGATGTTTTAACCATTAATGACTTATCTATTGGTATGGAATTAAAAGGAACCGTTAGAAATGTTGCCTCATTTGGTGCCTTTGTAGATATCGGTTTACACGATGATGGTTTATTACACATATCTAAAATGAGTAAAAGCTTTGTTAAAGATCCTAAAGATATTGTTAGTGTAGGTGATATTTTAACTGTTTATATAGCAGATATCGATAAAAATAAGGGAAAAGTACAACTTTCTTTAATAAAATAGCAAAAAATACTTGCAAATACATTCTAATTTATTATATAATTAGTTTGTGTTTAACGCAGGTGTGGTCTAATGGTAGAACCTCAGCCTTCCAAGCTGATGACGTGAGTTCGATTCTCATCACCTGCTCCATTTGAATACAACTTACGAACCTATTATGGTGTCGTAAGTTTTTTAATGTCTAAAATCTAACTCACTGTTAGCTTAGAAGGCATATATAGATGTTCTCTTTCTAGGAAGGAGGACATTTTTTAATGCTTAATTTTAAAACAATAGAAACATTAAAACCTAACTCATCTATTATTGATGTTATTAAATGCTATGACTATAAAACGAGAAATGGCGAGGTTAAATTTCTTGAGAACACAAACTTAAAGTTTATTGAACCTACTGAATATTTAATATTATCTCCTATAAAACTCACTATTTATGAGTACAAAGTTAATGAAATATCTAATAAGCAATTTTATATAAAAGAACATAATGAAAAATATACATTGCAAGAAATATGTAAAATTTTAAAGAAATTGTAATTTCACACTTAACTTTTTGCTTATAAAGTGCCAAACAAGTGAAAGGCATAAATTTCGGGTTGCAAAAACCGATTTAAAGTGCCAAACAATTGAGAGGATAACTTCTCTCAAATAAAAAAAAGAAAGGAGATGATTTTGTGAGATGTGGAGTTTATGTTAGAGTTTCAACTGACGACCAAAAAGATAATGGGTATTCTATTGATTCACAACTTAGGATGATTAAAGAGTATTGTGAAAAGAAAAACTATGACATTATTGATGTTTATAATGATGCCGGTCATTCAGGAAAAGATTTAATGAGACCAGAAATGCAAAGATTATTAAAAGACATTAAAGCAAAGAAAATTGATAAATTAGTTGCTATTAAAGTAGATAGACTTACAAGAAGTAATTATGATGGATTTTGGCTGCTTAATTATTTAGAAGAACATGATGTTAAATTAGAACTAATCCTCGAGCCATTTGATGTAAGTACTGCTAATGGTGAAATGATTTATGGAATGAATTTAGTGTTTGGTCAAAGAGAAAGAAAAGAAATTGGAGCAAGAACAAAAAGAGCTATGGAAGAAATGGCTATGGAACATATCCACCCTAGTAAAGCGCCTTATGGATATACAAGAAACAAAGAAACAGGTCATTTAGAAATTGAACCTATTGAAGCCGAAGTTGTTAAAGAGATATTTGAACTATGTAAAGAAAGACATTCAACAAGAAATATTGCTACTATTATGAAAGATAACAATGCTTATTTAAGTCATGGTAAATGGAAAGCTGATAGAGTTTATAAAATACTAACTAATTCTATTTATATTGGAATATTTGAGTATGGCAAATATAAAAGAAAACCTGAAGATATACTAAAAGTTGAAAACTATTGTGAACCAATTATTGATTTAAAGACTTGGAACATTACTAGAAAGAATTTAGAGAAGAATAAACATCCTAATTATGGAGAACATATACATTTATTTACTTCACTAATTAAATGCCCTGAATGTGGTAATATTTTATCTTCTACTATTTCTTATAAATATAGTGGAACACCAAATAAAAAAGAATATTACCATTTAACTTGTAAAAATGTTAATTGTAAAGCAAAAGGACTTCATTATAGCTCTGATAAGATTGAAAAGAAATTAGGTAGAGTTTTAAATGAACTAACTAGATATATGTATGATATGAATAACGAAATAATTGTATCAAATTCAACTAAATCAAAAGACATAAGTGATATTGATAAAGCAATAGAAAAACTAAAAATTCAAGAAAAGAAGTTAGTAGATTTATACCTATCATCAAACTTAAATGTAGATGCTATTAATCATAAAAACGAAGTTATCAAAAAAGAAATTGAGAAATTAAATAAGAAAAAGCAATTACTAGATCCTAATGATGACTTCAAAGAATATACAGTAGAACTACTTAAAAAACTTGATTATAAAAAAGAAGATGATTATTTGTTATTTAATAAACTTGGCTTTTCTTTTATGTGGGATAGTTTAAATCGTAAAGCAAAAAGAGATATACTAAATAAATTAGTATCACAAATAGAAATTACAAGAGATAAAAACTACAATATTGAAATAAAAAATATTAAGTTTACTGATGAATTTATATCTAGAAGTTGTAAAGAATATTTAGAATACTTAAATGACATCTTAAAAAACAATAATATTGGTATTAAATATCAAGAGTTAATAACTACTGATGAACTTAATGATTATTCTAAAAACTACTATGTTTTATCACTTCAAAAGTTAGAAAATAATGAATATTCTAGTGATGAGAGAAAAATATTACTTACACTAGCATCAGAACATTTCTATTATGATGGCATAATACAATGTCCATTGTATAGTAATGAAACTATTATAGACCAAATAATGCTAATACCTAAAACTGAAATATGTTAAAGAAAGGACTTACTAATTATGAAATTGTTAAATAAAAATAACATTATTAAAAATCAGGTTTATACAATAGAACAATATAAAGTTTTAAACTACTTAAAAGATACTTTTAACACTGATGCTATTGATATTTATTTAGTTGATAGATTTACTATTAAAGTCATAGATAAAAATAATGATATTGGCTATTTTAAATACAATAGTAAAACAAAAAATATAGATTTTATAGATAATTATAATAAAAGTAAAGAAATGGAGAGATGAAAAATGAGAAAAATTATTACAAATGATGAAACTAAAAACCTTAACAAATACGGATTATTAAAACTTGACTATCTGAAAAAGAATAATAAAATTTTATATCAAAGACTAATTATTGAGGGCAAACTAAATACTTTTCTTTTTTCAGTCGGTAAAGAAGCCGAAGAAAAAGTAAAATCTTTAATAAATGAACTTGCTGAAAAAGATAAAGATTTAAATGAGAACTTAAAGCAAGAAAATCAATTGTTATGGGTACAAAAGATGAATAATTACAAAAATACTGCAGAAGAAATCGTTTTAAAAGAACTTATATTTAATGAAAAAGTGTGAGGACAAATAGAATAAAGTCGTCTTAGTGTCTTAGCCAGCACTGCAAATGTACTCCTAACATTTGCCTAATCTATAGGACAAGTCCCAAACCCTAAAAATTATAGAAAGGATGAAAAAATGAGAAAAAGAAATATAAAAATTAATGTATTTATAAACGAAGAAGAACAAGTTAGATTTAAAGATAAAGTTAAAAAGTTAGGATTATCTCAATCAACATATATTAGAAAAATTATAAATGAAGATATGAATAATGTTATTCATAAAAATGAGATTACACCTATTTTAGAACAAATAAAAACCCTTAATTATGATTTAGTAAGAGCAAGAAACTTTATGATTATGAACAGAATTAACAATGGTGAAGAACTATTAGAAAAAGCACTTACTGAAATAAGAGTTTTACAAGATGTTCTTGATAAAGAGCAATACTAATACACAGGTATTGCTTTTTTCCTTGAATTCAAGCCATATTATAGAAAAAAATAGCATTTTATAGTATAATATTACTTGGAGAATTACTTGGCTTTTTAACAAGAATTACAATTACGAGGAGTGATGAAATGGAAACAACAAATTTATCAAAAATAAGAAGAGATAAAATGTTAAAAACACTAGATGAAATTAAAAAGAATATATCCGATGAAGAAACTTTAAATAGTTTATCTCTTATTGAAAATGAACTTACAAAAAAGAAATATGGGCTTATTTGGGAAGAACATGAAGAAAGAGTTGACAAAGAACTAGAAACTCAAATACCTACTTTCGAGGAAATTAAAGATAAAGAGATTGTGTGTAATTCAGATGAAAAATTCAACTTTTTATTAGAAGGAGATAATCTTCACAGTTTATATTTATTAGAAAAGACTCACAAGGAAAAGATAGATGTAATTTATATTGATCCACCTTATAACACCGGAAAGGAAGATTTTATATATAATGATAAAATTATTGATGAAATGGATGGATATAAACATAGTAAATGGCTTTCATTTATGGAAAGAAGAATTCGTATTGCAAAAGAATTGCTTACTAAAAGTGGAATAATTCTTATTTCAATTGATGAAAATGAAGAAGCACAATTAAAATTATTGTGTGATGAAATATTTGGAGAAAGCAACAGATTATCAACACATCATATTAAAGTTAGATATGATAATAAAAGTTTAAATGAAGATAATGACTGGCAACCAGTTATGGAATATGTTTATATTTATGCAAAAGACAAAACAAATTTTTATGCTAATAAGCCATTTGAAGAATATGATTTATCAAAATTTCAATATAAAATTACTGAATTAGAAAAAGGAAATAAAATCAAAATAGGAAATAAAGATGTAACCATATTTAAAGATGGTCAATGGAAAATTGAAAAACTTCCGGGAAGAATTGGTTTATTAAAAGAAACATGGGCATCGGGAAGTATTGTTAGGCAATCTGGAACAGCAGCAGAATTTCTAGCTAAATATTTAATTCAAAGAAAAGAAACTGATGGATTGAATTGCTTATATAAAATTGATAACATGGGTGAAGATGGACTTGGTTATAGATATGTTAGCGGTCCTAAAAAAATGGATGCTATAAGAGGAAAATTCTATTCTGGAGTTCCATTAGAAAGATTAAATGACATTAACAATACTGGAAGTTCAAAAAAGACCAGACCGATTTCAAATTATTATGATTTTAGTGCCGATTTTGGAAATATTAGGCAAGAAGGTAATATACCATTTAATAGTGGAAAAAAACCAGTTAAGATGTTAAAGGAACTGATAAATTATCATCAAAATAAAAATGCCATTGTATTAGATTTTTTTGCAGGATCTGGAAGCACTGCACAAGCAGTATTAGAATTAAATAAGGAAGATAATGGGAATCGTCAATTTATTTTATGTACAAATAATGAAAATAATATATGTGAAGATATAACATATAAACGAATTAAAAATGTTATAAATGGTTATGGAAAATATGATGCATTAAAAACTAATTTAAAATATTATCGTTGTACTTATATTCCAAGAATAAATACAGAAAATGAAAATCTACACAATAATTTACTGATAAACATTAAAAATCTTATTCAACTAGAAAATGGAATTGAAATAGATGATAACAAAATTAGAGTTTATTTAAATGAAGAAGAATTAGATAAATTTAGTACTAACAAAGAAGAATTAGAGATATGTGAAAAAGTATATATTTCTTCTGATATTCTTTTAACAAGTGAACAAGAAGAAATTTTTGAGAATAATAATATTGAAGTTTATATCATACCCGAATATTATTTTGAAGATGAAATTAAGGAGGTAATGTAATAATGCAAGGAATTAAATTAAAAGATTTTCAAATAAATACAGTGAATAAACTATTAGATGCAACTTCTATTGGAAGTAAAAAAGAAGTATTATTACAAGCACCTACTGGAAGTGGTAAAACTATTATTCTACTCTCTTACATTGAAGAGTATTTAAAAGAAAATAACAAAATGGTATTTGTATGGCTAACTCCTGGCAAAGGAGATTTAGAAGAACAAAGTAGAAAGAAAATGGTGAAATATTTACCACATCATAATACTAAAAATATTAAAGATGTACTACTTCAAGGTTTCAATGCAAAAGATACTGCTTTTATTAACTGGGAAACAATTACTAAAAAAGATAATAATGCCTTAAAAGAAGCTGAAAGAAAAAATCTCTATGAAAGAGTTCATGAAGCTCATAATAATGGATATAAGTTTATTATAATAGTTGACGAAGAGCATTTAAATAAAACAGTGAAAGCTGAAGCCATTTTACAATACATGAATCCAGAATATATTGTTAGAGTAAGTGCTACTACGAAGACTAATAAAGAAGCTGAATTTATTAAAATTGATGAATTGGAAGTAATAAACGCAGGTCTAATTACAAGAGCATTATATATTAATGAAAATGTTTCTAATCAAACTACTCTATCAAACGAACATGAGTATTTACTTGATTTAGCAATCAATAAGAGAAAAGCAATAAAAAATGAATATATCAAATTGGGTGTACAAGTTAATCCTTTAATCATAATTCAAGTACCAAGTAAGTCGGATGACTTAATAAAGCAAATAGAAAAAATACTAGAAGAAAGAAATTATACATATGACAGAAAAAATTTAGCAATCTGGTTATCAGATAGAAAAGAAAATATTGAAGATATAGAAAATAATGAATCTAATCAAGTAGTTCTTATTATGAAACAAGCAATATCAACCGGTTGGGATTGTCCTAGAGCAAAAATACTTGTTAAACTTCGTGATAATATGAGTGAAGATTTTGAAACACAAACTATTGGAAGAATAAGAAGAATGCCACAAGCTCATCACTATGATAATGTACTTTTAGATAATTGTTATCTTTATACTTTTGATGAAAAATATGAAACTGCTGTTAAACAAGAATTAGGAAGTAATGCTTATGACACAAAAGTTATATTTTTAAAGAATGAGTATAAGAACTTTACTCTAAAGAAAATAACTTTTGATAATGCTTTTGATGGTTTTGATGAAAGACAAACATTTAATATATTACATGAATATTACATAGAAAAATATAAATTAACTTCAAACAAGAAAAACAATAAAACTATGCTAGAGGCAAATGGATATGTATTTAAAGATACTATTGATAATTATATAGTTCAAGATAAAATAGTAAGAATTAATTCTGATGAATTACAAAATGCTAATAGAATTAAAGTATCATCAACTGTATCCACGAATAAAAATGGATTTGAATTAAGACATTCAATCAATGTAATATCTTCTAAAATTGGTATGAGATATGATAGAACAAGATTAATGCTTGAAAGAATGTTTTTTAGAGGAAAATTATTTACAAAGAAATTTGTTGATCTGTCATTAATAGAATTTTATGCTTTTGTGATTAATAACGAAGATATATTAAAACACGATTTTCAAGAAGCAGTATCACAAAAATCAAGACAAATGAAAATGAAATTTGATGAATTAAAAATTTTAGATTGGAAAGCACCAGAAATGGATTATATTAAGTATGATCCTAAAATGAAAGATACAACAATATATGAAAAATCTATTTATATGAATTATCCTAATAGTACAATAAAATCTAAAAGTGAAAGAATGTTTGAATTTTTCTGTGAACATAATGAAAATATTAAATGGTTCTATAAAAATGGCGAATCATCTAGTGATTATTTCTCAATAGTATATGTTGATGCAGTAAATCATAAATGGCACTTCTACCCTGACTTTATTGTTTGTGATAAAGATAATAAAATATGGATTATTGAAACTAAAGGTGGCGAAAATGCTGATGGTGAATCTAAAAATATTGACATTAAAGTAGAAAATAAATTTGAAGCATTAAAGGAATATGCTAACAAATATAATGTTAATTGGGGCTTTGTAAGAGATTATGATAAGAATGAATCATTATATCTTTGTAATACTGAATATACAGAAGACATGGAAAACAAAAATTGGATTTTGCTAAATAAATTATTTAAATAAACTAGGAGTGTGAAAGATGATAACTTTAATTATAGCAATTGTAGGAGCAATAACTGGTATTTTAGCCATAATACTACAATATATTGAATATAGAAAATCAAAGGTCAAATTAAAAGTTAATTTAGTTGAAAATAAATCATTTTATTCCACAGGAAATACTAGTGGAGATACAAACTATAAATGCAAATATTTCGGTGTTATTTCTATAAAAATAAGTAATTGTTCAGCATTACCCATTACAATTGATGAAGCAGAAATTAAGTACAATGAAATATTACGCCCATATTTTAGCAAAGAAAAAGCTGTAAATAAAACACATAAATATGACAAGCAAAGTTGCACAGAAGTTGTATTATTTGAGCAAGCTAAATTACCATATAGAATCAATTGTTATGACACTACTTTTTTAAGTTTCATATTTCCGTTCTTTGATGAATTTATTAATAATAAATTTGAATTTATTTTAAAAACACCAAGGAAGCATTATAAATATAAGTTTAAATTAAGTAATTTTGAAGAAATGTTTAAAAAAAGCAGGAGGTAAATATGAGTTTAGAAAATACATATAACAATAGTATTAGAAGAAAAAAAGAAGAACTAATAAAATTAAGAAATAATAGAGCTAAATACACTAATGATTTAAGTAATTCGACACAAAAAATAGTGAGAGCAAACAACCAATTAAAGACAACAAAATCTCAATCTACTATTAAAAGCAAAATTAATGAAATAAGCAGAGAAGAAAAAAAGCAAAGCGATGCTCAAAAAAGAATTTCAGAAATAGATTCAAAAATAGCTAAAAAAGAGAAAGAACTCGCTAGTGAAGAAAAGAAACTTTTACAGGAACAAGAAAAAAATAGAAGAAAGCGTGATGATGAATTAAATAGCAATTATTCACGACTACAAAATGACATTAACATCCAAAAATATAATACTTCTATGTTATCAGAAGAAATAAAAAGAATGAAAAGTCCAAAAGAAAAAATAAATATATTATTTTTAGGTTCAAATCCCGATATAATTTATCAAGACGGAACTGAACAGTCAAAATTAAAACTTGACAAAGAAGCACGCGAGATAAAAGAAGCGTTAACTAAATCTTTAAATAGAGATTCAATTAACTTTGAAACAAGATGGGCAGTCAGAACATCAGATTTATTTCAAGCAATTAATGAAGTAAATCCAACAATTATACATTTTAGTGGTCATGGAACTGATTTGGGAGAGCTTGTATTACAAGATAATAATGATAAACCAAAACTTGTAGATATTGAATCTATAATAAAGTTAATAGAAGCGTCAACAGATAATTTGAGATTAGTGGTTTTTAACAATTGTTTTTCATCTGTATTTGCTGAAAATGTATCAGAAATCGTAGAAGCATCAATAGGAATGAATAGTTCAATTAGCGATGAAGCAGCCATAATTTTTGCTTCTCAATTATATTCTGCTATAGGTTTTGGAAACTCTTTGGAAAAATCATTTAATCAAGCTAAAGCAAGACTATTACTTGAGGGGATTAAAGAAGAATTAACACCAGAATTATATGTTAATGAAAATTTTCAATCTTCAGAAATATTTATTGTAAAAAATGAATAGTTGATGTATAATTAGACGTAGAAAGAGAGCGAGTTCGTAAGATGTATTTAAACCGCTCCAAATTGATAGGAAACTCGGAAATTAACTTCTGAGAGTAATAAATGCTAACTAGAAATAGTTAGTTTTTTTGTTAT
>DJSP01000105.1:0-1083 GCA_002438065.1 Caryophanales bacterium UBA6331 | reverse complement strand
TATGTTAAATATAGAAACAAAAGAATTAAAAATAAGTGATAAATTAAAAAGAAAAATTGAAATAATTGGTAGATTTACAAATACTACTCCTGTTATAAATAATGGCTCAATAAAAAATATTACAGATACAAATGTTGCTTATGTTATGCCACATATCATAGTTATTAAGAATAATAAATACCTAATGTTTGATGAATGCGATGATGTTTATGTAAATACCTTTAAAAGCAAAATATCATTTAAAGATTTAGAAGATTATATAAATAGTCATTAAATATCATTTTTAAGTATTAGACTACACTTTTCAAGTTTAAAGTGCCAAACATATGAGAAGTATATTTAATTTTTTTAGAATTTTAGACTTAACTTTTCTCATTTAAGATGCCAAACAAGTGAAAGATATAATTTTTAGGTTGCAAAATGAAGTTTAAAATGCCAAACATATAAAAGGAGATATTTAAAAATATGAATGAAGATAAAAAAATAGCAGGTATTTACATTAGGGTTCTTACGTAATACATAGGCAGACACATTATCTTCCTTTATTTCAAGAGATTGCTTATTTATACTAAAACCATAATGTCCAATATCACTACCAATTTTTAATTTGTTATTTGATAGATTATCTTTAATCATTTCGCCAGTTTTAAGAATAAATTTAATTTTATATAAATCTTCTTTACCATTATCTAACTTCTCGCCAATAATAATTCTATCTACTAAATTATTAAATATATCTTCGTTAAATTTAGTTAGTCCTTTATATTGTTTTAAAATCTTTATAATATTATTTATTTGTTCTAACTTTTCTTTACGAGATAATTCTAAATCTTTATTATCCGCAAGTTTATTTTCTAACTCTTTAATGTTAATGATATTATAAGAATGTACAAAATTGTGCATTTTTATATTACATTTTTTGTGCATTTTTATATTAACTTTAACAATTGGCTTCTAAATTAAATACAACTCATTCTGTTATTAGTACTTATGAATTGGGAAAGTCAACAGTTTCAACATTATTTCTTATAGAAATTGCAAAAATAACAAAAAAACTTTAAACGAGACTGCTGAAAAAGTGTA
>DJSP01000069.1 GCA_002438065.1 Caryophanales bacterium UBA6331 | reverse complement strand
AATACTTTTTCAGCAGTCTCCTTTAAACTGGTTTTTAAATAAAATCTAGTATATTATAAACCAAGTTAATTAAAATTCTATCATTGACTTGATGCGTCCAAGATCCATCCAACATTACCTAGTCTATATCCAACTATTGGAAGAAAAATATAACCTCGCAAACGCTTTAATCAAAAGGTTAAAATCAAAAGTATGGAAGAGTTCTTACATATTTTTAACTCAATTTTGCAAGTGCAAAATAAGAAATGATAGCACTATAAAGTCTTTATTTATAAGACATTAAGTATACTAGTGCTATCATACTCTTAATCCTGCTTAATAATATAGTAATAAAAATAAACTTCATTTTTAGTGTACTTTATCATTAAATAGTTACTATTTCCATAGTTATTAAATAATCTTTAATTTCATCAATTACGTTATCTATATTTTTATCTAACCAATTATATTTTGGACTATTAAGATTTATTTTATATAATCTTGAACCAGTAATTTTTTTAAATTGATCTATCAAATCTTTTATATTATTAACATTTATTGATTTATCATCATAAATTAAAATTTTAAAACATTTTTCAAGTTTTTTCTTATCAAGAAGTTTATTGTCAATTAAATAATAAAAATCAAATATATCTTTATATCTAGTTGATCTAATATTAAATTTTAAAAGAGACTTCATTTTTTCGGTAAAAATTTGTTCTGGAGAATTAATTAATAAATTGGCTCCTAAGTTAATGATGCTAAAATCAAACATATATTGTTCTTGTTCAAGTTCAAATAATTTGTGAACTCCAATATCTAACTTTGTATCAATTTCATTTTTATAGTTATCTCTAATCTTTAAAAATACTCTTTTACCTTTATAATCTTGATGGTGTAATGGAATAACTTCATCTGTTATTTCAAAATTAATAGAATTAATAGACTTATTTAATTCATTAATAAAGTTTTTAATAGAATTATCATCTAGAGAATACTTTATAAAATCTAAATCTAAATCACGAGTCGCTCTACGCTTATCATTTGAAATATTATGCATAACAACTCCACCTTTAATAGTGATATTTTGAGAATATTTACTATTTGCGATAGCCGTTAGTATTAAATCTTGGGACACTTTTGAGGAAGCAAATTCATCTGAATAACCATTTTCTATGTATTTTTGTATCATTTCTTGTAAATTCATTAGAACACTTCCTTTTGTATTTTTAAAAATAAATCAATATCATTTTTATAATAGTTCAAATAATCAGATAATTTATTCATATCAAGTTTATCACTAATATTTCTATAATTATTTATTATCTCTTTATAATAATCAAAAGGAATATTTTTACTGTTTTTTACTAGTTCTATTAATAATTTTTCTTTGTCATATATCTTAATTTTAACTCCATCAACTTTTATTGTAGTAACTCCAATATCAAACTTATCTTCTGGTATATATATTTGCTTTACTTTATTATCCGTTATCTTGCTCGCTTTTCTACTTGTAGCAAGGTAGTATTTTTGAGGAATTACATCAGTTAAATTATGATAATAAAAAGCACTATCAGAAGTAAAAACTGCATTAGGATATTTTTTATTAATAATTAATAAATAATTAACAAATTTTTGATTTGAATATATTCCTGATTCAATTTTAAATATTTTTTTATTTTTTAAAGCTTTATTTAATTGATAATTATTTTTATATTTAGCAATTACTTCTTCATAACTATAAATCATTTTTCATCACCCAATATAATTTTAAAGTAAATCTCGGCAAATGTCAATATTTTGCCGAGATTTACTAAAACAAATATTTTTTAGTAAGTTTTTAATATTTTCATGGTATACTTATATATCAGTTAGTAGTTTATTACTACCTATAGTTTAGATAATTAAAGGTTGTCCGACTTCAACCTTTATGGCTCCAAATTGATAGGAAACTCGGAAATTAACTTCTGAGAGTAATAAATGCTAACTAGAAATAGTTAGTTTTTTTGTTATTTAAAGGAGTTGATTTTATGTTAAATATAGAAACAAAAGAATTAAAAATAAGCGATAAATTAAAATGATTAGTTATATTTCAAACTAATCTCACTAATGCATTGTAATTTGTTATTTATGAAAATATAAATTTAATTGTTTTTGAATATCCATTATTAACTTTTCAATTGTTCCATCAGTATGTACTTCATCCATATCATTTCTTACACTTCTTGGAAATATGTTTTTCATATCAACTGAATAATCGCTACCATCTCTTGGTATTCTTGAATCCGTTACACTAAATTTTCCATCAACACTTTTTACAACAAATTTATATGGAATTGATGAACTACTATCCTGTTTTATTTCATCATTTTCCAAGTAATATTTTTCATCTAATACCCAAGCATATATATTATAATGTTTATCTTTTTCTTTTTCTTCAATTAGGTATATTCTCATACTAACAAAAGTTTTTTCACTGTCATTATGTTTTGGTTCGCTATCTCCTTTTTGAATTAGATAATCCGTAATTGCAAGTTTTATTTCTTCTTCTTTTAAGTCAATTGGCGGCACATACGAATATCCCCAAGTACTGAATATAACAGATTTATTATTTCTCATTCTATTTATATCTATACCATACATTACCATAAATAATGCAATAAACATAATAATAACTGATAAAATAATTATAAAAATCTTTTTTGTTTTCCTAATTTTTTTATCTGTATAATCTATTGCATCTATAATATTCTTCTCTAGTTTTTCTTGATAATCTTTTTTATCTAATCTTGAACCACTTAATAATTCATTTATTGAAACATCTAATATTTCACACAATGGTGTCAGTAATGACAAGTCTGGCAAACCTCTACCATTTTCCCATTTTGATATTGCTCTATCTGTAATTCCCAATTTATTTGCTAAATCAATTTGAGTCAACTTTTTTTCTTTACGAAGTTCTGCTATAAATATTCCAATTCTTTCTTGATTCATAAATATTTCTCCTTTCGTAAATACATTATAATACAAAGGTTATTAAAATACACCAAACTAATCGTAGAGTTTGTTAAATTATAATTTATCGAATTTCTTTACTATGATTTAAGTGTATTCCAACATGACCTATCCCTAGTATTATTGTTGATACAATAAGAAATATATTTTTACCATATATACCTAATAGCAAGAATGATAATACAGGAATAGTAGCACCTGCAACTGGAATACCTAATATACTACTATATTGATCTTTCATTCTCTTTTTACTTTTAAAATATCTTATCCAATATATCTCATATAATATCATTAAAAGAAATGCTATAAGTAATATTATAGACCAACTTGAAATATTGTTTATATTAAAATCTGTAAACATCAGAACTAAACAAGTATTACAAACTTCTCCTATTTTTTCTAATGCCAATAAAATTTTGTTTTCATTTATTTCATATTTTGCATAATCCTTTGGCTTATTTTTACTCCATATCATATTGGGAATAAACAGCATAAGTAAAAATATTAAACCTATATATGAAAAACCTAAGTTCATTTTATTCTCTCCTTTACAAAATTGTAATTTATTATTCAATATTAAATTCAACTGCTACATTGAAAGTTTCGTATTTTCCTTCTTCGTATTCATAGTCAATTCCTTTTATAATTCTATAAGTTCCTTTTGCAAGTTTACCATACCCATTTTCCCAATCAAGTTCAATTTCTTTACTTTCTTTTGATGAAAGTTGAAAAGCAGGCATATCGAAATATAATTCAACATTTATTTTATGCCATTCTCCATCTTTTTTAATCTCTATTTCATAAGGATTTCCATAGTAAAAATTTTTATCACTAATATTAGTTAAAACTAAAGTTGCACTTTTATTTGTTAATGTTCCATCTTTAATAGTCATTATAACATCATTTTGTGAAACCTTAATATCAGACTTATTTCCTATATCAAATTCATTTTTTGACTTTCCACAACCAGTCATTCCCAATACCATAACCACACATAATAATATAATTAAAATTGTTTTTTTCATAATCAATCCTCGATTTCAACAAGTTACTATTTATCTATCACTTCTATATATAATTATACCATCATTTTGGTAAATTTTATTACTAAATTAAAACATCCAGAATTCATCTAACATTTTTAATGCATATCCAACACTTGGAAGTGAAATTAAATCTTGCAAATCATTTAATTAAAATGGGTAAATAAAGCGTTTGGATAAATTCTTACATATTTTTAATCCCTTTTTGCAAGTGCAAAATAAGAAATGATAGCAGTACTATTCCTTTATTTATATAGTATAAATTAAGATCGTGCTATCATTTCCCTTATCCTGCTTAATAATTCTTAGTATTTAATTTACTAAATTTAAGTATTTTTTATGAAATAAATAGAAAACAAACCTAATTTTTTATTTTAGTATTTGCCAATATCCTGTTTTGTCAGAACCATTTCTTTCAATTATTGATTTATCAATTAATATTTTAAAATTTCTTTTAATAGTTCTTACGCTAACATTAGTTATATCTGCTATTTCATTTTGAGTTATTCTATTATTATTTGTTATCAATTCTAATATTTTATTTTGAATATCATTAAGAATAAAATTACTATTTTTTATCAATTTATCTATCGATGAATTAATTGTTTGTAAAATAAACTTTATAAAAACATTTGCATTCCCATTATTATGACATTCTGCTATTGATGAATAGTATTTTTTTTGATTCAAGTATATTTCCTCTTCTAATGGTATAAATTCAAAGTTTTTATCATAATTTATTAACATTAGTGTTACCCAAAATCTTGTACATCTTCCATTCCCATCTGAAAAAGGATGAATGGCAACAAAGTAATAATGAAATATTGCAGATAAAATAATAATATTTAAATCACTGTTATTTATGTATTCAAATAAGCTTTTCATTAAAGATGGAACCAAAATAGATTCAGGTGCCATATATATTATTTCATCTTTTCTTTTAACTCCTTCTCCATGATTTCTATAATTACCATTATCCTCATCAAAGTATTTCATCATTAGCCCATGTAATTTTAATAAATCATTTTCACTTTTATAATTATATTCATTTATATGATTATATGTTTCAAATGCATTTTTAACTTCTTGTACTTCATCTTTTTTGCCAAATATTTGTTTATTTTCTGATATGTTTTCTACGTCAAATAAAGATAGTGAATTAGCTTCAATTGCAAGTGAAGAATGAATTGATCTTATTTTAGATTTTGAAATCATATATTTTCTTTTCTTTTTATCATTAACATTTATATTTTTAAGTTTCTTATTAATATCATTCAATAAATCATTCATCTCGTTATCAATATAATATATTGGTTTAATTTCATCAAACAAATTCACTTATATCATTCCTCATATAGCATTAGTATATCACAAATGTCACTGTAAATGTCACTGTATTTATATTTTTTTGTACTATTTTTGTATTTTCATGGTATACTTATATCAGCTAGTAGTTTATTATTACCTATAATTTAGTTAAATAAAGGTTGTCCGACTTCAACCTTTATGGCTCCATTGATGAATATGTTCGAATTATTTAGTTTGAACTTGATATATATAAATTCAATCGGAAGATTGATTTTTTGTCTTAAAAAGAAATCATTTTAAAAAAGGATGATATTTATGATTAATATCTAACAAAAAATATCACATTGATAAATCCCAAAAAAGAAACAAGAACTAATATATTTTTTTCAAAAAAATATGTTATAATTCATGCTAAGCTGATAAAGAATTGTTTTATAAAAAACCGTGAAATTACCTACTAAATATGATTAAATTAGACAATAAATAAAAAGATGATCATAAGTATTAATGCTTAGAGTCATCTTTTTTTACTTTACTTTTAGAACTATTATTTATATTACATTTTTTATGAATAGTTGATTGAATAATAGCTTCTACAATTGGATTTGATTTATACGAATTTTCATCAGACAATACATTATATAACCAAAAATTATCAGAAACATATTTTTTAATCCTAGGTAATTGTTTATCTAATCATTCAAAGTATATATTATTAATTCTCTGTTTCTAGGATGACAAGCAATTAAAGTAGATAAATTATAAAATTGGTCTTTAGTTAATCCTGTCATTACTTTTTTACCATCTATCGTAATTTCAAAGCCATCACTATCTACCATCACTATCTAAATAATGACCTTTTTCATACCATTCATCTTCGATCATACATAAAAAGTCATCTTTACGTTTTGATAATTTAGGATTTCTATACCATAAATATCTCTTATTCCCATCTTCATAGTTACCATAAACACCAAATTGATTATTAAGTTCTACAATTAAATCACAATCACTTATTTCAAATTCTTTAATAATATAATTAGAATTAGCATCAGTAGTTGAAATTCTTATTCTTGATGACTTTTGATTTAAAGGTTAAGTAATTTCAACACAATAACTATATTTATTTAATTCAGAATAGAGTATAAATATATGTCTATCATTATCACAAAGATAAGTAAACTCATTTCCTAAACTATCACTAAATTCTATTCTAAATTTTTGATTTAGCATACAATCAAACTTTAAAATAATACTATCAGTATCTTCAAATTTTTTACTAAAAATTAATTTATTTTCATTGTTAAAGAAATCTAATTGATCTACTTTTTCCTTGTTTAAACTAACATTAATTCCAAAAAATTTAAAACCTGTTTTGATAATTTCTATATACGGGCTAAGATCATAAGTAATTTTAGCTCTCTTTTTTTCTATTAAATTTATTTTCTTTAAAGTATAATCTTGCTTTGCGGTTTTATCATCTTTACTTTGAGATGTTATATCTGGTTTTACTCCTATAACAGGTAATTTATCATTTTGATTTGTCCTCATGATTAAAAATATTTTATCATTCTTATCTTCAATTGTAATACGATTAACTAATCCACAAGCTAGCGCAATCATTATTAATTGATCAATTATTTTAATATCGTTACACAATTTATTTCCAAAACGATCATAATATAAATCTTCCCAAAGAACTCCATCATTAATTTTTGGTAAAGAGTCAATAAAATCAATAATAGTTTGCTTTTTTTCATTAACTACAACCCCCAGTTACGTTTTGGTAAGAAGATTTATATACAACATGAATTTTACTATCATTTAATTCTAAACCTAATTTATATAACATTTTTCTAACTTTAACTATTACCTCACTTGGACTAAATGCCCCAGAAAAAGTCATATCATCAGAATATCTAGTATAAGAAATATTTTTTGACTCACACCAAAGTCCTAATTCTTCATCAAATTCCTTCATTACTAAATTTGATATATAAGCAGATGTCGGTGATCCTTGAGTTAAATGATCATCATATGTGCATAAATAAGTTAATAACATTCCAACAGATTTAGGAAAATATTCAATAGAAAAATATGAATTATATACATCTAAAAATGATATATTTTCAAAGAAGTCCTTAATATCTAACTTTAAAATCATTTTTTTATTAACATGAGGAATAGCATTATCCTTTAGACCAATTCCTTTATGATATGCCTTTGCATAATTTGATATTTTTTTATTATTTAATATGTTAACTAAAATTCTTTTCTGAATTTGTTTTAAAGTTTTGTTTGGTTCATATATAGTTCTATATTTCCCATTACGTTTTTTTATTTTATATATTTTATAGTTTTTTTCGATATTATTACTAATAGAATAAATAGTTTTTATATATTTTTTCTTATCTTTACAATCAATCAAATTAAGAGATAGTAAAAATTGATTACATTCTTTTATACCTATGTATTTCCACATTTTTACTACCTCCTAAAGTACAGTACTAACGATATTGTAATATGGAAATGGACTTTACTACACAACGTGTAGAGTAGTTCCATTGGAGTATTACTATTTAATCGTCTATAATTAATTTAGTCCCTTAACGACTCGTTAAAGTAGGAAATATTTCCAATCACTACTGCAAAAATATTATAGCATATTTTTAACTGTTTATTTATCTTTTTAATATTTTTGGATTAAAATCAACATTCTTTTTAACCACATCTTTTGCTAATGCAATATAATTATCCAGACTTTGAATAACAAACTTCTTATCTTTAGCAGTTGCAATATGCTTTATTCCATCTTGTTTTCCAAAAGAAGAATCACTTAAATTATATTCTATTTTACTTAATCCAAATTCATCATATTTTATAAAAGCAATTTCTTCACCATTTTTATTAAAATAGTGATAAACAGATGATTCGTATGGAATATTATCAGCCGGAACACTCAATTTCACACCAAATCCACCAGTTTCTCGCATAGTAGTCATAGTTATTCCACTATATTTATCAATAAGAGAAAACCAACTATTATCTTGATATACATTACCTCTAACAATAAATTTAAAATCACTTAAAACTAAATCATTATCACAAAAAGGATTTACTATATTATCAAAACTTTCTATTTTCTTTCTTAATTTAAAATCTAAATATGTATCCATATTTAATATTGTTTCAAAGTAACTATTTCTATTTTCATTATTTAACATCCAATCACAAATACTTATATTTGGATCAATATCTTGTAAAATTTTAGAATATACCATAGATAAAAGATGTTCAAAACTTTTAGAAGTATTATTAGATTTCGAATAATAATTTTGTGTTTCAATTAAAAAAGCAACTAATCCCTCTATTGTATCAATATGATATGTATAAATATCTCCGTTAGGAATTTCTGACTCATGGTTGCCGTTTACCCTTATTTTATATACATTATTGTCATATTTATTTCTTATTAATAAAGCTAATTCATAAGGAACTTTTCCTTTAACAATAGTAAAATATCTGCCATCATGGTAATATTCACATCCATTTATTTTATAACTATCATTTTTATCAAACCCTAAACATTCCATAGTTTTATCAAATTCAAATTTATTCATAAAAATTGTCTCCTTGTTTATCTACTATTATACACTATAATAATCATTTTTAATTATAAAATTTTTATGATAAAATGCTTATGAGGTGAACATTTATGAACATTAATAATATTGTTTTTGATATAGGCGGAGTACTAGCTAAACCTAAAAGTGGAAATTGGTTTATTACTCCAAATTTTTGGAATATCATTGATAAAAGTGAAGTTATCCAAGATGAACTAAATAATAGTTTAAAAAAATATATGTATTTGCATACCCAAAATCCCAAAACCGAGCTTGAAGAACATAATATGTTTTCCAATTATTATTATAATGTTTTAAATGAAATCAAATACCCAAACTTAACAAAAGAAATTGCCAGTAAATTAGCTGATGATTGTGTTTATAATGATGATAAATTTTTCTTTTATGAAGATGATAAAAATAATTTAGAAAAACTATCAAAAGATTATAACCTATATATAATATCAAATGGATGGCCTTCTTCATTTAGAGTATTAAAAAATAATAATATGGAAAAATATTTTAAAGGAATAATTATTTCATCTATGTATACCACCATAAAAGAAGAAAAATTATTTAATGTATTTTTAGATAAATATAAAAATATTATTCCAAAAGAAACAATTTATATAGACGACAGAACATATATCTTAGATAAAGCAAAAAATTATGGTTTTAATCTTTTACTTATGGATAGAGAAAAAAACTATTTAACTAGTAAATATAAAAAAATAAAAAACATGATTGATTTAATAAAGATTTTAGAAGAAAAATAATCATAAGCATTATATTAAAATAAAATTTATAGGAGTAAATATGAAAAAAAGGTATCAAGAAGATTTAGAGTATTTTTTAAATCTAGCTGAACAAAAAAGAGGAAAAGAACTTGACAAGGAATATCCAAAAGAAACAATGCATTTAGACTTTTATTTTAATCATTCTAAGGAAGAATTATATTCGTACATAAAAGATTTTACGACTTCTCATCCAATAACAAATGATTATGATTTTTATTATTTAATGAATTGCATTATAAAATATATGAGTGGTACTACGGATGCTCATACAAGAATTTTAAAAATAGATAATGATAATAGTTTTCCTATTTCTTTAAAAGCCATAGACGATAAAATATATATTATAAAATGCAATGATAAAAACTTAATTTTTAGTGAATTATTAAAAATTAATGGAATTGATATAAATTTAATTATAAAGGAAATTGAAAAGTGTACTGCATATGGCGCTTATGGATGGTTTTTGTATAAATTACACTTTAACCTAATAAATAAAAATATTTTATTATCACTACCTAGCATAGATAGTAAATGCAAATATATTGAATATACAACATCAAAAGGAAATATTAAATTTGAAGTTAATAAAGATTATTCAGAAGAAAAAAATAATATTAAGAATATTAGTTTTAAACAAATAGAAATTAGAGAAAATATTTTAATATTCAAATATCCAAAATGTAGTGACAAATACGCACCTAATATTAAGGAAATAAAATTAATTATTTCTAATAATAAAATTCAAAATTTTGTTTTAGATTTAAGAGAAAATTCTGGTGGTCAATCTTCTATTATTGAGCCATTAATAAAATATCTTAAACATTCAAAACTGAATTTATTTACAGTAGTAAACAGAACAGTTTTTTCAAGTGGCAGATGGGCAGCAATATCTATGAAAAAAATCGGCAGCAAAATTGTAGGACAAGATATAGGTACTCCAATAAATTGTTTTGGATATAATTTCGGCAGTGGTGAATTGCCAAATACAAAATTTAAATTTAATTTTTCAAGAGTATATTGGTATGAAAACAAAAATCATATCATGAAAGGAATTTATACAAAAAAAGAATTACATAAAAAACCAAAAGAATTTTTTGAACCAAAATTTTTAAAAATAGATTATTATATTAACTTAACAATTAATGATTATAAATTAAATAAAGATGTTACATTGGATAAATGCTGCGAATGGATTAACAAAAATATATAAAATTATAATAAAAAATATACTTTAAATTTTTTATAAATTCATATTATCAACATACATTTAAAAATCTACATATTGTAAAATACTAATGTTAAAATAAATATAGAAGAAAATTAATTGGAGTAAAATGGAAAGGAACGTTTTTTATGCACTATCAAAAAATATATAATTCGCCATTAGGTCCAATGACTTTAATAAGCGATGGAGAATATTTAACTCGTTTAATTTTCTCAAATTCACCAGATTCTAACAAATTTAAAGAAAAAAATATTCCTAAAGATTTACCTATATTTAATGAAACAATTAAATGGTTAGACATCTATTTTAGTGGAAACAATCCAACTTTTACCCCAAAATATAAATTAGAAAATATAACTGACTTTACTAAAGAAGTAATTGAATATATCAAAACAATTCCTTATGGAGAGGTTATAACTTATGGGGATATTGCTAATGAACTTGCTAAAAAGAAACATATTAATAAAATGTCTAGTCAGGCTGTAGGTGGTGCTGTTGGTCGTAATCCGATTTGTTTAATAATACCGTGTCATAGAGTAGTAGGACAAAATAAACAATTAACTGGTTATGGTGGTGGAATAGATAATAAAATAAAATTACTAGAACTTGAAAAAATAGATGTTCAAAATTATAAATTACCAAAGAAGAGGAAAACAAATGAATAGATGTAATTGGTGTAATTTAAACAATCCTTTATATATAAAATATCATGATGAAGAGTGGGGTATTCTCAACCCAAACGATAACTACCTTTATGAAATGTTAATTCTTGAATCATTTCAAGCTGGTTTATCATGGGAATGTGTATTAAATAAAAGAGAAGCATTTAGAAAAGCTTATGACAATTTTGATATAAATAAAGTATGTAATTATGACGATAATAAAATTGAAGCACTAATTCAAAATAAAGATATCATTAGAAACAAACTAAAAATAAAAGCGAGTATTAATAATAGCAAAATATTTAAACAAATAGTTATGGAATATGGGACATTCTATAATTACTTATTAACGTTTACAAAAGGTAATATTTACTATAACAGTGCGGATACTAGATCAAAATTGTCTGATGATATTTCTAAAGATTTAACCAAAAGAGGAA
Organism: Caryophanales bacterium UBA6331; assembly: GCA_002438065.1. Taxonomy (GTDB): domain Bacteria; phylum Bacillota_I; class Bacilli_A; order RF39; family UBA660; genus CAG-533. The sequence goes on along the minus strand of DJSP01000069.1, from coordinate 331 downwards.
TGAAATTTGTTGGTACAACTATAATATATTCTTATCTTCAAGCAATTGGTATAATTAACTCTCATCAAGAAAATTGTTTTTTATGTCATAATAAAGCTTCGCACTAACTAATGCGAAGCAATTTTAATAACAAAATAAAAAAACAAGCACACGCTTGTTATAATCTAAATGGCGCCCGATGTAGGACTCGAACCTACGACCTAACGGTTAACAGCCGTGCGCTCTACCGACTGAGCTAATCGGGCATTTCCTTTGACTACAAACAATACTATACTCTAAGTTTATATTAAATTCAAGTATTTTTTTGTAAAAAAATAAATTTTTTAATTAT
>DJSP01000116.1 GCA_002438065.1 Caryophanales bacterium UBA6331 | reverse complement strand
CCAACATATTATACACTAACTTACAGAAATTACTTTAAAATTACAATTTCAATTATATCATTCAAATAAATTTTTTCATTATCAATCATTTTAATATATCCATTAACTAAATCTAGTGATTTAACTTTACCAGTTTTACTTATATATTTTCCGCCTTCTTTTTTTAAATCTGCAATAAAATAAATAATCTTAATTTCCAAATGTTTATTAATATTTTCATTTATTATATTTAAAGTCTTATTAAGTTTATCAACACTTTCTTCATCTAAAATATGTTTTCTTGTTGTTAATCTAGCCGTTTCTTTTATTTCTTCATCATATCCAACTAAAGCTGCAAAAGGCGCAAATTGTCCGGCTCTCTTATCTATATTCATTCTAGAATGATACTTAGGCTCATAATGAGGTAGATTAATAATATCTTCATATTTATTCATTATCCTTTATGTCCTCCTACTTCTCTATTTCGAACAATAGCAGTTGATCCTTCTTCTAAATTCATTCCTTTAAGAATTGAGTTCTTTCCAAATTTATTTTTTATATCAATAATTGCATGTTGTAATTTTTTATCATCTTCTTGATGTTTTTTGGTTTCTTCTTTTTCTAAAGTTTTATCTATGGTGTTAAATAAATCTAATTGCTCAAAAACTAAATCATTTTTAGTTTTACTTTCTGCTTTTAAATTACACACTGTAATATTTATTTTTCTTACTAAAAGATTTTTATTAACAATTTCATCATATAACTGAATACACTTTTCAGATAATATCTTACTTGAATAAGTATAATAATCTAAATTAATTGTTCCATGCGCATTCTTTGGAACATATCTTCCATAACTATCTATGGTTATTGGACCATTATATTTATTTCTTATTTCTGGATTAGTTAAATTTGAAACATCATAAGTTAAATCTAAAACTATTTGCTTTGTTGTTAAATCTTTTTCCGTTAAATCAAGCGCTAACGAATCAATCATTTCTCTAACAATTAATTTTGTTCCTTCATAGTTATAGGGACAATGTAATACTTGTCCTGAAGATAAACTACTTGCTTCTGGTTTATATTTTTTTACATCCTCTATTGTTGTTGGTTCATAACCCCATGCATGATCTATTAATAATTCCGCATTAACTCCAAACAAATTATATAAATAGTTTTCATTTTTAATAGACATTAATGCTACATCACCCATTGTATACATTCCATTTTCTTCTAACTTCTTAGCAATACCTTTTCCAACTCTCCAAAAAGAAGTTAATGGTTTATGATCCCACAAAACTTTTCGGTAAGACATTTCGTCTAAAGATGCCATTCTAACTCCAATTTCATTTGATTTCATATGTTTAGCCACTATATCCATTGCAATTTTAGCTAAATACATATTAGTTCCTATTCCTGCTGTTGCAGTTATTCCTGTTTCGTTATAAACATCTTTAATAATAGTTGTTGCAAGTTCCTCAGGTGTTTTTTTATAAAATTTTAAATAATTTGTAATATCACAAAATACTTCATCTATTGAATAAGGAAATATATCTTCAGATGCTAAATATTTTAAATAAATATTATATATTTTAGTACTATAAATCATATATTTTTTCATTTGTGGAGTTGCTATCAAATAATCTAATTCTAAAGTTTTATTCTTTTTAAGTTCACTATCAAAATAAGATTTACCTCTAAATTTTCTATAATTATTTTCTCTTCTTCTTTGGTTATTTACTTCTTTAACTTTTTGAACAACTTCAAATAATCTTGCTCTACCTCCTAATCCATACTGTTTTAAACTAGGAGTTATAGCAAGACATACAGTTTTTTCAGTTCTACTTTTATCTGCAACAACTAAATTAGTGTTTAATGGATCTAAGTGCCTTTCAACACATTCAACTGATGCATAAAAGCTTTTTAAATCAATACACATATAATATCTGTTCATATCAACCACAATTAAATTATATCAAACAATTGTTTATATAACAATAATATTTTTTAAAATATCAATCATTTTTCCCAATTGGGACAAATGATATAATAACTAATTATTTTCTTTCAATTTTTTTATTTCTTCTTTTTCAAGTTCTTTTAAAGACTTTTTAGGAGTTGGTAAGTCTTCTGGCATTGTACCACCATTTTTAGCAATTACTTCTCTAATATTTTTACCAATATTATAATGAGTTTCGTTAGCATCTTTTTCGCCACTTACATTATCTCTTTTTAATTTTGATTCAGTTTGTGATATACGAAAAAGATTAGCTGCTAACTCTTCACTACCCATATTATCTAGTATATCCTCTCGGTATCTTAAACCTTTTCTTTTAGCTATATCATCAGCAGATTCGCCATTATATAAACCTCTATATCCCGCATTATGAAATTTATCAAAATTTTTAACTCCACATTTTTTAGCAACTTGATTCAAAGAATAATTTCCTTTTCTAGTTAAATTTCTTTGATAAAATCTTTTTTCATCTTCAGTTAACATAGAATATTCTTTTTCAGTTAATTCTTGTTTTCTTGTTTGAACAGCAAAATAAGTTTGTCCAAGTGCAACAACTTCCTTATTCGGATTCGCATTTTGAACTATCAAATAACATGCATATCTTGATAGTTTAAAATCAACTTGTTTTCTTTTAGCCCCAGAGCCTATTTCAACCATTTTGTCCACTTGGACAAAATGGTCAGATAATGTAAAATTACTATTATTGCAGGCATCTTTGGCTTTGTCGATTACGCCTAAAAATTTTCGCCATTCTTTATAATCTAAAACTTGTTGCAACTCACGTGCATACCAATATTCATTACCATATTCATCAATATGTTTTATATCTTCAAAATTTTTTTCATTATATTTTTCTAGTGTATCCATTGTTCCTCCCTAATTTAAACTATAATTATTTACCACTAATTAATTCTTCACATTTATTTGCTAATCTATTATAAACATCATCTTCAAAACGAGATTTGTTAATCTTAAGTAATTTAAGCATAATAGATGGATCAACACTTAATCTCATTAAAGAATCAGTTTCATCAGATTGAATAAAAGTCTTTTCAAATCTATGAATTGAAATTTCTCCCATTCCCAGTGCAAAAGCATATTCTTTTTGAGTCATACCATATTTATTTCTTATTTCTTTAATTTCATTAGATGTTAATAATTCTTTGTTTTCTTTATATGCATCAACTAATTTTTTATCATTTTCCATATCAAGTTTATGATTATTTATCTCATCACCAGTATTTGAATCAATCATATATTCTTCGATAATTTCTAACACAACTCCTTTCACTTCAGATTTTCTTTTTCTAGTTTTAATAATACCTTCCATATCAATTCTCCATCTCTTGTTATCTATAATAAAATAATAGTTTTGCCATATCAATTGATAAATTACGAATTTTCGAAAAAACTTTTAAAAAAAGAAAACACCTACTTAGTGTCTTCTCTATTCCATTTAAAATTAACTACTTCAGGTATATCTATCCCATTTTCTCTAATATATTCATTATGATATTTTAAAGTTTCTTCGCATTTATTAATAAGTGCTTGTTTCTTACTCTTATTAACCTTAACATACTTCATAGCATCTAAAATTAAATGATATCTATCAAGTTTATTTAATACCCTCATATCAAAAGGTGTTGTAATAGTTCCTTCTTCAATATAACCATGAACATGCATATTTTGATTACATCTCTTATAAGTGAGCTGATGAATCAAATGAGGATATCCATGAAATGCGAATATGATAGGTTTATCCTTAGTAAATAATTTATTATATTCATCATTAGATAATCCATGAGGATGATCCAAGTCAGATTGTAATTTCATTAAATCAATAACATTAACAACTCTTATCTTAAGTTCAGGAATATATTCCTTCATAATCTGAGTCGCCGCAAGAACTTCAACCGTTGGCGTATCACCAGCACAAGCCATAACTATATCGGGATTATTATCACTTGCCCAGTCAAATATTCCAATCCCATTAGCACAATGTTTACTAGCTTCTTCCATATTAAGCCACTGATAAGAAGGATGCTTAGAAGCAATAATTAAATTAATATAATTTTTAGTTTGTAAAATATGATTAGTACAAGAAAGTAACGTATTAGCATCTATTGGTAAATAAATTCTAACAGTATCAGCTTTCTTAGTAACTAAATGATTAATAAATCCCGGATCTTGATGAGTAAAGCCATTATGATCTTGTTGCCAACAATGACTAGCTAAAATATAATTTAAACTTGCTATATCACTTCTCCAAGGAATTTCCTTACACATTTTAATCCACTTAGCATGCTGACTTGCCATAGAATCTACAATTCTTATAAATGCTTCATAACTATGCATTAAACCATGTCTACCAGTTAATAAATATCCTTCTAATAATCCTTCACAAACATGTTCAGATAAAATACTATCAATAACCTTACCATTTGCTGCTAAATATTCATCACTAGAAAGTAATTGCCCATTCCATTTTCTATTAGTAACCTTAAAAACATCATTAAATCTATTAGATAATGCTTCATCAGGCCCAAAAATTCTAAAATTATCATTTTTCTTAATAACATCCATTAAATAAGTGCCTAAATTTAACATGTCGCTAGCTTGCATAGTACCATGACCATCAAATTTAACAGCATAATCTTTATAATCAGGTAATTTTAAATCTTTAAGTAGTAATCCCCCATTAGCGTATTTACTACTACTCATTCTTTTATCTTTTTTAGGAACAAAATCTCTTATTTCCCTAATTACCCTACCATTTTCATCAAATAAATCATCTACTTTATAACTCTTAAGCCACTTCTCTAATAATTTTAAATTATCCGGATTAGCATCACTTACGTTAATAGGAACTTGATGAGATCTAAATGAACCTTCTATCTTTAATCCATTATATTCCTTAATTCCTGTCCATCCTTTAGGAGTTTTTAAAATAATCATTGGCCAATAAGGTCTCTTACTATTATTACTTAATTTTGCTTTACTTTGAATAGTTTTAATCTCTAAAATAACTTTATCCATCGCATCAGCCATTAATTTATGCATATCACTAACTTTATAACCACTAACAATATATGGATGATATCCCATCCCTTCAAAATAACTAATAAGTTCTTTTTCACTAATTCTTGCTAAAATAGTCGGATTAGCAATTTTATAACCATTTAAATGTAGTATTGGTAAAACAGCACCATCAGTAATGGGATTAATCAACTTATTTATTTGCCAACTTGCTGCAAGAGGACCAGTTTCAGCTTCTCCATCCCCAATAACACAAGCTGCAATCAACTTAGGATTATCTAAAACAGCACCATAAGCATGAGCTAAACTATAACCAAGTTCTCCACCTTCATTAATAGATCCTGGAACATTTGGTGCAACATGAGAAGGAAGTCCTCCTGGAAAACTAAAACTCTTACATAACTTAGTTAATCCTTCTAAATCATTAGTTACCTCAGGATAAAATTCATTATAAGTTCCTTCAATATAAGAATTAGCAACCATAGCCTGTCCACTATGACCAGGTCCTGAAATATAAATCATATTTAAATCATACTTGTTGATGACTCTATTTAAATGAGCATAAATAAAATTTTGTCCTGGTGCACTTCCCCAATGTCCTACTAACTTCTTTTTAATATCATCCATTTCTAAAGATTTTCTAAGTAAAGGATTATCCTTTAAATAAATCATTGCACAAGATAAATAATTAACCACTCTAAAATATTCATCTAACACTTTAAATTCATTATCCATAATCATTCTCCTAAATTAAAGATTTAGCTATGATATAACCTAAAATAAGACAAATTAATATAACTACTATTGATAATATAAGTTCTAACTTATTCTTTCTCACACAGCCTCAATCCTATTCTAAATTAACTATATCATAAACTTTAAAAAAAATCTCAAAAAATTTGAGATTTATAAACCATATCTTTTATTAAATTTATCTATTTGTGAACTTCTTTTTTTCAATTCTATAATTTTAGGTTTTTCATCTAATTTAGATTCATTACACTTATTACTAAAACTATAATCTTTTTCACTTAAAATTATATCTCTATTGCTAAAACATATTTCCTTAACATTAACATTTATAATCATTCCATTATCTAAACTCAAATCAAGTTCTAGTATTTCTGGAACAACTTGTACTAAATTAGATAAAGTTGGAACATATATATTTATAGTTTTTTTATTATTTATATAATTAGCGCTATATTTATGTCTATGACCATTTAAAACAATTTTAGATAATTTATTAATTCTTTGAAAACCTTCTATATCATGATGCATTAAAATAGAATCATTTCCTAATTTAAACACACTATTACAATAATTATCAACAACAACATCATCGCGATACCTACTACAAAATTTTATAAAATCAAAATCATCTGTAAATTTAATACTATAATCATGATTTCCACCTACACCAAAAGTTGTAATTTCTTTATCATAGGGATAATCTAAGACAAAATGTTCAAATTGTTTAAAATATCTTTCTATAATTTGCATTCCCTTAGAAAATGTTCCATCAATAAAATCTCCACAAGCTAAAATTATATTGATTCCTCTTCCTTTAGCATAATTAAATGCTCTATTAACTGCTTCAACATTTTCTAAACTATTTCCATAATGTAAATCAGATATAACAAGAAATCTTAAAGTATTATTATTACCTATATTTAAAACATTTTCTTTACCATATTTATTTTTTGGCTTTTCTTTACTTACAATCTTTCCATCATAAAAAAATTTCCTATCATAATTTCTTTCACAATTTTTAACTTTTTTTAATTCAAAATATAAAGTTTTATGATCTATATTTAACTTTTCACATATTTCTCTATTTGTCTTACCTTTATTAATTAAATCTATAATATTTAAAGTTAATTGATTAAAAAATGTTTTACGATTTTTTTTATTTCGTTCAAGAATATTTGAAAATTTTAATACTATACTACTAGAAATACATTCTCTATCTTTTTTAAATTTAATTATATTAATTCCTTTATCCTCAAAAATATTCTCTAAAGTTCGATATTCCGATACAGTTAATTCTTTAAGTGCATCATCAATTTCATTTCCAGTATACTCATCATAAAAACCATAAATACGCATATAATTATCCCCCTAATTGCATCATATTCTAGCATTTTTTTAAAATTAAATCAATTATTAAACTTTCTTATCAAATTAAAAATATTATTTATTAATAACATAATTAAAATGTAGAAAAGTAAATAATTATTAACAATTTTATTTAACTTTTAATCACTTATAGGTTATACTTTAAGTACTAGGAGTGTGTTTATATGAATGAAAAAAAGAAAAAATGGATATGCTATGGTATTATACTAATTATTGCTACTTTAATGTGTTATCCATTATTTAGAGATAGTTTCTTTAGTAGTCATGATGGAGATTTTCATATGGCGAGATCATTTGGAACTTTAGAACAAATAAGAAATGGAAATAGTATTTTTGTTATTGCAAGATACTCTCATAATTTAGGTTTTGCTTGGAATTTATTTTATCCACCAGTTTCTACTTTTATAACTGCTTTTTTTGAACTAATAAGTGGTGATGTGGCACTAGGTATGAAATGTTTTATTTTCTTAACTTATTTTTTATCAGGAATATCAATGTTTAAATTAGTTAATGATACTTATAAAGATAAGAAAGCCGCAATTATTGCAAGTGTTATTTATATGACTGCACCTTATCGTATGCTTAACAGTTATACAAGACTTGCAGTTGGAGAAATGGCTAGTTTTATATTTATACCAATGATTTTTAGAGGTATATATTATATTTTAAATGAGAAAATAGATAAAAAATATATTTTTATATTTGGAACAATTTTATTGCTACTTTCTCATAACATTAGTACTCTACTTGTATTTATTTTAGGTTTTATACTAGTTTGTTTAAATATAAAAAAAGTTTTTGTTAATAAGAAAACAATTTTATGGCCTTTAATTAGTTCTTTAATTATTATTGTATTATCTGTATTATTCTTTGAAATACCATTAATTGAAACTAAGATGAGTGCTGAATATGAAGTATTTAGATATGGTAAAATGTATTCTAGAACATCAGTCATGGGACATGCTTTAAATCCATTACAATTATTATTTAGGAATGCAAACGGAACTGATTCATCTATGTATTTTTGTGTTGGATTACCAATTTTATTTGGCCTTATTCTTACTTTATTTTATTATAAGAAAAATAAAGATAAAGAACTTTATAAATATTTCTTATTTGTTGGTATTACCTCTTTAATTAGTACAACATTTATATTTCCATGGATTATGATGCCTGGTGTAATTTTAATGATTCAATTCCCGTGGAGATTATTAGAAATAGTTGTCTTTGCCCTATCAATTATTACAGGAATAAATTTCTCTTGTTTAATAAATAGTTTTAACAAGAAATGGCTTAAATATGTAATTATTTCTTTAATTATATTAATTAGTTCAGTATATGCTTTAACCTTTACTAAGAATATAAAATATAAAGTTGCAAATAATAATTTGTTTTTAGAAGAAGAAATTATTGATACAAAAAATGATGTTAGTAGATACTCTTCATTCTTAGAATATTGGCCACAAAAAGCAATTAAGAATATCGATTATATTAATACACGAGATCAAAAAATTTTAATAACAAATGGTACCGCTAAAATTAGTAATGAATCTAAAGTTAATGGGGTTTTAAATTTTGATATTGATAATATAGATAAAGATACTACTTTAGAGTTACCTTATTTATATTACAAAGGTTATGTTGTAAGATTTACTGATAATAATGGAAATAAAAAAGTTATTGATTGTTACGAAAATGAGATGGGATTAGTATCCATTAAATTAGAAAGTGGTGATATTGGTCATATCGAAGTTAAATATGAAATAACTAAATTACATAAAATATGTTTATGTATATCACTTACTACAATAACAATGTATATTGGTTATTTAGGATATGATTTAATTAAGAAAAGAAAAATATAGGTTACAAATTAGCCTATATTTTTCTTTAATTTATTAATTTTTTCTTCAAAATTATCACTCATGCAAACATATGACCCGGATACAACCATATCAGTATTTACTAGTCTCACAGTTTCATCATTTATCCCACCATCAATAGAGATAATAATATTTTTATTTAATTTTCTTAACTCATTTATTTTATCTATTGCGATAGGCATAAACTTCTGTCCACCTTTTCCAGGTTCAACACTCATTACAAGTACTAATTCTATTTTATTCAAATATGGTAGTAATTCCTTAACACTTGTATTTGGTTTAATACTTATTCCACATTTAATACCATAACTATGAATCATATCAATCATTTCATTAACTTTATCAGATGCTTCTAAATGAAAAGTAATAAATTTTGGCATTAAATCAGCATACTCTACAATATATTTTTCTAAATCACAACACATTAAATGGACATCTAATGGTTTAACATTTTCTCTTAAAAATAAAGCAACTTCATTAATATCATAATTCTTATCTTCAACAAACTTTCCATCCATTATATCAACATGAATATAATCAGCACTTGTATAATTTATTGCTTCAATTGTTTTCTTTACATCATTATATTTATTTTTTATAAATGATACGCTTACTTTCAACCTCATCCACCATCTTTACATAATTATCATATCTTGATTTTAAAATAATTCCCGCATTAACTTTTTCTTTAACAACACATTTATTTTCTTTTAAATGATTACAATCACTAAAATAACAATCATTACCAAATTCAATAAAAGTATTTTTTATATCTTGTTTAGTTAAGTTAGTTAAATCCAAACTACTAAATCCCGGAGTATCTGAAATATAAGAATTTTTATACTTAAATGTTTCCGTATGTCTCGTAGTATGTTTTCCTCTTCCTAAAGCTTTACTTATTTCATTTGTTTCTAAATCTAATTCTGGATTTATTTTATTTAATAAAGTTGATTTACCAGCACCACTTTGACCAGTAAGTACAACTAATTTTCCATCAATAAGTTTATCTAATTTTGTGGCTTCTGTATTTTTAATTGCATCAATTCCAATTTTATTATAATAATCATATATTTTTTCAAACTCTTTATATTCTTCTTTATTTAATAAATCAGTCTTACTAAAACATATTATTGGCTTAATCTTATTAAATAATACTAAACATAATAACTTATCTAAAAGTAATAAACTTAAATCAGGTTCTTTAACACTTGTAACAATTATCGAAACATCCACATTAGCAATCATTGGTCTTTTTAAACTATTTTTTCTCTCTAATATATCTAATATATAATTATTATCAGTATCAATTATTACTCTATCACCAACTAGAGGGATTTTATTTTGAATATAAAACTTTCCTCTTGGTTTACAGTTATATAATTTATCATCTACTTTTACAGTACATAAATTACTTATTATTCTAACTATTTTTCCTTCTTGTTTATTATTCATTGTCTATACTTGTTTCCTCTTCTGCAATAGTTATAGTAATACTCATTCCACTTACAACATTACTTCCTGCCGGCTTACTTTGCTTAATGATAGCACCTGGTTCATAGCTATTATCTTGAACATATTCTTCTTTAATTTTTATATTATATTTTTCTCCCCATGCTTGAATGTCAGCTAAACTATAACCAGTTGTAAAGTCTGGATAAACACCAGCAATTTTAGCAATATGGAGAGTTACTGTATCGCCAGATTTAACTTTTGTTCCTGCAGCAGGTTCTTGCTTAATGATTTTATTTTCTTCATATTTCGAAGGATCATCAACATTATCTTCCTCAATTATTACAAATAAGTTATGCATCTTTTCAAGTATCGCTTTAACTCCATAAACTTCTTGTCCAACATAATCTTCTATTTCAAATGTATTACTTCCTTGAGAAATATATAATGTAATTTCCGAACCTTTCTTAACTGTTCTTCCACTAGATGGATCAGTCTTTACGACATCTCCTTCTTTTACTTCATCACTTTGCGCATATTTATTTTCCGCACTTACTTTTAGACCCATATTATTAAATATTTCGACAGCCTCATCAACTGTTTTTCCAGATACATTTGGCACTTGCATTTCACTGTTATTAGGTAAAAGCACTAAAATTCCAACTATTGTAGCCGCAATTACTGCAAGACCTGCAAATATAGCACCAAGAATTACTAAAATTTTATTCTCTTTTTTAGTTTCAATATCCTTTTCATCTATTTTTTTAACTTTGACTTCAGAAGCCTTATCTTTTTCTTTACTATCTTCTATTTTGCTAAATTCCATAGTTTTCTCAATCGCCTTTTCTCTTTTTTCCGTAGTTGCTTCATCAAATTCTGGATACTTATAAACATATTTAGGTTCATTAGCTCTTAAAGGTGATGTACAAGTCTTTAAATCTTCATGCATACTTCTTGCATCTGGATATCTATTTTTGGGATTCTTAGCACAAGCCTTTAATATAACATTTTCAACAGCCTGTGGTAGATCAGGACACTCTTCTCTAATTGAAGGAAGTGGCTCTTTTAAATGTTTAAGGGCAATTTCAACCGCATTATCTCCTCTAAAAGGTAACTTTCCACTTAAAAGTTCATACATTAAAATACCCATTGAATATATATCACTTTGAACAGTAGATCCTTTTCCACTTGCTTGTTCTGGTGGTAAATAATGTACACTACCCATAACCGAATTAGTCTGAGTTAACTGGGTACTATTTAAAGCCATTGCAATTCCAAAGTCAGTAATCTTAACAATTCCACTATCAAGTATCATTATATTTTGTGGTTTAATATCTCTATGAATAATATAAGAATCATGAGCACAAGCAATTCCATCTGTTACTTGAAGCATTATATCTATTACTTCGTTTAATGTAAGTTTTCCACGTTTCTTAATTAATTGTTTTAAATGTTTGCCTTCAATATACTCCATTACAATATAATAAACACCATTATCTTCACCTACATCGTATACTTCAACTATGTTTGGATGAGATAAACTACTTGCTGATAGAGCTTCTCTTTGAAAACGTCTAACAAATTTTTCATCATTAGCTAAATCTCCTCTTAAAACTTTAACAGCTACATTTCTCTCTAAAATAGTATCATAAGCTAAATAAACATTAGCCATTCCACCTTCACCTATTGTTTTAACAATTTGATAACGGTCATTTATTTTTTGTCCCTTAGTTATCACTAATATCACTATCCTTTACTAGATAAGCAATTGAAATGTTATCTGTTCCCCCTCTTGCATTACACTTCTTAATTAACTTAATTAATTTATCTTCATATTTTAATTCATCATCATTTAATACTTTTTCAACTTGATCCATCGTAAGCATATTTGTTAAACCATCTGTAACTAATAATATAGCATCAACATTAGGATCTACATCAAATATATCTAATTCTTGTTTTTCACTAGCGCCAAGAGCTTTCATTAACACATTTTTCTTAGGATGATTTATTGCTTCTTCTGGAGTTAACTCCCCTGTTTCAACTAAGAAATTTACTAATGTATGTTCCTTAGTTATTTTGTGAAGTACTTTATTTTTTAAAACATATCCACTTGAATCTCCGATATTTACAAATATAAGAAATTCTTTTGTAAGCAAAGCCATAACAACAGTTGTACCAAGTCCCATTGATTCAGAATGTTCCTCACCATATTTTAAAATACTTGCATTAACTTCATCAACGTTTTCTTTAAGCCATTTAACGGCATCCATTTTAGATCCAATTGTTGATAAATTACTAAATCTTGTTCCTATTTGGGTAACAACCATACTTGATGCAATCTCTCCTGCACGATGTCCACCCATTCCATCAGCAACTATCATTAAATGCTCGCCACTTGCATTTTTAACAATTGTTACTGAATCTTCATTATGACTTCTAACTCTACCTGTATCTGTTAAATAAAATGATTTCACTCCTTATTCACCTCTTTTGCTCTAAGCTGTCCACATGCTGCATCAATACCCTTGCCAAATTCTTTTCTTATTGTAACGTTTATATTATTTTTCTTTAACACATCATAAAACTCCATTATATCTTCTTTATTAGTTCTTTTATATTCTATGTGACTAGTCTCATTATATGGAATTAAATTAACATAAACATTCATATTCTTAAGTAAATTAGCAAGTTCCCTCGCATTCTCTTCTCTATCATTTACCCCTTTAAGCATAACATATTCAATAGTAACTCGTCTATTAGTTTTAGCAATATATTCTTTTAAAGTACTTATCAAATCTTTTAAAGGATAGGCTTTATTTATAGGCATAATCTTACTTCTTAGCTCATCATTACTAGCATGTAAACTAATTGCCAAATTAACTTGTAAATTTAAATTACTAAACTCCTTAATTTTAGGAATTAATCCACAAGTAGAAACAGTTATATGTCTAGCTCCTATTTGTAATCCTTTAGGATGATTAATAATCTTAATAAACTCTATAATGTTATCATAATTATCAAATGGCTCTCCAATTCCCATTATAACAACACTATCAATTTTACGATTAATATCTTTTTCTATAAGTAAAATTTGTTCAACTATCTCATAAGTATTTAAATTTCTTACTTTCTTAAGTCTTCCACTTTCACAAAATGTACATCCCATATTACATCCAACTTGACTAGATACACATACAGAATATCCATAATCATGTTTCATAAGAACTGCTTCTATAAAATTACCATCTATTAAACGAAATAAATATTTATTAGTTAAATCACTTTCTTGTTTTCTTAAAATATCTATATAATCAAATGAAAAATTATTATTAAGTTTATTTATTGTATCTTTACTTAAGTTAGACATATCATTAAAATTAGTTACTCTTTTAATATATAACCAATCCCATATTTGACTACATCTAAACTTTTTTTCACCTAAACTCAATAAATTTTCTTCTAATTTTTCATAACTTAAATCATAAATATTTACCATAATAATCACAAATTAATTATAGCAAAGCTCCCATATTTTGTCATTATTTTACATTAATTTGCCAGTAAAATAAATGTACAATTAAAAGATATGCTATCTTTAAAACATATCTTTAACATTTTTAGGTACTTTATCTTCTTTTATTGTATCAATTATTTTATCTTCTAAATCTTTACTAACATCTTTCCCTGTCATTAAACTTAATTTATTTATAACTGTCCTTAAAGTTTTTTCATCTTTTAATCCATTCTCATTAACCATTTTAGCTAAATCTATAATTGTATCTTTATCTACATTAGTTCTCTTTTTAACTTTATCAAAATCAAAGTTATCCATATTTTATCACCAATATATCCTATGCAAAGAAGAAAAAAATAGGCACATTTACCTATTCATAACTAAAGTATATAATTTATATGCTAGAAAATATCCTATAAACATTGTAACAAACGCAATAATGATTGCTATAATTGTTCTTTTTTTATCACTTGTTTGCATCTATATATTCCTTAATATAATTAACTATTTCATCTAATTTAATATCTTTCGATTCACTTTCACATCTAGGTTTAAATTCTACTAATCCTTCATTAATTTTCTTACCAATTGTTATTCTAATTGGAATACCTATTAAATCTAAATCATTAAATTTAACTCCTGCTCTTTCATCACGATCATCTAAAAGTGTGTCAATTCCTAAGTTATTTAATTCTTCATATAACTTATTAGCAGTTAGACTTGCAATTTCATCTTTCACATTCATAAGAGCAATAGCTACTTTAAATGGAGCAACAGCAATTGGAAAAATTATTCCTTTTTCATCATTATTTTGTTCAACAACAGCCGCAAGTATTCTTCCAGCTCCAATACCATAACATCCCATTACAACTGGATTACTCTTGTTATTTTCATCTAAATAAGTTAATCCTAACTTTTCAGAATATTTAGTTCCTAATTTGAAGGTATTTCCAACTTCAATTCCCTTTTTAAAATAAAGTTTTCCATCACAACAAGGACAATTATCCCCTTCTAAAACTTCTTTAATATCAGCACAAATATCATATTTAAAATCATCCACATTCGCATTAATATAATGATATCCACTCTTATTTGCCCCAACAACAAAGTTTTTCATTGCTTTAACTTCATCATCAATAACAATTTTAGCACCACTTAAATCAATTGGTCCTGTAAAACCATGTACAGCGTTAGACTTACTAATTAATTCATCATCAGCAAAATTAATTTCACTAACTCCAAATAATTTACATACCTTATTTTCATTAAGGTTTCTATCTCCTCTTAGGAAAAGTACTACTAATTTATCATCAATACTCATCATCATTGCTTTAACTGTTTTTTCTTTAGGTATATTTAAATAATTACTAACTTCTTCGATAGTTTCCATATGAGGAGTTTCAACTAATTCTAATTTTTTTTCTTCTTCATTACTATCACTAACAACTGTTTTAGCTATTTCCATATTAGATGCATAATTACACTTATCACAAAGTACAAGTACATCTTCTCCAACATCAGTTACAGCTTGGAATTCTTCTGATAAAGATCCGCCCATAACTCCTGTATCTGCTCTAACTATGGCATAATTAAGTTTAACCCTATCAAATATCTTTTTATATGCATCATACATTTTATGATAAGAAACATCTAATCCATCTTCATCTCTATCAAATGAATAAGCATCTTTCATAAAGAATTCTCTAACTCTAATTAAACCAAATCTAGGTCTTGCTTCATCACGATATTTAGGTGCATCTTGATAAATAGTAAATGGTAAATTCTTATAACTTTTAACCATACTTTTAGCAGCAATTGTAAATAATTCCTCATGAGTAGGTCCTAATACATAAGGTTTATCATATCTATCTTTTAAATGAAACATAGATGCTCCCATAGCTTGATTTCTACCACAAGTATCATATATTTCTTCAGGTATTAAACTTGGCATTAATAATTCCTGTGCACCAGTTCTATCCATCTCTTCTTTAATAATTTTTTTAATATTATCTAAAACCTTTAATCCAAGAGGTAAATACATATAAATTCCACTAGATACTTTTTTAATCATTCCTGCTCTAACAAGTAAATTACCACTTGTAGAATCTTCATCTTTCGCATTTTCTCTTAATGTATAAAAATAACTATTTTTTAGTTTCATGATTATCCCAACCTTTTAAAGTATTTTACCAAATAAATAATAAAAAGAAAACTAACTGATAATAATATTTTAAATATTTTTAATTATTCTAACTTTAATTATAGATTAACTTATGCTATTATTAATGTATGAATAAGATAGTATTTAAAATAGTTAAAAATGAAATTATAGTAAGTTTATTAAATAAAGATATTAAAGAAAATTTAAACAACACTAATGTTATTTCTACTAAAGAAACTTATTTTAGTATTAAATACATTAATGAAAATCTAGAATTAGTATCTTCTTTTTTAAACGTTATAATTATTAAAAATAATATTCATAAATGTATAATTAATGATAAGGAAGCTACTTTAATTACTCTAAAACTTATAAATGAAACAAATAAAATAGATGAAATAATTCTTAATTATGACGAATCATTAAAATATGATGAATTTTTAGAAATATTAAATAATAAGACATTAAAAAATATTGAATTATATGATATTCCTTCCTATCTATTAGAACAAATAGATACAAATAAAGATTTACAAATAAGAGTTAGAAATGAAATTTTATTTGTAAGCAACTTTATGTCTATAAATAAAATTAATACTTATTCTGATATATTTTATAAAAAGGAAATTATTATTCCTGAATTTAAAGAAAAAGATTATACTGATTTTGAAGATTTCATGAAAATCAACAAATACTTAAAAGTTCTTGAGTTTAAATATTTCTCAAAGAAACAATTTGAATTTATATTTAATATAATAATAAAAATGAATCTTAAAAATATTAGAATTATTTTTGATGAAAAAGATGTCAATTTAAATAATATTATTGAATATATTACTAAATTAAAAAAAGATAATGAAGATTTCATTAAACTTTCCAATATAAACTTTAAAATAAATTATTCAAATGAATATAAAAAGAAAAATATGTTTAAACAAATAAATTTAAATGTTATTAAATTTTCTCTCTTACTTGTTATTTTATCTGTTGGAACAATGATGTTAATTAATTTATATGTTAATTATAGCGATACAGAAAAATATGATAATATTGAAAATGATTTGAATAAAATAAAACTAGATTTAGACATTCCAACTAATAATAATGAAGAAGAAATTATTTATATTGAACCAAATAATGATGATAAAGAAAGAGTAACAATAACTACTTCCACAACAACTACAATTTATGATGTAAAATATGAAAAAGTTTTTGAAAAATTATTAGAGATTAATGATGATACAGTTGGATGGTTAACTGTTAATAATACAAAAATAGATTACCCTGTCGTTAAATCAACTGACAATGATTACTATCTTTATAGAGATTATTACAAAAATAAAAATAGGCATGGTTGGATTTATATGGATTATCGTAACAATGTCGAAGATTTATCTGATAATACTATTATTTTTGGACATAATTTATCTAATCAAAAAATGTTTGGAACATTAAGATATGTTACAAATCCATCATGGTATAAAAAATCAAGTAATCAAATAATTACTTTTAATACAACAAAAGAAAATATGAAATGGCAAATTATTTCAATTTATAAAATACCTGTTACTAATGATTATTTAATCGCCAACTTTGCATCTCCTGATAAAAAGTTAGAATTCTTAAAAATGGTAGTAGAAAGAAGTATTTATAACTTTAATGCTACTTATGATGAAAACACTAAAATTTTAACATTATCAACTTGCTCAAATGGTAGTAAGGAAAGATTAGTAGTTCATGCAAAATTAATTAAATAAATAACCACGCCCAAAAGACGTGGTTTTCAGATGGCCTATAAGGCCACTAATATATACAAGCCCACAAATGAAGGTTTCCTTTCACTTTGTTCAAGGCCCATGTAATGACTACATTACCCTTAAAAGGTTTTCATATTCTTTCTTTGTTAATTTATCTTCATTTTCTTATTCTCTTATATATTTTCTTATCGTTGCTTCATTTAGTCATACCGTACTAATATAATATCGTGTTGCCCAAAAATTTCTGTTTCCAAATTTCGTGTATATATATCTATACTAGCACCACTTTTCTTAATTTATTATATATTACCTTTAATGTTATAGCATGAGAGATAGTTTTATTGCTAAAAGCTTCTTAACTCCCACTAGCATAGCTAGTAGATTTTTGTTGCTTGCCCTTTGCAAGCAACTATTCCTTAGACTTATTAAACAAGGCTTTTTAATTTAAACCTTTTTGTTTTTTTGCATATCATGTAACAATTTACTTAATTCTTTATATTCTTCAACAGTAAATAAATCATCTATCATATTTGAATTATCATCAAATTTATTAGTTAAATCCTCTAATACTCTTTCTTTACGTAACTCTTCAATTGTTTTAGGCATTTCTGGTTCTTCATAAAGATTAATAATAGTTCCATCCTCCTTACGTTTAGGTAATTCAATTTCCTCTTCAATACTATCGGTATTATTATTTTTCTTAATTTCTTCAGACTTTATAAGACTTATTTCTGAATTAACTTTATTATTATTATTTTTAGATATTAAAATAAGACATATTTTATATATTATCAAACCTAATAACCAAATTGTAAATATTATCATACTTAATTCAAATAGCACCATTAAATTTCTATTACTGTAAATATCAACTTTATTCGATAAATCAATATTTGATTTATTTATTTGATCTAAAAGTAAGAAAAAGATAAATAAATCTGCTATAAATACACCAATATTTATTCTACTTATTACCTTATTAATTTTCTTACTTAGAATACTAATAATCATAATTATTAAAGTTATAAAAATTATAATAGTATATTGTAGTAGTGATGGAAAATTGATTAACATAACAATACTTTTATTTAATACGTTTATAAATTTTAAAAATTCTTCAAAATAAGTAAGCAATAATATACCTATTACCACAATACTTACAACAAAATACATTATTTTAACTTTTTTTGACTGTTTTGATATGTAAAAAATATCTACTAATATAATAAATATGCCTAATAAAAGTATTAAAAAAAGAGATGAAGAAAAAATTAAAGTAAATAATGTTTTAATTTTTTCTAATAAAGACAGTTCTACCATCTTACATCATCTCTTTTCCCTTTTTTATTCATTAACTAATTCACTAATATATATAGTTTGTGTTTTACGATCTCCTTTTGTACATGTTATTAATGAAATTGTACTAACGTCTTGTTTTACTCTTAATGCTACTGTACCATCCTTCGGAACAGTATAAATATTTTTTATTTTATAATGATAAATTTTACCATTATATTCTAAATATATATCATCCTCTAATTCAAGTTTATATAATTTTTTAAAATAACTTATTGAACTAGATCCAGAGTGAGATGCTAATATTAAATTATTACCACTCGTATCATTTGGAAATGTAGAAGCAGGATGAACATATATATTTTTGTTAACATTATTTAACGTTGAAGTTATATTATAAAAACCTCTATTAAGTTCTATTTTTGGTATTTTTAAATAACCAATATAATTTTCAATAATTTGATTATTATTTTTTCCATCATCTATTTCAACTATTGGTTCTTGATTACTATTAACTATATCTTCATTATTGTTGTAAATATCTTCTTGATTATCATTATTAATTTCCTCTGGCTCATCTGAAATAACAACATTTTGTTCATAATAAGCCTTATTCATATCATCAAAAACTTCATGCTTTAATGATAAGTAATAATCACTTCCAATAATCACAATACCTAATACGGAAATAATAACTCCAATTATAATCTTAACATTTCTTTCCATTTCTAATTAATATTATTGCTCCACCTATTAATGCAATTGAACCAACTACATAAGTCATAGCACTTGATAATCCAGTCTTAGGAACATCAGGAATAATTATTTCAACAGGATCATTATATAATATAATACCATTAGCTTTAACGTATTCATTATTTGAATTTTTGATATATAAGTTACCATTTGCATCTACTTTAAATTCAATAGGAACACTATTTAATTTATAACCACTTGGAGCAGCAACTTCAACTAATGTATATTCTCCTTCTTCTAAACTTATATAATGTGATTTATCATCAGTTACATAAGAAGCAACAACTTCTCCCTTATTATTCTTAATATTTAATGTAGCTCCACTAACATATTTATTAGTTTTACTATCTAATTTATTAATATTTATTGTAGGTCTTACTTCGTTAATCATTTTAATACGATCTACTTTTACATATTCTCCAACTATATTCTTTTGATATAAGTTACCTTCATCATCAATTCTAAATTCAATTGTTTCTTTGCTTAAAATATATCCTTTTGGAGCTATTATTTCTGTTAAACTATAATATCCAGGTTTTAATGTTACTTTATGTGATTCGCTTGTACTAATCCATGTTAAATTAGTGTTATTATCACCTTTTAAGTTTAATGTGGCCCCTGGTATTTCTTTTTCTCCAGTTATATCAGTTTTACTAATACTTACATCATATTTTTTATCTTCTGGAACATTAATTGATAATGTTAAAGAAACATTTTTACTTACATCATTTGTAAATACTTTTCCATAAACTATTTTTTGAAATCCTTCATTAAAGAAGTAATTATAAACACTTTTTATAGTTCTAGTTGATGTAGCTTCTACACTAAATGATGTTGTTTTTCCTTTTTCTAAACTTGAGACAGGAACTTTAACATTAAATGTTATTACACTATTTTTTGTTGTTTTATTAATAATTTCAGCATTTTTAGGAGCATTCTTTAATACAACATCAACCTTATCTCCTACAAAAGTAACTTTAATATCATCAGAAATATAATAGTTACCACTTAAATTAAATTTAGTATTATTAGTACTAATACTAATACTTACATCTTTCTTTTGACTATAATTATTAGCACCATTAACTAAATTATAAATAATTCTACAAAATGTATCATCATTAACTTTCTCTAAGATATTAATCTTAACATCTCTCGGAATATTTACATTGTTATCATTAACAATATCTTCATACCACCAAATAGCAATTTGCATTGCATAATAGTCTTTGTACTTATCCCCCGTATTTGGTTTGTTTTCTAATATATAGATAAATCCATCCTCGATTTGACTATATAATTCCATTGCATATCCACCTTGATATACTAATGCTTCATTTTGACAGTAAACTAATATGCCACCATCAATTTCTTTATAATGCACTTTAGGTGCACCATCAATATAATCCATTAAAATAATAGGATCCTTAGTTTTAAATGTTTTTGGTGCTGTTTCTGCTAAAACATTTGTATATAATCCAAATAAAGATAATATACCAACTAAAATTGTAATCATAAATGATTTAATATTTTTCATTCTTCAAAACCCTCTTTCCTTGAATACGATTAATATTATAGCATACAATTAAAAAAAATGCAAACAAAATTTCAATTTATGTTAATCTTTTTTTAAAATGTCACCTTATCATTAATAGAAATGTCACCAACAATGATTTATAATATTTCTTTGGGAAGGAGATATTTTTATTATGCATAATAAACCATATACATTAAAACTTGTTCAAGACAAAATAAATGGTTTAAATAATTATTCTTATTCTCAGATTAGTTCTCTTACTGGATTTACTAAAATACATTTAATTAGGTTATCTCAAAAACTAAACAAAAAGGATATTGATTCTATTTTAGTTCATGGCCTAACAAATAAACCTTCTAATAATTCACCATCATCCAAAGAAATTGAATTTATTAAGAACTTTAAGAATAAATATCCAGTTATTAGTATAACACAATTTCAAGATATTTATCATGAAGATGTTGTTTGGAATCCTAACATGGCTAAAATAGTAAAAGAGAACAATCTTAAAATTAGAAGTTATTCTTTTTATGAATCTTTGTATGAAAAGTTTCATTGGATCAAGCCTATCGCAACATAGATGTTTTAATAAAGATTATGATAGTCATCCTTTGAGAGAGCCTTCTCCACAAAGAGGTATTCTAATTATGATTGATGGTACTCCTCATGATTGGTTTCAAAATGGAAGAAAATCATCTTTACATTTAGCTATTGATGATGCCACAGGTGAAGCTTTATGTGGATGGTTTATGCCTACTGAATGTTTAGAAGGCTATGTTCATATGTTAGAAATACTAGTTACTAAATATGGTATTCCAGAAAACATATACTGTGATAAACATACTATTTTAATAAGCCCTATTGATGGTAATCTAACTAATTTTGGTCATATGTGTGAAGATTTAGGTATTAATATAATTGCAGCTAACACACCTCAAGCTAAAGGAAAAATAGAAAATTGGAATAACACTATTCAAAATAGATTAATAAATGATATTAAAAGATATAGTATTAAATCTATTGATGAATTGAATATATTTTTTAATGATTTTTATTGTAATTATCTTAATGAAAAATATGCTTATGAGCCTAAAGAAAATGAAACAGCTTTTGTTCCATTAGGTAATACTGATTTATCTAATATTCTATGTATAAGAGATACTAGAACTGTACTTAACGGAAATATGTTTTCTTGGAAAAATAATTATTATCAAATATTGGATCAAGATAATTCTATAAAGTTAATTTATAAAGGTACCGAAATCCAAGTGTTTGAAAATGTGTTAACCAAAAAAGTTAAAGTTAAATACTACAATATATTTTATGAAACGAAAAAATTGAAGGTCATAGACAAGATCCAGTAAGAAGAGAACAAATGAGAATAGATAATCAAAAACAACTTGAACAAGTTTTAAAAGAAAGAGATGAAAGATTAAAAGCAAGGGCGAACAAAGTGAGTTCATAATACCCTTGCTTTTTAGATTTCATCATTTATAATTTTTATCCAAACAAAGTTCACCTTTGTTTGCTATCTGTAATTATAAATCGGTGACATTTTAACTAATGTTTAACAACAAAATTTCAATTTATCATATTATTAACCCAAATTTATTAAAATAATCCTAAATTAAAGTAATTATTAGCGACAAATACACCTATACCAATTGCAACAATTATAAAAATAAATATAAGTATTTTAACTAAAATATTATTAGATTTAATATCTTTTTCAATATCCTTAAAATCATCAAAATCCTTTTCAGATATTTTCAAATTGCCTGTATAAAAATCTTCTTCATCTGGTACAATTTCATCTTTTTCATATGAACTAGTTTCTGATAAACCTAATAAATCAGCATCTTTCTTACTATTTTTTATTTCAATTTGGGCAATAGTATGAATAAGATCTTTAAGTTCTTTCTCTTCAGCAGTTTCTTCTTTTTCAGGATATTTATTTTTAATTTCATCAACTAACTTACTAGCATCAACTGATTTATTTAATTTATTACGATCATAATCATAATCAGTGTCACTTTTAGCCTTATTTAAAATAGCGTTTAAATCATATTCTTTTGTTGATTCTCTTTCAAGTTCCTGTGCTTCTGGCTCAATAATTTCTATTGATTTTCTTTTAGGTGCATTATCACGATATTTTTTATCTAAAATTTCACGTATTTGATTAACATCTATTTTTCTTGCATCATTTTTTAATACTTCTTGATTAGAATTAACATCAAATTTATCATAGCTTTGATTTTCATAAGAATTATATAAGTTTTTATTTAATTCTGTTCTACTGGGAATTTTATCAAAATTTTCCATAAATAGTTCACACAACCTTTACTACAAAATAATAACATAATTTAGATTTTTTTACTATCACTTGATTTTAAATGTTTTAATTTTTATAATATTAATATGGAGGAAATATGAAAAAAGTAAAATTAGACGAAAACGTATGCATTGGTTGTGGTATGTGTGTAGGTACAGCACCAAAAACATTTGATTTTGATGAAGACCATGCAAAAGTTATAAACGATGAAGTAACTAAAGAAGCTGAAGAAGCAGTTGAATGTTGCCCAGTAGGTGCTATATCTATAGAAGAAAATGAATAATTTTCTTTTTTTAATTTAAAAAAATACTAACTATCTTTTAATTTTAGTATTTCTTTATTTGCTTTATCAACTATCTCTTATATTTATTATAGTTTTTTCTTTAATTAACAATTTTATCAAAGATGATAAATTACCTATTTTTGATTAGTATATAAATTAAATGATATTGCATTTTTAAATACCCACATAATAAATACTTAATCTATAAAAATTTATTATATATTTATAAAATTATACTAAGTAATCAAAACAAAAATAAAAAATATAAAGATATTACAGTAATCCATGTAAACTTTGATTTATATTCATTTAAAATATGGACAAGGTAAAAAATGTAGTAGTATAAGTAAACTTACTTACTATACTAATACATTTAATTTAACACGAATCAATTATAAAATTATTTAATATCCTAATCTTCACAGTCTTCAATAAAATTTATACTTTTATGAGGTTCATTAAAAAATAAATCATTATAATTTTGTTGCCTTAATGCCTCATAAACAACTATAGCAACCGTATTAGATAAATTAAGTGCTCTTACCTTATCAGTCATTGGTAATCTTGCACATCTATCTAAATGTGGTTTCAATAACTTTGGAGGAATTCCTGTAGATTCCTTTCCAAAAAAGAAATAATAATTTTTACTTTTATCAGTATAATCAAAAGATGTGTGTGGTTTATGACCATATCTTGTAAAATAATAAAATTCGCCTTTATTTTTACTATAAAAATCTTCTATATTTTCATAAACAAAATAATTACAATCTTTTATATAATTAACTCCGCTTCTTTTAATATAACTATCATCTAAACTAAACCCCAAAGGTTTAATTAAATGTAAAGTTGTATTAGTTGCAACACACGTTCTCATAATATTTCCCGTATTACCAGGAATTTCTGGTTCAAATAAAACTACATTAATCATTTACATCAAGCTCCCATTTTTCTATTAATTGTAAAAATCTATCACTTGTTAAAACTTGATTTGTACTATCAATATAATCAACCGGTTTTCCATCTTTATAATAAATAATAGTAGGCAAAACAATATCCACATCAGTTATTACATTTAACTTGTCATTCAAACTACTTACTTTTCCATTATTTACATTTTTAGTACAATCTATGTAAACAAATTTAGAAGTTAAATTATTATTTTTTAATATTTTATAAGATTCTTTTTCAAAATTATATATTCTCTCATTACCAATATAAGTTATATATAATAAACCATTATTTTTTACTCCATTAATTCCCTTACCAATATTTTCAAAATCATAATTTTGAACTTTATTAACAATATAACTTTTATTTTCTTTTCTATTACTAACATACTTATAGACATTACCAATCACTAACATAACACATACACTTACAAAAATAATAATAACTAATAATATATAATTTCTTATTTTTTTATTCATTTATACATCACCTAACAAATCTATCATATCACAAATATATTAATAAAATAAATTTAAACTTTAATTGTTTCACACATTTCTGCCTCATTACCAGCATTATCTATCGCATAAGCACAAAATGTTCGTCCACTCTCTTCCTCTAAATACAAAACATTTTTAAGTGTTCTATCGTTTCCATCTTTTCTTGCTGCACCTGTTCCACTTCCATAAGGCTTTAACCAAGTTTGATATTTATAAATTCCAGTCCCATTATCATAACCATTAATATATACTCTAATGTTCCATCCTTTTAAATCCCCATACTTTGAATCATAATAACCTAAATTAGTTACACTAAAAGATGTAATTGTAGGCGGAATATCATCATACCATTCAGGTCTAATATCTAAATTACTATTAACAACATAAGTATTTTCTCTAAAAGATTTTACACTATATCCATCTCTATCATAAACATAAATTTTTAATTTAGTTCCATATTCTATCTCAATATTATAATAATCTATTACATGGTCAGCAACTAAATTATCATTTAGCCATATTGAAAATGTAAAATCATCTACCCCAGAACTATACAAATTGTTTTGAATAATCGAATTAACATCCACACTAAATTTTTGTGTATCCCAATTAGCTATATAATTTAAGTCACCAGTAGTTTCTTTTGATACATAAACATTATCTGATGGTATTGTGCCATTACTACCAGTCCAACCAACAAAAGTACTTCCATCTTTATATGGAATATCTAAATTAAATGCTTCTTCAACAGTATAACTTTCTTTCTTATTACTTAAATATCCACCATTTAATTGATAATTTATATTATAAACATTAATATTCCAATTAGCGTACAACTCTTTATTATTAATATTATCAATATTATTATCTACATCATAATTTAAAAAAGTATATCCTTTTCTTATAGGTTTAGGTAATATTACCTTATTGTTTTTTACAACTACTTTATCTAAATTAGCATACACTCCACCATTTCCATTAAGTATAAAATTATACTTTTTAGTTTTAAAAATAGATTCATTATTAAAACTAGAATTAAAATATGAATATGTTGTATTTATAACTAAAATAGTTGCTATTAAAATTAATAATATATTAATTATCTTCTTCATTCTTAATCTTTTCTTTCTTATTATCATATAAAATATCTATAAAAATTAATCCAGTTGCAATAACTAATAAATATTTATGATTATAAATAAAATCAGCATAATAACCTATATAAGGTATTGACCAATTTGTCCCTTTACCCAAAATTTGATAACTTAAGACCTCATATGTATCAATCGATTTATTATTATCGCCTTTAGTTATAAATGAATCATCTAGAACTTTTACAATTCGATGTGAAATAGTATGATCATTTAATTGATATACTAAAACATCTCCTTCTTTAAAATTATTAATATTCTCTTGTTTATAATATAAAATACCGCCAACCTTTAAAATAGGTTCCATTGATCCAGATAATATAACTAAAGGCTTTTCTCCCCAAATAGACGGTATAAAAATTATTAAATAAATACTAATTAAAAGATAAAGCAACTTAATTATTATATTTTTTAATAAATTTTTCATTTCAATTTAATTAATTATTTCCATTATTTCCATAAATTTCTAGCAGCATCATATTGAACTGTATCAATTCTAACAGTTAATGTATAAGTTGCGTTATCATACCCATCTCCTGAAGAAGTATAAGTAACTGTTTTACCATTAGATGATACATTTTCATTTAAAGTTGCCTTTATATTTTCATTAAATTTTACACTTTTAATAAATGATGTACTTTCTGTACCTGCATCTAACACAGTCTTATTTTCTTTAGTTCCATAATAATAAAACCCATCACTATCCTTTGTCCATTCATTACCAAATTCAATTATTGATGCAACATTATTATTAGAATCTTTTAAACCAAGTTCTTTACCATTTGCACTTACCCATTTTTCAGTTATACTTGCTCTTACCGCCATTGGAATATTACCAGTATTAGTAACTTTAACTGTTTTTTCTGTAACAGTTCCCGGTGTCCAATTAGTAGGTGAAACAAATTCTTCCACTATTTTATTTTGATATAATCCTGTTTTAAACTTATTAACAATATTATTTGTAGTTGTAAAATAAGCTAGTGTTCCTCCAAGTATCGTTAACATTCCAAATATTCCTACTACCAACAATTTCTTTTTATTCATATTATTTTTCTTAATTTCTCTCATATTCTTTCTTTCCTCCTAAATAGGTAGTGTGAATAGTTT
>DJSP01000083.1 GCA_002438065.1 Caryophanales bacterium UBA6331 | reverse complement strand
ATATCGAAAAAAGCCCATAAAATCTAGGTAGTTTATCCACAACTTTCAGTCACTTATCCACATAAAAATGCCTTAAATAGGCATTTTTATGGTTATCAACATTATTTAGATTATTATTCTAGGTTGTGAATAGTAACAAAAAGTTTAAGAAAATCACTTTAGTTTGTGATTTTTTTAATTATTTTGTCAAACATTATGATACAATGGATTAGGAGATGAATATGAAGAATAATAATATTTCAATAGATGTTAATCATGTTACTAAAACATTTAAACTATATTCAGATAAACCTCAAACTTTAAAAGAAAGGCTGGTTAGGGGATTTAAAAATAAAACTGAAGTTAGAACTGTTTTGAATGATATAACTTTGCAAATTAAAAAGGGAGAAACTGTTGCTTTAATTGGAGTAAATGGTAGTGGTAAATCAACACTTTTAAAGCTTATGACTAAAATAATTTATCCAAATAAAGGAACATTAAATACATATGGTAAACTAACATCCTTATTAGAGTTAGGAGCTGGTTTTCATCCTGATTTTACGGGTAGAGAAAACATTTATTTTAATGCTTCTATATTTGGATTAACAAAAAAAGAAATTGAAGATAGAATTCAAAATATTATTGATTTTAGTGAATTAGGTGAATTTATTGATAGTCCTGTTCGTACATATTCTTCAGGAATGTATATGCGTTTAGCGTTTAGTGTAGCAATTAATGTTGATGCTGAAATATTGCTTATTGATGAAATATTGGCAGTGGGAGATCAACATTTTCAAGAAAAATGCTTTACTAAATTAGAAGAACTTGCTAAAAGTAATATGACAATAGTTATAGTTAGTCATAGTTTAGATTCTTTAAGAAAATTATGTGACCGTGCTATTTGGATAAATAATGGAGAGGTTGCAATGGATGGAAATGCGAACAAGGTAATTGATGCTTACTTAAAGGAGTGTGCATAATATGAATGTTTTTAAAGAATTACATCAATATAGAGAATTACTTAAGACTAATGTAAAAAAGGATATTAGAGGTAAATATAAAGCATCTTTTTTAGGAGTATTATGGTCTTTTATAAATCCATTATTGCAAGTATTAGTTTATGCAATTGTTTTTCCGTATATTATGAGAGTTCAAACTGAAAATTATTTAATTTTCTTAATATGTGGAATTATACCGTGGACTTGGTTTACAAATGTTATTAGTCAGGGAACTACTTGTGTTACAAATAATGCTAATTTAATAAAAAAAGTATATTTTCCGAGAGAAATTCTTCCTATTTCAATAGTTACTAGTGGTTTAATTAATTTTTTAATTTCATGTGTAATTATTTTAATTTTTGTTTTATTTAGTGGATGTGGTATTTCTTGGCATTTAATTTTTTTACCATTTATTGCTATAATTCAATATGTTATTTCATTAGCAATAATTTTTTTGCTTAGTGCTTTTAATGTATATGTTAAAGATGTCGAATATATGGTTATGTTTATTATAAATTTATTTTTCTATGCTACACCAGTGTTGTACTCAACAGAAATGTTTCAAGGTACTTGGATGATTTGGTTATTTAGATTAAATCCAATGGCACATTTAATAAATGCATATCGTGATATATTTTATATTCATAGAATTCCAGAACTTGGAAATTTAACTTTTTTACTTGGAATTGGAATTGTTATTTTAATTATTTGTTATAAAATATTTAAAAAATTAGAAAAAAGATTTGCTGAGGAAATATAAAATGTTTAGTTTTGTAATTTTACATTATAAAAATATCAATGAAACGTTAGAGTGCTTATCATGTTTAAAAAATTTAAATTTTAAAGATAGTCATATTGTAATAGTTGATAATAATTCGTTTTTAGAAAATGATGAAAAAAAAATAAGTGAATTTACGAATGATATATTAAAATTAGATAAAAATTATGGATTTGCGAAAGCTAATAATATGGGAATAGAATATGCAAGAAATAAATATCATTCTAAATTTTATATTGTTATGAATAATGATGTTTATATAAATGATAAAGAATTTTTAAATAATATTAGATTTGATTATGATAAATATAAATTTGATATGTTGGGTCCTTATATTTCATCGCCTACTGGGGAGTCTATTAATCCTTTTCCGGTTATTAAAGATGAAAAATCATTAAGAGTGGAAATAGAAAGATGTTTAAAATTAATAAAGATATATAGACATTCTTTAACTTATTCTTTATTACAAATTGGAATTAAAGTTAAACATCTGATGCATAAACCAGTATTATCTAAAAATGGCGATAAAATCTTATTGGATTCACCATTACATGGTTGTTGTATAATATTTAGTGAAAAGTATTTAAAAAAATATAAATATCCATTTTATAATGAAACATTTTTATTTCATGAAGAAGAATTTTTATATCAAAGAGTTATGAGAGATAATTTAATTAGTATGTATGATCCAAATTTAAAAGCTTTTCATAAAGAAGGATCAAGTGTAAAGAAAAATAATAAAAATGAGAGAAAGAGTAAATTATTTAGAGAATACAATAGGTTAAGATCATTGTATTTATTAAGAGATATAATGCAGGGGAGATGCAAAGATGAATAAAAAAATTTCGGTAATTGTTGCTGTATATAATACAGAGAAATATATAGACAAATGTTTAGATTCTTTATTTAATCAGACATATAAAAACTTGGAAATAATAGTTATAGAAGACTGCTCAACTGATAAATCTAGAGAAGTACTTCTGAAGTACTCAAATAATAAAAAAATCAAATTAATTTTTAATGAGCAAAATGGTGGACTTTCATATTCAAGAAATATTGGCTTAAAGAATGCGACTGGAGATTATATTGGTTATATAGATTCAGATGATTATGTAGATTTAGACTTTTATGAAAAACTTATGAACTCAATAGAAAAAAATAAGTCTGAGATTGCTATTTGTGATATAAAAGTTGTTTATGAAGATAAAAATGCAGAAATAATATCTAAATGTTGTAATTTTGAAGATTTCAATGTTGTGAATGTAACAAATAATGGACTTGCAGCTAGTGCTTGTAATAAATTATTTAAAAAAGAATTAATTAGTAAATATCCTTTTGCAGAAGGAAAAGTTAATGAAGATATTGCTGTTATTATTCCAGCACTTGTTAACGCTAAAAAAATATCTTATGCTAATACATATTATTATTATGTTCAACGCGGTGAATCAATTCAAAATAGTAGATTTAGTGATAAAAGATTTGATATTTTTTATGGTGTAAAAGTAACATTAGAACGTATTAAAAAAAATAAATATTATGATGAGATAAAAGATGTGCTTGTATATAATCAATTAATTGTATTGCTGTTGTATATTATTCCTAAGGAAACGAACTTTAAACGTCGCCTGAAGATATTAAAAAAATTTAATGAATTGTCATCCGAATATAATATAAGACAAAATCATTGTTATTGGGATTTTTTAGAAGCATGTGGAAAAAAGCACAAGTTTTATTATAGATTGTTATTTAAATTAAATTGTAATAATTTATATTTTTTAAGTAATTTATTGATTAGTTTATATCAATTTGCTTATAAATTTAAGAAGAATAGTGTAATTAAGGATAATATTACATTAAATGATTTAATTGAAAAAGCAAAATTTCAATATAATTTAGCTGAACCTAATGTTAAAATATCAGTTATTGTTCCAAATTATAATTATGAAAGATTTATGGAACAAAGAATTTATAGTATTTTAAATCAAAATTATAAAATATATGAGTTAATAATTTTAGATGATTGTTCTAAAGATAATTCTATAGATAAAATTAATAAAATAGCTAATGTAATTAAGGATTATGTAAATGTTAAAACTATTTACAATGATAAAAATAGTGGCTCTGCTTTTAAACAATGGAAAAAAGGTATGGAAGTTGCTACTGGAGATTATGTTTGGATTGCAGAAGCAGATGACTATTGTGAAAAGAATTTAATTAGCACGTTGGTTAAACCAATCGAACATGATAAAGATATTATGATTAGCTATAGTGATACTGCATTTATTGATGTTTTTGGAACTATTATTTTAAAAAGTATTAAGCCTGAAATTGACATACAAAAAAGCGGACATTGGAATAAATCATATGTTAATAATGGAATTGATGAAATAAAAAATTATAGTTTTCTAAATTGTACAATTGCGAATGTTTCTAGTTGTATAATAAAAAATGGTAATTATGAAGAATATTTAAAGATATCTGGAGAATTTAAACAAGCAGGAGATTGGTTATTTTATGTAAATTTAATAAGTAATGGGGATATCGCGTACACTGATAAAGTTTTAAATTATTATAGAGTACATGGTAATAATGTTTCTTCAACAATGAATCATCAAAAACATATTGATGAAATAAATAAAATACATAAATTTTATATTGAAAAATTTAATTTAGAAGATGTGCATAAGCAAAAAATGAAAGAAAGAATAGAATTTCTAAAAGATGCATGGAAATTGAAGTAGTGGTGATTTATGAAAAAGAATGTAAAATTACAAAATAAAATAAAATTATTGGGAAATGCAATTAAACATCCAATTAATTCATTTAAGTTAAATATAAATGTTAAAAAGTTTAATCCTTTTGTTGAACATTATGTACTTGATAACTTTTATTTGCATTATGGTAAATTAAAATTTCCTAAATTTGATAAACCGCATGTTAGTATTATTATTCCTGTGTATAATGAAATTGTTTATACTATTTATTGTTTACGAGCAATTTATTTAAATACTAAAGGTATTTCATATGAGATTATTATAGCAGATGATGTATCAACAGATGAAACTCAATTTTTGAAAATGTATGTTGATAACATTAAAATAGTTAGAAATAATAAAAATCAAGGATTTTTATTAAATTGTAATAATGCTTCTAAATATGCAAAAGGAAAATATATTTTGTTTTTAAATAATGATACAAGTGTAAAAGAAAATTGGTTAGAGCCATTAATTAATACTTTAGAAAATAATTCAGATATTGGGCTTGTTGGATCTAAATTAGTTTATCCAAATGGTAGACTTCAAGAAGCTGGTGGGATAATATTTAATGATGGTACAGCTGCTAATTATGGTAAGTTTGATGATACATCTAAGCCGGAATATAATTATGTGAGAGATGTTGATTATATTTCAGGAGCTTCTATAATGCTTTCAAAGAAATTATGGGATGAAATAGGCGGCTTTGATTCTAGATATGCACCAGCATATTGTGAAGATTCTGATTTAGCATTTGAAGTGAGAAAAAGAAAATTAAGAGTAGTTTATCAACCCTTGTCTGTTGTGACGCATTACGAAGGTGTATCAAATGGCACAGATGTAAATTTTGGATTAAAAAAATATCAATTAGAAAACTGTGATAAATTGTTAAATAAGTGGTATGATGATATATCTAAATTGCCTAGTAAAGAAACATCTATAAATGATTTTTCATTAAGAGATCGAATTAATAATAAAAGAACTATTCTTGTTATTGATCATTACGTTCCTGAATTTGATAAAGATGCAGGCTCTAAAACGACTTTTCAGTATTTGAAAATGTTTGTTGCAATGGGTTATAATGTTAAGTTTTTAGGAGATAATTTTTATAATAAAGAACCATATACAACTATGGTTGAGCAACTTGGAATTGAGGTTTTATATGGTCCTGAATATGCTAACAATATTTTTGATTGGATTATTGATAATCAAAATAATATAGATATTGTATATTCTAATAGGCCACATATTACAAAAAAATATATTGATTTTATAAGAAATTATACTAATATTAAATTTATATATTATGGTCATGATTTACATTATTTACGTGAATTTCGTGAATATGAATTAACAGGAAATATAAAACACAAATTAGAATCAGATAAGTGGAAAAAAATTGAATATGAAATAATGCATAAATCTGATGTTGTATATTATCCCTCTTATATTGAAAAAGAAGAAATATTAAAAAATGATAAATCTATCAATGTAAAGGCAATTAATGCATATTTTTATGATGATACTATTGATAACTATAAGAATAACATAAAGAATAGGGATGGAATATTATTTGTTGGAGGATTCACACATAGACCTAATGTTGATGCAATGCTGTGGTTTGTTAAGGAAGTATATCCATTAATAATTATGAAACAAAATATTAAATTAATAATTGCAGGATCAAATCCTCCAAAAGAAATCAAGGATTTAGAATGTGATAATATTATTGTAAAGGGATATGTTTCTGATCAAGAATTACTGGAATTATATAAAAATGTAAAAATGACTGTGGCTCCATTAAGATATGGTGCAGGTATAAAAGGAAAGGTAATTGAATCAGCATATCATGGTGTTCCGATGGTAACAACAAGTGTTGGAGCAGAAGGATTAAAAAATTATGATAAGTTCTTGACAGTTTGTGATATTCCTAAAGAAATGGCAAATTCAATTTTAGATATTTACAATAACGAAAAAAAATTAATAGAGTATTCAAAAGAAGCATTAAAATTTATAAATGATAACTATTCGATGAATGCAGCATGGAATATTATAAAAGATGATTTTGATGTTAAAAAGAAAAGTAAAAATTTAACTGATCATGAAAATTTTAGACAAGAAATTTTGAAGTATTTTTATGATTGTAATAATAAAAAAATATTGAAAAAGAAAGTTATAGACTTAATTGATAATGATTTTCAATTTGAGAAAATAGATAAGGATGGAATTTAATTATGATTATACGAGCAACAGCCCCACTTCGACTTGGTTTGGCGGGTGGTGGAACTGATGTTTCACCATTTTGTGATGTATATGGTGGAAGTGTTTTAAATGTTACTATTAACATGTTTGCATATTGCACAATTGAACCACTTAATAATGGAAAAATTATTTTTGATGTGAGAGATAGGAAAGAATATCAAGAGATAGATACTTCTACATTTTTAGATTACACTGATAATGTTGCTATGCTACATAAAGGTGTTTATAATAGAATTATTAAGGATTATAACCATAATAAACCATTATCATTTAGAATAACTACTTATTCTGATGCTCCAGCTGGTAGTGGACTTGGTTCATCAAGTACGATGGTTGTTTGTATAATTAAAGCATTTACGGAATGGTTAAACTTGCCATTAAGTGAGTATGATATTGCTAAACTCGCTTATGAGATTGAACGCAAAGATTTACAACTTACAGGTGGTAAACAAGATCAATATGCCGCTACTTTTGGTGGATTTAATTATATGGAATTTGAAAAAAATGACAGTGTTATTGTTAATTCTTTAAAAATTAAAAATTGGATAAGGAATGAAATAGAAAATGAATTAGTATTGTATTATACTGGTACTTCAAGAGAAAGTGCTAAAATTATTAATGAACAGATAAAGAATACTAAGGAAAATAATAAAAATTCTATTGATAGTATGTTAAAGTTAAAGCAAAGTGCTAAAGATATGAAAAAAGCTATTTTGATGGCTAATTTTGACGAAATGGCACGAATTTTAAACGAAAGTTGGTTAGCAAAACGAGCTGTTGCAAGCACAATATCTAATAAAGAAATTGATGAATTGTATGATTTTGTACTAGCAAATGGAGCAAGAGCGGCTAAAATAAGTGGAGCTGGTGGCGGTGGATTTATGATGATATTATGTGATCCACGTGAAAAGTATTCATTAGTTTCAAAATTGAAAGAAAAACAAGGTATCGTAATGACTCCAACAATTTATGATGATGGTGCGAAAGCGTGGACTTTATATGAAAAATAATAAACCAACAGTAGTAATAATGGCGGGTGGCTTTGGAACTAGGATTTCATCAATAAATAGTGATGTTCCAAAGCCGATGATTGAGATAAATGGTTTTCCGATTCTTTATCATCAAATTGAAAATTTAAAACAATATGGTTTAGATGATATTATTATGGTGGTTGGCTATAAAGCTGATAAAATAACTGATTATTTTAAGGATGGTAAACGTTTTGATGTAAATATAAGATATGTTATTGAAGAAAAACCTCTTGGAACTGCTGGATCATTCTATTATCTTAAAAATATGATTAAATCTGATTATTTCATTTTATTAAATGGAGATATTGTATTCAATATAGATTTTGAGCGCTTTATAAAATATTTTGAAAATTCTCATTCTTTGGCATGTATTTGTACTCATCCTAATTCTCACCCATTTGATTCCTCATTAATAGTAACAGATTCTGATAATTGTGTAATTAATTGGTTGGGTAAGAATGAGAGACCTTTATTTTATCAAAATCAAGTCAATGCTGGAATTCATATTTTATCTAGCAAATTACTAGATTTTGTATCTAGTCCGATTAAAATTAGTTTGGATAATGATATATTAAAGCCATTAGTAAAAGAAAAAAAATTAATAGCATACAAGACACCAGAGTATATAAAAGATATGGGAACACCGGAGAGATATTATCAAGTTTCTAGAGATTTAATGGATGGTATAAATGTTAAAAAAAGTTTAGCTGTTAAACAAAAAGTTGCTTTTTTGGATCGTGATGGTACTATTAATAAATATGTTGGATTTTTACGCAATGTTGATGATTTTGAATTACGTCCTAATGTCTCTGAGGCTATAAAAATTCTTAATGAAAAAGGTTATTTGGTTATTGTTATAACAAATCAGCCAGTTATAGCGCGTGGAGAAATTAATGAACAGGAATTAAAAATTATTCATAATAAAATGGAAACTTTATTGGGACAAGATGGTGCATATGTTGATGCTATATATTATTGTCCACATCATCCTGATTCTGGTTATACTGGTGAAATTAAAGCCTTGAAAATAAAATGTAATTGTCGTAAGCCTAATACGGGGTTAGTAGAAAGGGCAGTTAAAGATTTTAATATTGACTTAAGCAAGTCTTTTATTATAGGAGATACTGATTTAGATGAAAAATTAGCTAGTAATTTGGGCATTCCGTTTTATTTAACTAATGATAATTGTGATTTATTAGATTGTGTAGAAAGTGAGTTAAAAAATGAAAAGTCAAGAAGTCTTAGAAGAATTAATTGAAAGATATCCCATTCTTAAGGAATGTAAGAATGATATTAATGAAGCATTTGAAATTATAGTTGAAACATATAAAAGTAATCATAAAATGTTGGTTGCTGGTAATGGTGGTTCGGCTTCTGATTCCAATCATATTGTAGGTGAATTAATGAAGTCATTTGAATTAAGAAGACCAATCGAAAACGAAGTTTATAATGAGATTATTAAGAATGAGAAGTATGGTATGGTTCTTGTTGATTCGTTGCAAGGTGCTTTGCCTACTATATCATTAAATAATCATGAAAGTCTAAATACAGCCTTTTTAAATGATGTTAATCCATATGTCTTATTTGCTCAACAAGTTTTAGGGTATGGTCAACAAAAAGATGTTTTTTGGGGAATATCTACGTCTGGAAATTCTAAAAATATTGTTATGGCAGCTATAGTAGCAAAGGCTAAGGGAATGAAGGTTATTGGTCTAACTGGAAAAAATGATAGTGATTTGTCATCTATAGCTGATGTAACAATAAAAGTTCCAGAGACTAGAACTTTTAAAATACAAGAATTGCATTTGCCAGTTTATCATTGTTTATGCTTAATGTTAGAAAATTATTTTTTTAATTAGAATTTATAAAAAAATTTGCAGTATTAAAGAATCGATTTATATTATCATTATTTATAATAAAAATAATTATCGATTTAGAAATATTTATTTGTATGATAAGTTTTGTAGTATTTATTTATTGCTTAATAAAAAAGATTTGGTTGAAAGATGTAAATTTATTGCATGCTATTTATGGCTACTAGATGGTATTAAAATGTTATAACTTGGAATAATTGGAAAATATGTTGATTAGATTTATAGTGTTGCTAAAGCAAGACCTAGATATATTATTCTGGATGATTTATTAAAAAAAGAATTATAGAAAATTATTTTATTAAGTTTTATGGTAATTGCATAAAAATATAATAAGTCTATATGGAAGTATAAGGAATGACATTGAATATATGATTTTCAATATTTTTGAAATTATTTGTATATCTTGTCATTTTTTCTTTAATATCTAATATATTAATAAGTTCTAGAATAGCGATTATTTCATTAGATTTATCATTAACCTTAACTTGACAAACAGAAATTCCGATATCACTTAAGAAAGCAGAAACAATATAAGGTGTATTGCCACCATTAATAGCATCACGGGCACTTTTAATCGCTTTGCCATCAATACTCATATGAATTCCATTATATTTAATAATTTCGTTAATCCATTCGATAAATATTTCTAAAAATTTTTGACTATCAACAATTGAGAAGACTCTTGATAAAGTATCATGTGATAGAGTTCCATTTTCTAAATCTAATAATTTTATAAAATAATCTCTATGAACGAATAAAAAGTCAGCCATATTGTCTATCCATTCAATATTCCATAAATAGTCATAATTAATATATTAATTAATTCATGTTTTCTTCCTCTAATATTTCAAAATGATTAAATAACGATTTCATATTATCCCGTTACTTATATTATAAGAATACATGAAAATTTGCATATTTTAAAGATTATTATGTCATTTTTTGTTTTATATTTTTATGCGATTACCATAGTATTATGGTCTTATATTTCATTTGAAAACTACGTTTTCAGGTGTGTTTATTTATTCTTTACTGTAAAAATTTTTTTTGTTATAATTATTTTATTGGAAAGTAGTTGTTTATATGGAAAAGGTAATTAATAAATTAATTCAAATATTTATTTTTTTATTTTTCGTTATACTTTTCATTTTTTCTTTTATTAATGATTCAAGTGTTTATTATCATGATGATATTTTTTTAAGTTTACTATTTTTAGGTTTTACTTTAATTATTTGGACGTTTTTTTATTGGTTGTTTAGCAAGAGAAAAAATATATTTTCAAAAAAACTAGAAATTATATACTTATTAGTTTATTTTGCACTTGTTTCATTTTTACAAATAATTGTATTGAAACAACTATCTGTATCTCCCGGTTGGGATTTTGGAGTTGTATTTTCAAATGCAAGGTCATTTGTTTATACTGGTGTTCGAGATATAAATTCTTATCCAAAATATTTTCAATTTTTTCCTAATAACATATTACTATTTGTTTTGGAGGTTATATTTATTAAAATTGGTTCAATTTTTTCTATTAATGCAATTTATTCTGTTTATATTATGAATATTATATTTATTGATTTGGCGTTACTTTTATTATTTCTGGTCATTAGAAAAATTTATAATTCTAAAAATGCTTTTTTTGGATTAATTTTAACTTTCTTTTTTTTGCCATTATTTCTTTATACACCAATAGTTTATTCTGATACTATATCGTTATTTATTCCTGTTGGGTTCGTATTTTTGTTTAATTTAATAGATGATAAAAACACTTTATCTAAGAGAAATATTATAATATTTGTATTAATTGGTTTTTTACTATTTTTGGGAAAAGAGTTAAAAATTACTACATTAATTATTTTTCTTGCTTTACTAATTGATTATTTTATAATTAAGTTTAAAATGTTTAAAATAGTTAATATAAGCATTAGCTTATTAGTTTTAATTGTTTGTGAATTATTGTTTAATATTACGATTGTAAATAATCATAAATTTCAGTTTCAAGTTAACAATTATGGTTCTATTCCTTTTACTCATTGGATAATGATGGGTGTTGAAGATATTAATCATGATAATTCAGATCGTAATAGTTATGGAGGATATAATGAAAGTGATTACAAATTAACCGAAAGTTTTTCTACTGGTAAAGATGCAGTAAATTTTAATCTAATGGAGACTAAAAATAGAATAAATAAAATGGGGATAGATGGTTATATCAAATATTTGATAAAAAAATCAGAAAATACTTGGACTGATGGATTCTACTTTAGTAATATAAAATTGAGTTTACATTCAAATCATAAAAACAGCTTTTTATATAAATTATTGTTTACTAATTCAAAATATGTTTGTGTTTTTAGAGGATTTACTCAAGGAATACAGTACTCATTTATACTTATATTAATAATGAGCTCTTTATTTAATATTAAAAAAAATAATGGATTTGATTATATAAAATTTTCAATAATTGGATTAAGTATATTTTTTCTGTTTTGGGAAAACCGTAGTAGATATATATTTAATTATATTCCTATATTTATTTTAATAATAGTTGATTTTTATAATAATTTAAAAGAGAAAGTAGATGATAAAAAATTTTTAAATTTAAAAAAAGATAATTGAATTTTGTGAAAAACATTATATGTTATTAGGTGTTATAGTAATAAGTATTTTGGCATTATTAATAAGGCTTAGTTTATTAAGATTTGAGTCTGGCGATTATTTAGTGTTTTTAAAAGTATGGTTTAATTATTTAAAGGATAATGGTGGATTTTGGGCTTTAAAAAATTATCTAGGAGATTATAATTCACCATTTATGATAATAATAAGTTTATTAACTTGTATTCCGGTAAATTCATTATATTCTATAAAAATAGTTTCGGTATCTTTTGATTTTGTACTTGCATTTGCTAGTGCATCTTTAGTAAAAGAAATTATTCCTAAGAATAAGAACTTTTATGCTTTTTTAACTTATTGTGTAGTACTATTTTATCATCAGTAATACTTAATAGAACTTTATGGGATAATGCGATTCAATATATTAAAGTTTTGTGATTTTATCATTATTATATTTAATAAAAAAAATATATGCCTTCATTTTTTTTTTAGGAATTGCCTTTGGTTTTAAATTGCAATTCATGTTTATAATGCCATTATATATTGTTTTATATGTTATGAATAATAAATATTCAATTTTGCATTTCTTTTTAATACCAATTACTGATATAGTAATGTGCGTTCCCGCCATTATTGCTGGAAAGCCTTTAATAGAATTATTATTTGTATACTTTAATCAAACTAGTGAATATACTAGTACGGTGTTAAATTTTTCGTCTCTTTTTATTAAGTCTAAGGGATAGTTGCTTGCAAAGGGCAAGCAACAAAAAACCACTAGCTATGCTAGTGGGAGTTAAAATGCTTTCAGCAATAAAACCATCTCTCATGCTACAATATTGGCTATTCAGGCCCAATATTAAGCATGGAATGAGAGATGGTTATGGCTAAGAGTTTATCACATACAAAGTATATGTGCAAGTATCATATAGTTTTTATCCCAAAATTTTTAATTCTCAAAATTTAGAAGAAAGGTAATATATAATAAATTAAGAAAAGATATTCAAGAAATAATAAAACAACTTTGTCAATGGAAAGGCGTAGAAATATTAGAAGGACATATGATGCCAGATCATGTTCATTTGTTGTTGGAAATACCACCAAAGATGAGTGTTTCATATTTTATGGGATATTTAAAAGGAAAAAGTATTCTCATGATATTTGAAAAACATTCAAACTTAAAATATAAATTTGGAAACAGAAATTTTTGGGCAACAGGATATTATGTTAGTACGGTAGGACTAAATGAAGCAACGATAAGAAAATATATAAGAGAACAAGAAAATGAAGATAAAATGGAAGATAAGTTAACAAAGAAAGAATATGAAAACCCTTTTAAGGGTATGCTAAAGTAGTCATTACATGGGCCTTGAACAAAGTGAAAGGAAGCCTTCATTTGTGGGCTTGTAGATATTAGGGCCTTATAGGCCATGTGAAAACCACGTCTTTTAGGCGTGGTTATTTATTATGAATTTAGAAAATTATTTAGAGCAATTAAATCCTAATGATTTAAAAAAGATAATAGAGTTTACTAATAAATTATTTACGCAAAAGATTAATGATAGATTAACTAACCAAGATTGCCAGAAAAGTGAATTAAAAATAAAATGTCCTACTTGTAAATCTATTAGTATAAAAAGAAATGGTCATAAAAATGGAACTCAACGATATTTATGCAAAAATTGTAATAAGTCGTTTTCTATAACAACAAATACTATACTCTATCATAGTAGAATAAAGTATTGGCAACTAAAAGAATTCATAAAATGCCTATTAGATATTAAGCCGATAATAGAGATAAGTAAACAAACAAGGATGTCAAAAACACAAGCATATTATTTAGAAATAAAATTATTTAAAGCCTTAGAAGAAACATATAATATCGTTAAATTAAAAGGTGTAGTTCAAGAGGACGAAAAGTATTTTAGAATTAGTTTTAAAGGTACTAAACATAAAGATATGCCAAGAGATACTAGACAATAGTGGTTCGCAAAATCTAAAAGTTGGCATTAATAATGAATTGACTTGTGTTGTAGTAGCAATAGATGAATCCGATAACATTATAATTAAAGTTGTCGGTAATGACTCTGCATCTAGTAATATGATAGAAAAAGCATTAGGTGGAAAAATATGTGAAAATTCCATTTTAGTAACTGATAGTAAAAATTCATATATTAAATTTGCAAAAGATAACAATTTAATACTTAAACAAGTACCAGATGGAAAATACAGTATTGATGGTAAATATAATTTAAGTGAAGTTAATGAGTTAATTTTAGAAATAGAAAATTATATTACATATTCTAAAAAAGGTATTTCCTCGAAACATTTACAATAATATTGCAATTGTGCGCCCAGATAAGG
>DJSP01000025.1 GCA_002438065.1 Caryophanales bacterium UBA6331 | reverse complement strand
TATAATGTATAGTTTTTTATGGCATATTTTGAGTTTACGAAAAATATGTTATAAAAAAATTGTACTAAATTTATAACGAAAATTATTAGGGGAAAGTATAGATTTACTTTCTTTATTTTTTGCGGAATATTATTTATTAGAAATAAAACTATCCAATTTTTTGATGCCTTTAATGCATTTTTGAATAGACTTCCCCTTACCCCATGAGAAACTTTTGTTTCTCGAATTATCAAAAAATTAATTTATTTAGTTACGCCCGTTTATTTTTATAGTAAAATGAATAATTAAAACTATTTGAACCACATTTATTACAAGTGAATTCTTGAAATTTTCTATCTATTGATGATATAAATTCATTTGTTAATATTTTTGAAATTAATAATCGACATAATTTTATTTTGTTCTTTTTTCCTTTGTTAGATAATAATCCATAATGTTTAATTTTAGTAAAATGATTTGGAAGAATATGAATCAAAAATCTTCGTATAAATTCTTCTGCACTAATTGTCATTTCTTTTATCTTACCATTATCTTTATAATCTTTATATTCAAATGTTATCTTATTATTATTGATATTTTTTATTCTATTATTAGACATTGCTACTCTAAATGAATATCTTCCAACATATTCAATTACATTTTCTGCTTTTCCTTTCGGAGGCTCAACATAAGTAATCCATGTTTTTTGATATAGTGGTTCTATAAATTTGTTAAATGATTGTAAGTTTTGTATTTTATCTGGTAATTTTAATCTTTCAAATTCGTGTTTTAAATAATATAAAAATTTCTTCTTAAATAATGAGCCTAAAACCTGTACTTTAAAAATATAATCTTTATCACATTTTATCCACTTATTATTTTTTAATCCTCCACCTGTAACAATAGAATGAATATGAGGATGAAATTCCATTGTTTGTCCCCATGTGTGTAGAATAGAAGTTATTCCAACAGTTGCTCCTAACCATTTTGGATCTTGTGCAAGCTTTAAGATAGATTCAGATGTGGATTTAAATAATATATCATAGCAAAATTTCTGATTATGAAGAAATATTTCATTTAATTCATAAGGAACAGTTGTGACAATATGAAAGTATTTTGAATTGAGTAAATAACTTGATTCTTTTTG
This sequence comes from Caryophanales bacterium UBA6331, assembly GCA_002438065.1. GTDB lineage: Bacteria > Bacillota_I > Bacilli_A > RF39 > UBA660 > CAG-533. The sequence continues at coordinate 6,146 of DJSP01000025.1, read as the reverse complement.
AATCCATTTTTCTCTAGCATAATTTTGACACATAGGGCAATGTCTATTACGACAAGAATTATATCCGAAATATTCTTCGCCACATTCATTACAGATACATACATGATAACCTAATTCTTTAGTTCCACAATTTCTTATGGCATTAAATGCTTTCCATTGCTCTTTTGATAACTTATGCTTTTTTATATAGTCATCACCATATGAATTAAATATATCTTGAATAGTAAACTTAGACATATTTAATACCTTCAAGTGCATTAAAATTTTGTGATAAATGTAGATAAATAGTTGTTGTATTTAGATTTTTGTGTCCAAGCATTGATTGAAGTGTTAGCAAGGAACCACCATTAGCTAAATAATAGGTGGCAAAAGAATGTCTTAAACTATGAAAAGAAATATTATTATCTAAATTATATTCATATTTTATAACTGAAAAATAATTGATAATTGTTTTATTATTCATAAATTCTTTGCCATTTGTGCCTTTAAATAAAGAACCACTTTTTATATTATTTTGTTTACAATATACTCTTAATAATTTGATAGTAATATCTGGAATAAAAGTATATCTTTCTTTATTTCCTTTTCCTAACACTTTAATTTTATGCTCTTTTGAATTAATATCTTCAACTTTAACTTTAGAAACCTCATCAACTCTAAGTCCTGAACAAAAGGCAAGAATAAGCCAACACTTATGTTTTAAATTATGTTCATTATTAAATATTTTTAAAAAATCTTCTTTAGGTAATATTCTAGGTATTTTTTTAATAAGTTTACTAGATGGTAGTAAAAAATTATTTAAAGAAATATTAAAACAAACTAAATATAATAGTCTAATGGAAGCTATAGCTAAATTATAAGAATATTTAGATTTATTAGGAATTAAATATTCATTATTTAAAAAATTAATAATATCAGTTTCTTTTAACTTTTTAATATAAATTGAACTATCATAGAAATTAAAAAATCTTTTTAAAGCAGATTTATAGTTAATAAATGTTACTTCGCTCCTTCCTCTTAATTTTAAATTTTCATGGACTAAATTAATCCATTTTTCTTGATTCTTATCAGTATTCATAAAAAAACTCCCTCCAATTAACTAAAAGAGAGTAATTTAATCTTTAAATTTCCAAAATATAGTGTATAATGAGAAATGTGTTGATTATTTAATCTCTTTTGTCGGATATTATAATAATTCAACACTTTTTATTTTGCAATTATTTATTTTAAATCAAAGACTTTTCGTTAGAAATTTGGTACAATGAATTTATAGGGAAGGATCATATTATGAAATTAATTCTAAAACCAATCACTTTAAAAGAAGATACATTAAATGAAATTAATAGCGGTAATTATGATGTAACCAATTTTATATCATCAATAAAAGATTATCTAAAAAGATCAAATGACATACTTTATACAAAAATAGAAAGTCTAGACGCATTCGAATTATATCAAATATTAAAGCCAATCTATAATATAAAAATAAATACCAATGATTATTTAAAAGCCTTATCAAAAAAACATAACAAACATTACACTAATTTTATAACTATCAAAGTTAATGAAGATAATTATTTTGCATTATCAACTAGCAAATATGCCTATTTAGATGAAAGCATCATTGATTTAAATAAATTTAGAAATTTAACAAATAGAGAAGAATTAGTCATATTAAATAAACAATTAATAAACAACGAGTATCTTGATGAAACAAATTGCTTATTTCCATATTTCCTCGAAATATTAAAAAAAGAACTTTTAGTTAAAAACATTCTATTTGACTTAAAATGGTACACAAAAGAAGTAATGCATCAAGCAAGATCTGTTACAGACTTAGCAAACAATGACAAAAAAACAGAATTAGCCGAAATAGGTAAGATGTATAAAGATGCACTAGCTAATTATTATAACGAAGGAACAATTTCCAAAACTAAAAAAATATCAGTTCCAAAACACCGTAAAAATAAAAGGAATTAATATAAATCATAATATAACTGATTAAATTTAATCCTTTTTTTAATTATTCAAGTGTGTTATAATACGCACGAAAGAAAGAGAGTGATACCATGAATTCAACTATATGTGCAATATCTACAAGTTTAGGTGTTGGAGCCATTTCTATAATAAGAGTTAGTGGACCAGATGCCATAAAAATAGTTAATAATTTATTTGATGGAAAAGATCTTACCAAAGTTCCAACCCACACAATTCACTATGGACATATTGTATTTAATAAAGAAATAATAGATGAAGTTTTAGTTTCAGTTATGCTAGCTCCAAAAACATTTACAATGGAAGATATAGTTGAAATAAATTCTCATGGAGGACCTGCTACAACCAATAAAATTTTAGAATTACTTTTATTAAATGGCTGCACCCAAGCAGAGCCGGGTGAATTTACCAAAAGAGCCTTTTTAAATGGTAGAATAGACCTAGTTGAAGCCGAATCGATCAGTGATTTAATCTCATCTCAAACTGAAAAATCACGTAAACTTGCTATTAACGGAGTAACAAAAAATTTATCTAACAAAATAAATGATATTCGTAAAGACATAATGGATATCCAAGCAAATATTGAAGTTAACATCGATTATCCAGAATATGAAGAAGGCGAAAAATACACCAAAGAATCATTAAAACCATTAATAGACAAAGTATATAAAAAAATAAATGAGTTATTATCAAATTCTAAAAATGGTAAAATAATTAAAGATGGTATCTCAGTCGCGTTAGTAGGTAAACCAAACGTTGGTAAAAGTAGTATCTTAAATGCTTTATTAGAAGAAGAAAAAGCCATTGTTACAAATATTCCCGGAACAACAAGAGATATAGTAGAAGGTAAAATTAATTTAGATGGAATAATGTTAAACATCATAGATACTGCTGGAATTAGAAAAACTAACGATATCGTCGAGCAAATTGGTGTCGAAAAAAGTTTAAAAATGATCGACGAAGCCGATTTAATAATTTACGTACTAAATAATAATGAAGAACTATCGAGTGAAGATCTAGAAACAATCAAAGAATTACAAACAAAACAATCTATTATCTTTATTAATAAAAACGATTTAGATAACAAATTAGACATAACCAAATTGTCAAACTATAACATAATAACTGGTAATACCTTAAATTATGAAGGATTAACCAATTTAAAAAATGAAATAAAGAGATTATTTAATCTTAATGAAATAGAACAAGATGACTACACATATCTTTCAAACGCTAGACAAATCGCATTAATAACTAAAGCTAAAGATATGATAGAAAATATATATAATAATTATGAGAATGTTCCAATCGATATGTTCACAATTGATTTAAAAAATACCTATGAAACATTAGGTGAAATAATTGGTGCAACATATAAAGATGATTTATTAGATGAATTATTCTCAAAATTTTGTTTAGGAAAGTAAGGAATAAAAAATGAAATATGATGTAATAGTTGTCGGTGGTGGTCATGCTGGATGTGAAGCAGCCAATGCTTCAGCCAAAATGGGCCTAAAAACCGCATTAGTTACTGCTAATATAAAAAATATAGCCGATATGCCATGTAATCCATCTATTGGTGGAACAGCCAAAGGTATCGTGGTTCGTGAAATTGACGCATTAGGTGGATTAATGGGCAAAATAGCTGATAAAACCCATATTCAAATAAAAATGCTTAATAATGCTAAAGGACCTGCTGTAAGGTCATTACGTGCACAAGGAGATAAAGTAACATACCCAAGAGAAATGTTAAAAGCCTTAAACTCACTTGAAAACTTAACTATAATTGAAGGAATGGTTGAAAATTTAATAGTCGAAAATGACACCATTAAAGGAATAATATTAGCTGATAATACAAAGATCTTATGTGATGCCTTAATTTTAACAACAGGTACTTACTTAAGAAGCAAAATATTAGTAGGAAGTACTAGTAAAGAAGAAGGCCCTCATGGTGAAAAACGTTCTAATAATTTAAGTAATGTTTTAAAATCCTATGGTTTTGAAATTCAAAGATTAAAAACAGGTACACCGCAAAGATTAGATCGTTCAACTATCGATTTTAGTAAATTAAAAGAAGAATGTGGCGATGATTGTTATTGGACATTCAGCTTTGATAATGGCCCTTTATATGACAAAGATAAACAAATAAAATGTCACATAGTTTATACAACTCCTGAAACACATGAAATTATCAGAAAGAATCTAACAAAATCTGCTATGTATGGTGGATATGCTGAAGGAATTGGTCCTAGATATTGTCCATCAATAGAAGATAAAGTAGTCCGTTTTGCTGATAAAGAAAGACATCAATTATTCTTAGAGCCAGAAAGTCTTTACTATGACGATATTTATTTACAAGGATTTTCAACAAGTATGCCAGAAGACGTTCAAGAATTAATGGTTCATAGTCTTCCTGGATTAGAGCACGCTAAAATATTAAAATATGCTTATGCTATTGAATATGATGCCATAAATCCCTTACAATTAAAGCCATTTTTAGAAACAAAAGTAATCAATAACTTATTTACAGCCGGACAAATTAATGGAACAAGTGGATACGAAGAAGCAGCCGGTCAAGGAATAATTGCTGGTATAAATGCTGGCCTTAAATTACAAGGAAAAGATCCATTAATCCTAAAAAGAAACGAATCATACATTGGTGTATTAATTGACGACTTAGTAACCAAAGGAACAAAAGAACCATATCGACTATTAACATCACGTGCTGAATATCGTTTATTACTTAGACATGATAACGCTGATATAAGATTAAGAGACTATGGGTATCAAGTAGGTTTAATATCTGAAGAACAACATAATCGTTTACAAAAAAAATTATCAAATATTCAAGAACTATTAAATTATCTAAAAGAAACTCGTATTACTCCAAGCACAATTCCTGCATCATTAAAAGAAATAGTTACTTTAAATAGTGGAGTAAGTTTATATGAATTATTAAAACGCCCTGAAATCACATTAGATTTATTAATCGAAAATAATTTAGTACCAACTGATTATAGCGATGAAGTAAAAGAACAAGTCACATTTGCTGTTAAATATGAAGGATATATTGCTAAAGAAGAGCAAGAAGCAGAGAAGTTATTAAAACTTGAGGAAAAAGAAATCCCTGAAGATATTGATTATGATAAAGTTAAGAATCTTGCCAGTGAAGCTCGTAGTAAATTAAAACAAGTTCACCCTAGAACAGTCGCTCAAGCATCAAGAATAAGTGGTGTTAATCCAGTTGATATATCTGTTCTTTCAATCTATTTAAAAAAGGAATATCCTCATGAATAAAGAAGAATTTATTAATGAATTATCAAAATTAGGAATAAGTTTAACCGCCAATCAATTAGAATCCCTAGAAAAATATGCTAACATTTTAATTGACTATAACAAACATACTAATATAACTGCTATTACTGACAAAGAAAGTATTTATTTAAAACACTTTTATGACTCATTAACCTTAACTAAAATAGTTGATTTAACCCAAAATTTATCTGTTTTAGATGTTGGTTCAGGTGGTGGATTTCCTGGAATAGTTATCAAAATAGTTTATCCTAATTTAAATTTAACCTTATTAGATAGCAATAATAAAAAAAGTGAATTTCAAAGATATGTTATTAACGAATTAAACTTAACAGGTATAGATGTGATTAATGACCGAGCTGAAAATTACTTTAAAACCGGTAACAAATATGACTTAGTTGTCGCAAGAGCAGTATCAAATATGCCAGTTTTAGATGAATTATGTATACCATTTCTAAAAATAGGTGGTAACTTAGTTTTAATGAAAGCAGATGCCAGTGCTGAATTAGAAAATAGTAAGTCAGGCATTAAAATATTAGGTGGAGAAATAGTTAATATTCAAAAATTTAATTTACCAAAAGAAGAATCCCTAAGAACGTTAATTAAAATAACAAAAGTAAATGAAACACCATCTATTTATCCAAGAAATTACGATAAAATAATTAAAAAACCTCTAAAATAATTTAGCAAAAGTATTATTATAGTGCCTTTGCTTTTTTTTATCATAAAATATTTTTTACTACCTTTTTACATCAATAACTAAAAACTAAATTTTTTCCATTGAAATAATAACTAAAATAAAGTAAAATTAATTTTAGAATGATAGTGTGAAAAGTTTT
>DJSP01000103.1 GCA_002438065.1 Caryophanales bacterium UBA6331 | reverse complement strand
TAATTTTTTACAATACTAATTACTTTTTCATCCATTTTTAACATCTCCTTTAATTTATAAAATAATATTCATCTTCCCAAGTAAAACAAGGAACGAATAATTTACCTTCATTATTTGATTCAAAATATCCTAAAGTATAATATGCAGTCTTATCATCATCTACACATTCCTGATATAATACGTTACATGATGAATATAAAATCTCATCACCTAAAATAGAAAAATTTATATGATAATAATTATGATTATAATAAGACATTTCTTTATCATGTTTTAAACATTCTTTAGGTAATTCAAATTTAAATTGCATATTTATTAATCTCCTTTAATTTACTTTATAGTCAAAACTATCATCAACAATAATTCGTTTATCACAACCTGGACAATACATATGAGCAACTCTCATCCAAGTACCTTTAATTGGATCAACATCTTTAAAATAAATAAGTTGAATTTTAGATCCACAATCTTCACAAATAATATCAGTTTCTTTATACATTTTAAACCTCCAATTTTATAATTAAACAGGAACATCAACGTTTAATCCTAATTTATCTACAATAGATTTTGTAATTTGTTTAAAAGAACATTTATAATTTCCATTATCATCTAATGTATCGCAATCAATAATATTATTATCTAATATACAAGATGCTTCACAAGGATTACAATTCAAATATTCTTTTAATACTAAAATCTCTGTATTAGAAAAAGTTACCGTTTTCATTATTAATTCTCCTAACAAGTATGATTTTCTATTTTCTTTTCACAATATGGAAGTATATTATATTTAATTAGTTTTTCAACTTTTGAATATAATTCTTCTCCACCTCCATCATTATATTTATAAAAATCATCATCGATAACAATATCACCTTGAGATACCTGGATTATTGCATCATAACATTTATCAGTAATAAAATAGCGACCTTTTTCAAAAGCATAACATTTTAGTCCATATCCTTCAATAAATTTAATAATATCTAATGGATTATCTTTCATAGCTTTTCTAAGTTTATGAGTTTCTTGATCTATTAAAGTTTCTAAATCAGCTTCTAGTTTTCTTAATTCTTGTGATTTTTGTTCTTTTAATTTTTTAAGTACTTTAATTGCATCATTCATTTGTTATCACCTCAATTTGTTTTACATTCTTTTTACTAATAAATGTTCCTCTATTAGGTTTTTGATTTTTCGTTTCATAATAGAAAAAATCATTATTATATTTATCTTCATATTTCCTTATTTCTAATTCCATAGCAGAACCATCATTATAAATTACAATTAACTTCATTCTTTATTTTTCAACCTCTTAATTTCATCTTGGTATTCTTTAATAACTTTCAATACTAATTTACATAATTGTCTTTTATCATTACATTCATATATTAAATCGCAATAAGCACATTCTTTATGTTTACTACATTCTTTTAATGCTTTTATAACTCGTTTAGAAGTCATACCTGTAAATATAAAATTGGTAATATAATCATCTCTTTTTTCTTTAGATGAAAAATACAATATATTACCAACATCAGGTTTATTAGAATCTAATTCTTTATACGTGCAAATAACATCATCATGTGAATCTGCTTTTAAATAAATATTACTTGCATTAATAACAATATTATCAATTATTTTTTCAAATTTAATATGATCGTCAAGATCATAACACCATATCATATTTCCAACAGTTACACTTAAATTTACATTCATGATTTACATACCTCATTATCTTTATTATTAAGTATACTTAAACATTGTTTTACAGACATAGTACATGTTTCTTTATTAATACAATTATAACAATTTTTATTTTTATAGTACTCTTCTATATCATATGTATAAAATTCATTAGTTTCATAATCTTTACAAAAATCATTTATTAAATCATTACATAGTATATGATATTTATCATCACAAAATTGTCCATCACATTTAGCTATAATTTCATGATATTTTGTTTTAGGTAATATATCTCCGTTGCATAAAGAACATTTATAAACTTTTCTAGCAACATGAGTTTCTTGTCTACAAAATTCTATCATGACTATTCACCTCTTATATAATATAATCATTTTATGTCATGCATGTTATTTTATTCTTCAATTTCAATAAAGAATTCTGAATCTCGTATTTCATCTTCTAAATCTGGAAAATAAGACATAAAATCATAAGTTAAATTAATAACATATAATGTCTTTCCAGATTCAAGTAATTTCATAGCTTCATAATATTTGTTAAAATCATATTTATTAGCTAACATAATTAAACATATTGTTTCGGATGAAATATTTATATCTACTTTATTTAAATTAGATTCAATTTGTTCAAACTCCCATGAACTAATAATATCATGTGATATTATATATTTAAACAAATCTGCTTTATTATTTAACTTATAACAAATACTACATTCATCACCACTATGTTTATTTATATATTCTTTTAAATTTATCGAATCATCTTTTAAACTAATAATAAAACTAGAACTAGATGAATTAGTTACAAAATCATTTCTTATCTTCATCTTCAGTAACCTCCAGATACTCATTTAATGCTTCTTTAAAATTACATATTAATTTATTCATTGTTAATATATACATTGCTTCTGCAAATTGTTTAGCACTTTCTAAATTATCAAATCTTTTCATCCAATAATTATAATTATCAACTGGATCAAACATATGAATTCCAGTAGTATTATGCATTAAGACTTCATAATTCTCTGAAAAATTAGCTAATGTTTTATTTATAGTTATTTTAAATAAACCAAAATTCATAATATTAATACATTTAGTTTCTCCTTCATCAATATTAAATGGTTTTATATTAAAATTCAAATTCATTATATTCATTTTTATTTAGATTCCTTTCATTCAATAAAAAATCTTCTTTCATTTTATATACATCTTTTCTATGATTAATATAAGTAATTAAAATTATAATAGTATCATAATTAATTTCAGCTATAATTCTATAATCACCTACTCGATATCTCCAATATTTACTAAGTTTACCTTGTAATGCCTTTCCATAAATTTTAGGATTAGTGCAATTTTCTAAATTAGTCTTTATCCATTTACCAATTTTATTTTTAATAGAATTATCTAACTTGTTAAATTGCTTTTTACAAGTTTCTGTCATTTCAACTTTAAAAGTCATATAAGCCCAACTCCTTTTCAATCTTTTCCCAAGGAATTGTTTTATTATCTTTATGTGTATCTAAATAATTAGCTAACCAATTTACTTCATCTTCAGTCATTTCATCGTTGTCATCATATGCTGCTTTTTCCATAAGTTGAGTATATTTAATATAATCTTTTTTTTCATTTTCTTCAGCTTCATGCAAATTTTGTAAATTTTCGAATAAATTCATTTTTTCATTTTTCATTTTACAGTCCTCCTTTATTTTTCAGATAGCCAATACTTTTTACGACAATCTACACAAGTTGTTTCATCAGGTAATGATAACTTTTCAAGAATGCTTTCACATTCATAATTTCTTTCAAACTGTAATGGACACATATCAATGGCTTCATCACTTATATTTATTTTTATATTAGGAAATACTTTTAATAATTCACTTTGTCTTGTTTTAATTGGATGTTTAATACACCAATTATAAACTATATTATTTACAACATCAATATCATTAAACTGAGGACAACCTTCTAATTCATCGTTTAATGAAATTGGACAATCATTACACGATTCATATGAATCACACATCCTTTTAAAATCATATAAAGATACTTTCTTATTCATTTCAATTAACTCCTTTAAGATATATTTTTTATAGCATCTAAAATCTTTTCATATACAGTATCTAAAACTATATGATAAGTACCATCAAGTAATTTAGATTTATATATTATGGATTCATCATTTAATATCATTGAAATAATATCATCGTCTGAAATATAAATTACTTTTTCACTAATGATTAATTTTGGATTTTCTTCAGCAATTATATTATAACTTTTTTCAGAACAAACTGTAACAATGTTTCCATTTGAAGCTCCTTTAGTTAATACATTACCATTTCTAATAGATTTAATATCATCTTTAGATAATATTACAATCGTCATTATTTCTTTATCTCTTATATCCATTTTTATCATACTCCTTATTACATTCGTGAATATTAGTTTCATTCATGTATTCTAAATACATTTATATTATTTATTATAATTATAAACTATATTTCTTCATTTGTAAATAGTTTTCTTATAATTAAAAAATCTTTTTGTCAAAATTAGTTAGAATGTATTATGTTTTCTACTGTGGAAAATACATACACTCTAATCAAAATAGACAAAAAGATTTAATATTATTACCCCATATGTCCGCAACAGAAATTAGAAATATTAGATAATTTATTTCTAATATAATCAGGTAATCTCAATTCTATACCATCTTCTTCATAAACTGCGTATTCTCCAAATATAGAATAAAATGGAGTATCACTAGTATAATTATTATTTGCTATATAACAATATTCTTTATTTACTTCATTACAGTATTCGCAGTTATATCTTTTTACATCATTATAACAGCTAATATACCAATTAATTATTTCATCATATGCATAATCATCTATATTATTATCGTTTGTTAAATCAATAATTCTAAATGAATCATGATTACCGTTATGATCACAATATTCTGCATATGTTTTATTTGTTATTATCTTATATAATATATATCTAGTAGATTTATAATATTTAAAATCATGTAAAGCATATATATCTAATTCATATTCATTCTTTATATCTGACAGTATAGCTGCTAATTTCATATGTTCTATCTGTTTATTAGTTGATTTATCAATTAATTTATAATCTTTAGTTAATATATATAAATCTTCTAATTCATTTAATGCATCTGTTAATTTCTGTTTATATTCTACTGCTAACTGTCTGATATATTGATATATATCTTCTTGAGATTTATATTTATTGTTTTTACTGATTATAAAACTACTTGAACTAGAATTTGTAACGAAGTCTTTCCTTATTTTCACTATCCAAAACCTCACTTTCATTTTTAGTAGACTAACTTCATCTTTATAGATATGTAATTACACATACAATTACGAACAATGTTATTGATAATAATACAATTATTCCTAATAATATTTCTATACTCATTAATATATTTAATATATTAAATAGTTTATATAATTTATTAGAATCTGCTAATGATTCATTCTTTTGTTTTATTATTAATGTCATGTTAATTAACATTGATATTCCGATTATTATTGTCAATATTATAAAAAGTAATATTAATTTTAAAAACATACTCATTTTATTATTTTTCTCCTGTTTTAAGCTATGATATATAATTCACATAAAAATGTAATTATAAATGCAATCATCATTAATATAAATACAATGATTAATGCATTTGGTAATATATAAGGATTCTTATGATTATAATCTAAAAATAATGGAAAAACTATAAATGCTAATACTAATCCTATAATTGTTAATATTATAAAAAACGTACTCATTTCTATCTTCTCCATATAATTATAACATTAAATAATATGTAAATCATACTTAATATTATCATGATACACCAAATAATATTAAATACTTTTATACCTAATTTTTCTTTACAATAATCTGATAAAAGTGTAAAAAACATAAATATAGGTAACATAATTGCTTCAAATAATATAATCATACGTTCCATTATTTAATTCCCTCCATTAAACAACAAAATAGAAAACAAAATGCAAATAATATTAAAAATAACATTGATGCAGTATTAA
>DJSP01000101.1 GCA_002438065.1 Caryophanales bacterium UBA6331 | reverse complement strand
TCATAAATTAATCATAAAACATAATTTTTATTTGCATTAGTATATTGAAAAGAATTAGAAAAATTGGTATAATTTTTTATAGAATAGAAAGAGATTGGATATGAAAGAAGATAAAATAAATAAAGAAAAAAATATTAATAATACTTTAAATCCTCAAAAATTAGTTGATCCAGTCTCTAAACTTGTTGTTTTTAATTATGAAGAAACGCCTATTACGGAAATTGTTAATGCCATAATAGTTGATGCAATTAGAAAGAAAGCATCAGATATTCATTTTGATCCAATGGAAGAAGGACTTAAAATAAGAGTAAGAATTGATGGTGCCTTACAAGATTATAGTATGGTACCTTTATATGTTGAAAAAAATATGATTACCAGAATTAAAATTATTTCTGGAATGAACATAACTGAATCAAGAGTTCCTCAAGATGGTGCTATTAAAAATAGTTTAGATAATATTGATGTTGATTTACGTGTTTCTTGCTTACCTACTAATATGGGTGAAAAAATTGTTATTCGTATTTTAGATTATAAAATGTCAGCTGCTGGTATAGAAGAATTAGATTTTAGTAATGAGAATTTAGAAAAAGTTAAAAAAATGATTCAAGTACCTAATGGTATTATTTTAGTTACTGGTGCAACTGGTACCGGTAAATCAACTACTGTTTATTCAATTTTGCAAAGACTTAATACTGAAGATTCAAATATAATTACTGTAGAAGATCCAATTGAAATGAATATAGAAGGAATTAACCAAGTTCAAGTAAACTCTGATGTGGGTCTTTCCTTTGCAGTTGCCTTAAGAAGCATCTTAAGACAAGACCCTGATATTATAATGATTGGAGAAATTCGTGATGATGAAACTGCCAAAATTGCTGTTCGTGCATCTATAACTGGACACTTAGTTTTATCAACAATCCACACCAATAACTCACTTAATACAATTGAACGTTTAACTGATATGAATGTTGAACGTTACCTATTAGGTGCTGCTTTATCAGGTATAATTTCTCAAAGACTTGCTAGGAGATTATGTAAAAAATGTAGAACCTTAAGAAAAACAAATGAATATGAAAAAATATTATTTAAAAAAAATCTTGGTTTAGATGTTGATGAAATATATGAAGCCAAGGGATGTGAAGATTGTCATCAAGGTTATAAAGGACGTATTGCTATTCAAGAGGTTTTGCTTATTAATCAAGATATAAAAGACGCTATTGTACTTAATTCTCCTAAAAAAGAATTACGAAGATTAGTTTATGGTAAAGGAGGAACAACTACTCTATTCCAAGATGGACTTCTTAAAGTAGTATCAGGCGAGACTTCACTAGAAGAAATATTAAAACTTATTGAATCTGATGATGAAGCTGATACTAAAATTGAAGAAAAGGCTAAAAGTCAAGTTATAACTAATAACATTGATCAAATAGAAAAAGAAACTATAGAAACATTATAATCTCTATAGTTTTTTAACTAACTAAATCAGCAGTATCATCAATGAAAGTATTTATTTTTCGCTTAATTACCTTTTTATTTTTGGTTAGATTCTCCATACCAATATATAGACCAATACCAGCAGCAGCTCCAACCATCATCATCATTGTATTTTTCATTCTATCACCATTATTATTATGAACAAATTTTTAAAGTTTATTCATAATTAATTCATTTAAAGTAGTTTTTCTCTTAAAACTATAATCATTATTTATAGCCCTTAAATATGCGTCTTTACTACCAACTAATATAAGTGACTTTTTGGCTCTTGATACCCCAGTATAAAGAAGCTTATTATAAAGCATTCGATTATAACTTAATGACATTGGCATAATAACATAGTCAAATTCAGATCCTTGCGATTTATGAATAGTAATAGCATAAGCATGACTAATACTCATTAAATCTTCTCTTTTATAATCAACTATATTACCATCATAATCTATACTTAATATATCTTTTTTAGAATTCGCATTAACGTAACAAATATATCCTATATCACCATTAAAAATATTATTATCAACATCATTAACTAAATTAAGCATTTTATCTCCAACTCTATATGTAATAGGACCTACTTTTAATTCATCTTTTTTATTAACAATCGGATTAAAATATTCCTGTAACAAGATATTTAAGTTATCAATTCCATTTTCTCCCTTATACATAGGAGCCAAAACTTGAACATTTCTAACATCAATATTTTTTTCCTGCATTTTATCTAGTAACTTAACAATAATACTTTTTATATTTAAATTATCACAAGATATAAAACTAAAATCATCACCACTAGGAACTATATCCATAACTTTATCTTTTATATTTTTAGCAAAAGTTGGAATATATGACTTATCACTTTGTCTATAAATCTTTTCTAATCTAATATGTGGTATACTAGTGTTTATTATATCACTTAAAATTAAACCAGGTCCAACAGATGGAAGTTGATATTCATCCCCTACTAAAACTATTTGGGTATTAAATATATCTAATCCTCTAAGTAAAGATGCCATTAAATGATTATCTATCATTGAAGATTCATCAACAATTATTAAGTTATAATGCACACTATTTAATTCATTTATATTAAAACCATTATTTTCTTTATCCCATTTTAAGAATCTATGAATAGTACTAGCTTGATAACCAGTTGATTCACTCATTCTTTTAGCCGCTCTACCGGTTGGTGCTAAGAGCAATACATGATCTTTAATTGCTTGTTCACCAACTTTATAAATAAGTGAGTATGTTTTAATTATTCCTTTAATAATTGTTGTTTTACCAGTTCCAGGTCCTCCTGTAATTACACTTATATTATTAATTAATGATTTACTTATAGCTTCTTTTTGTTCTTCATTATACTTTATACCAAGAACCTTTTCTGCCTTATTAATATATCTATCTATATTACTTACTCTACTACTTAATTTAAATAATTTAGTTAAATAATCAGCAATATACACTTCATCATCATAATCTTCTTTTAAATATATTTTATCCCCTTTAACTGCAATTCTACCAATATTAAATAAATAATTAATTTGACTATCAATATCTACATTTATTCCATATAATTTTTTTAAACCAGTGCATATTTCTTCTTTATATAAATAAATATCACCAGTACTAAATGTTAAATACTTAATAGTTTCAATTAAACAAGCTTTAACTCTTCGAACATCTTCTATATCATTACTACTTAAAAATATTTCATCTAATTTCTTAAAATTAACCTCATCACTTAAATCATAAATATTTTTATTTATTATATCTTTTATTCTTTTACCAAACTTATTAATTAAATTCATTGTTTCTTTAACACTAAATCCCATATTTTTAAGTTCAACTATTAAAGCATCATTATCAAAATATTTACATACTGAATTATATATTTGATCTCTCTTCTTCTCATTTATTCCTTCAACCAATTCCAAATTGTTTTTATTTTCTTTAATTTTATATAAACTATCATTACCAAAAACTTTATATATTTTTTTGGAAGTTGCTTCTCCGCATCCCTTAACAAATGAACTAGTTAAAAAATCAATTATTGCATCTTCTCCTTCGGGAACAACTTTTTCATAATTATCAGTACTAAATTGGTAACCATATCTATCATGAAAAATATATTTTCCATTTAACACATAAGTATCATTTTCATTAGTTTTCATAAAATAACCAGTATAAGTAATTTGTTTATTTGTTGGTATATCTTCATCATCTGTTTCATTAACTTTAAAAAGACCAACCCTATAGCCTGATTCTGATTCAAAAATAATATGTTTAAACTTTCCTTTAATATAACTCATACCTAATATTCTACCACATCAAAAAAAAATTACAATAATATGTAATCTTTTCTAAATCTTTTACTAGTTCTATTTTCAATTTCTTTAATTATTTTTTCATATTCTTTATTTATTAAAGTAATTATTTCATTAAAATCATTTTCTGTATAAAATGATGAATTATTTTTCATATTGTTATATTTATTTTTATTACTAATTAAATCATTTAAATCTATATCTATTTTTAAATCATCTTTAACCATATTTATAAATTCATCATATTTTTCCCATAAGTTATAATGATCTTTACCTAAATTTTTATAACCATTTAATTTATTGCAGACTAGCTCTTTAAAATTAATTTTTTTATTATTTTTAGGATAACATCTCAACATCCCTTTTGTATCGCCTGTAATATTATATTCTACTATTGTTTTCATTTTATAGCTTTAATAATTTATCCATTACTCTAATCATTTGAGCAGTATAACCAAATTCATTATCATACCAAGCAACTATTTTAATTTGTTTCTTATTTACATCTAACACTTTAGTAGATAATCCATCAACTAAGGCACCAGTAGCTAGCCCAACCACATCGCTTGATACAACTGGATCCATTGTAAATTTAAGTGCTTTACTTTGATTATTATTAAATAAATTATTTAGTTCTTCTTTACTTGTTTCTCTATTTAATGTTAAGGTTACGTCAACCATAGATCCATCTATAACTGGAACTCTATAAGCAACTCCATCCATTTTTCCACTAAGTGTTGGAATTACAAGTCCAATTGCTTTAGCTGCTCCGGTACTTGTTGGAATAATATTTGAAGCAGCAGTTCTTCCTCTTCTTGATTCTATTCCTTTTTTATGTGATCCATCTAATGTATTTTGATCATTAGTATAAGCATGAATAGTTGACATAAAACCGGATTCTATACCAATATTATCTTCAATTAATTTTAAAACTGGTGCCAAACAATTAGTTGTACAAGAAGCACTTGAAATAATCTCATCATTACGTTCTAATAAATTATCATTTACTCCATAAACTATTGTTTTCATCTCACCCTTACCTGGTGCTGATATAATTACGTGCTTCGCTCCTGCTTCAATATGTTTATATGCATCTTCTTTTTTAGTAAAAGCACCTGTACATTCTAACACTAAATCAACATTTAATTCTTTCCATGGATAATCTTTTGGATCATCTATTTGTAAAACTTTTGTAAACATAGTATCAACTATAATTCCATCTTGTGTTACATTTACATCCTCATCTAAAGTTCTAAAAACACTATCATATTTAAGTAAATAAGCATTTTCTTCAGCTGTACCTCTTGAATTAATTGCGACTACTTCATAATCACTACTTCCAAGAAGCATTCTATATGCTATTCTTCCAATTCTACCAAAACCATTAATTGCTATTCTTTTTTTCATTTTCAAACCTCTTTCATATCTATATTTTATTAAATATATTTTTATTTTTTATACCAAGCCATAATCCATAAACTATAAACATTACAACCATTAAATATAACATATAATCAATAATTCCTGTTTTAGGATTTTCAATTACTTCTTCATCTTTATTAGATTCATTAGTATCAGAAGTGTTTGCATCTTTATTATCTACATTATTATCTTTATTATCCCCAGTATCTTTGTTACCCTCATTATTTTTCTTATCATACTCGTCAATTGCTGCCTTTAATTTTTCAAAACTTCCATCTGTATAAATAGTTAACATACAATCCATTTCAAATTTATCTTCTGTATCTGTTTTCACACTATAATTAACAGTTACAGTACCATCTTCACTTTTTTTACCATTCATTGAAGTATATAAATTTGAATTATGCTTAGCTATTTCTACTGCATAATCACCATATTTGTTTTGTGGAACACATTTTTGATTTTCGCCACAAATAAATGTAGAAGTAATGCCATCTACCTCAACGCCATCATTAGTATCATCATAAATTACATATACTTCATCACTATCATCAGATTTAATATTTAATTCTCCTCCATATATTGCTAAATATGAAGCTAATAATCCATAAGTATTATCATAACTTATTCCATTTATATATTCTACCAATTGGTACATAACTTGACCAAGATACAGCTTAGCAGAATTTATTGAATCTTCTTCATATGATAGCCCCTTAGTAACATCATATAAATATTTTACTCTAACACCATTATTGATAAACTCATAACTAGCTTCATATTTATGATCACCATTAATTGCATAATATTTATTGTTGTCAAAATCAAAATCTATATCAAAATATATATCTTCCGATTCTGAACCAACTGTCGAAAATTTTTGTTCAGTATTTTTATATTCATTAAAAGCTTCTTTCAAATTTTCATTATTTACTTGAACATCCGCATTTACTATTATTACTGGTATAAACATTATTATAAATAGTACTACCTTTTTCATTATTATCCTCTTTCAAAATAACTTTCTCCTACAAATTCCCTTAAAATATTTCCATCTGGTAAATAATCACTAGGTATTGGAAAAAACATTTGTAGTTCATCTATTAATCTTCTTGATTCATTATAATATTTAGAATCTAACGGGACACTATATAAAAGTGGTTCAGCATAAACTCTTAATATTCCCATTTCATATGTATAAGCTGTATTAAGAACTACATTTGCTTGATTTGTAAATGGAAAAACATACTTAGTCTCCCCATTACGCACTTTATCCCATAACTCTAGTGTATCTTGGACATTATATCCTCTAGTTCTATTATCTCTAACGATTCTTCTAAGAAGTCTAATATCAACTGTCGATATATGATTATGTCTATCAACTGATAACGGCATAAAAGGACTAATATACACTTTTAACTTTGCATCATGTGGTATTGTACTTGTTAACTTTTCATTTAAACAATGTAACCCCTCAATAAGAATAATATCTTTTTCTTTTAATTTTATCATTCTACCTTTATATTCCTTCTTTCCTTCAATAAAATTATATGTTGGAACACTTACTTCTTCTCCATTTAATATATCTGTTAATTGTTTATTAAATAAATCTAAATCAATACAATCAATAGATTCAAAATCATATTCACCATTTTCTAACTTAGGAGAATCAACCTTTTCTTTAAAATAATCATCTAAACCTAAATATATTGGATTAAGACCTAAAGCACTCATATATAAAGCAAGTTTCTTAGTACTAGTTGTTTTTCCCGAAGAAGATGGTCCTCCTAAAAGAATTAACTTTTTATTTTCCTTTCTAATTAAATTAGCGAGTTCATATATTTGATTATCCATCATAATATCATTTTTCTTTATAAATTCTTTTATTTTACTTTCCGAAACTAACATATTTAAATCAGCTATATAATTAACATGAACTAGATTACACCATGCTTTATAATCACTAAAACTTCTTAATATCATATCTTGATTATTAAATTTAGGTAGAGAATAATCACTTAAATATGGGGTGGTTAAAACCACACTATTATCCTTTAAATAAGTTAATGTATAACAATTTAATTTACCAGTAGATGTTGGCATATCACTTAAAAAATAATTATAATAACCACATAATTCATAAATAGTAACAGTTTTTTCATTTGAATAGAGTATATTATTTGCTTTTTCCATTTCATTTATTTTTATATAAAAATTATAAGCATCTTTAACTGTAATAACTTTCTTAGTAATCTTTAAATCTCGTTTAATTAAATCATCCATCATTTGTTTTAGTTTATCAATATCATCTGCATTTAAATTATTTTTACTCTGTATTTTACAATATAAACCTTTATCTAATGAATGCATAAAATAAACATCACATTTAAATAATTTTCTAACTGCAACATACATTACCATTTTAAGTCCCGATTGAATTAGTTTTGATTCATATCTATCTAGTAACACTTTACCTTCTCCTATTCTTTAATTAGTATACCAAATTATATTAAAAAATAAAAGAAAGTATAATTAATTTATACACTTTCATTATTAATTTGTAATTTTTTGTTTTTCCACTAGTATAATTTAAATAGTCAAATAATCTTAACTCTTTATAAAAATAATTATATGAATTTAAATGTTTAATCTCGGTTTATCATTCTATAATTATTTTTTTAAGTTTTCTAGTTCAGAGAAATTAAATACAATTTTTTTTAAATGATTTATATTAATCATGCATAAAAAATAATTCAATATTGCTTATCTATTATCTAATATTTTCCAGTAAATTTATTTTTTAATATTACCACTTTTACTTTTTCCGGAGAAATAGTTTCATAAGTATAACAATTGGATAGAACTTTATCTATAATATTAGGAATATTACTAAATGTTAAATATACTCCACTCAATGTAATTATTAAAACTAGTATACTTCATCATATTATTATTTTTTTCAATAATATCAATCATTTTATTTATTTCTTGTAAATTTATTATTTTTATTTATTTCTATCCATTTTCGATAAGTCTTTATTTTTTTATTACAAACTTCTATTAATCTATTACCATTTATACCAGTATGAGTTTGATAAAAATTTAAAATATCTAAATATAACAAAACAGTGTTATCACTTCCATTAAAAAAACAGCGCACATTTTATCACCGATACTTTGACATCTTATCCCATTTTGAGGAACTAATCAATTTTTATTAATACTTTATAAATTATTATAACTTGTAAGATGATAATATTTATTTATAATATACCTCGATTATAGAAATTCGTTTATTTATTATACTATAAATTAAATTTTAAAATAATTAGGCAAAATAAGATATTATTTTTAGGTATATAATTATTAAAAGTTATTAAGATATTATTAGGAGAAAAATTTATGTTAATACCAAATATTATTGAAAAGAATTATAATGGAGAAAGAATTTATGATATATATTCCAAATTACTTAATAATCGAATTATTTTTTTAAACGGAGAAATTAATGATGACGTATCTAGTTTAATAGTTAGTGAACTATTATATTTAGATTCTTTAAATCATGAAGATATTCAGCTTTATATTAATTCACCAGGAGGTTCTGTTACAAGTGGATTATCTATTATTGATACTATGAATTTAATTAAAAGTGATGTATCTACTCTAGCTGTTGGTTTATGTGCATCAATGGCTGCAATTATTTTAGCAGCGGGAACTAAGAATAAAAGGTGTTCTCTGCCAAATTCAGAAATAATGATTCATCAAGTATTAGGAGGCGTCGAAGGTAAAGCATCAGATGTTCAAGTACAGGCTGAGAGAATATTAAAAATGAAAAAGAAAATGAATATGATGCTTGCAGATATAACGGGTAAGTCAGTTAAAAAAATTAATAAAGATACGGAAAAAGATTATTATTTAAATCCCAAAGAAGCTATTAAATATGGACTAATTGATAAAGTAATTTAAAAAGATGTTATTTATTTGAAATAACATCTTTTATTTTAGTTTTAATACTCCTTACTGACTCTTCATCCAGTTCCATAACATAAACCTTTGATTTACCGGTTGAATATGCATAATTATATGAATCGGTTCCAGTTGCTACTACTGATTCAATACTCCAAGAAGTATTGTCTTTTAATTGTTTAGTTACTAATTTAGATATAGAATCTTTATCCATATTAGTTTTAATACCACTTGATAATGATTTTAAGATTTGATTATATTTGGTCAATATACTTTTTGACATTAGTTTTTCAGTAATACCCTCTAAAACTTGTTCTTGATGAACTTGTCTTGCTTTATCTCCTCCGACATATTGATGACGATTTCTAGCATAGGCTAAGGCTTGTTCTCCACTTAAAACTTGATTGCCATATCTAAATTTAACTAATTTATCACCAAATTCACGATTAGAATCTTGCTCACAAACATATCCAAAACCACAATCAATATTCAAGTTATAACGATAATCTGGCTTTTCAACATTAACGTTTATTCCACCTAAAGTATCAATTAAACTTACAAATGAGGTAAAATTAATTCTAGCATAATAGTTTACATCTACATCATAAAGTTTTCCTAACGTTAAAGCACTTTCATCTATACCATATATTCCCGCATGAGTTAGTTTATCTTTCACATTTTTACTTGCTAATGTGACATAGTAATCTCTTGGAGTACTAACGATTAAAACTTTACCTGTTTTCGGATTGACTACTGCTAAAATATTAACATCACTTCTAGCCGAAGATGCAACTTTACCACTTGTATCAATCCCACTTAAATAGACAGTAAAGGCTTCTTTTTTTACATTTACTTCTTTATAGGCACTATCTTTTTTAATATTTAGTTTAATTTCTGATAGTCTATATAGATTAAAGTCTTTTTCTTCTTTATATATATCTACTAATGATTCATTTATAACTAAAGCATCTACTTTATCATCATAAATATCAGCAATAGCGTCATCTATATAATCATATTTACTTGTTTTATACTCAATTTTATTGCTTAAACTATCTAAAGCATTATCAATATATTCATCTTTATTATAAATACCAATTGTTTTATTATTTAAAGCATCAATTTTTTTATATTTATCTTTTACTATATAGACGCCATATATTTCTGAATATTTGTTATTATCAAATATATTATTTATAAAATCTAAAGAAAATATTAAATATACAGAAATAAATACTTCAACTATAATCATTAGAATGCTTAAGAATGATGTAAATAATTTTGTTATTACTAAAGATCTATGATTTAATTTATAGATTAAAAATCCACCTAAACCAATTAAACCCACAAAAATACTTATTAAATAAGTTATTGGTAACATATTTAAATATATTAGAGTACTATATAAAAAAACAGTAGTAAGCACTAGGATAAATGATAATATTTTATAAAATAATTTATTTTTTGAGTGTTTATTATTACTATTATTATTTTTTGGAGTTATTTTTTCTTTTTTCATCTCACACCTCTTACATTAATAATATCATATTCTATTAAAAATTATTAAAAAAAAGCGTAATTAGATACGTCTATTTACACTTTTATTGTGATAATCGATCATCAGATGTTATAGTGATATGTCCAGCAAACGTAAGTAAATTACCATCTGTACCATATTGTGATTGAATATTATTTTCATCGTTTGGATAACTAATTGTTAATGAGTAGTATTTAGTTCCAACAGTTGCTGAGGAAACAGATTCACTATACATTGCAATTTCATAAAACTTACGATTAACTATTCCACTATCTAAACTTGTTGTACAGCCACTTCCTGAAGAAGTACATTTTGCTAAAGAGTAAGTTAAATAACTATTTCCAGCATCATTTGTTAAATCAAAATTATTATTATCTACATATAAGTTAATTGAGTAATTAAATGTTTCAGTCGTTTTATTAGTAAATGCAATTGTAAAGTATTTGCTCGCCTTCCAACCAGGTTCAACATTTGATGCATTTATATTGTTTGTTCCAGATGTATAGGTTACTGTAATAGATCCTGATTCTACGTTAATTGTACTAGAAGATTCTAATTTAATATAGGAAACAGCAAAATAGGCATAGGCTATTCCAATTCCTAATAGTGTTATTGTTAAGATTAAGCCAATAGATAAAAATATCAATTTTTTTTTATAATTATTATTTTCCATGAATCTCACTTCCTATTTTTTATCCTATTTATATTTTACCAAAAATTTTGATAATTACCATCTTTTTTATAAAATTTATCCATTAATACAACATATTCAAAAGTATTTAATAATTCTTTTTTAGTATAAATCATAGCTCTTATCCCACCAATATATGATAAGCTTTCAGCAACATAGTAGGTTTCCTCGTCAATTCCAATTAACATAGCAATATGTCCCCACCAGTTAAGTAGATCTCCTACTTTAACATTATCAATTTCGTTAGCTAGGTATCTAAATTCACCTAAATCAGTGCATTGATAATCATTATTGGGACTTTCACCAGCTCCAACATCGCCGGGATCAAATCCAGCATTTTTCAAACTCCAAGTAACAAATCCAGAACAATCTAAACCATTAGGCATCTTTTTACCAACAATATATCCCCATCGAGGTTCATTTTCTAAGTTTGTTAGTCCACAACCCCAAATTGAAGGACCTTTCCATGAAGCAAAAATACTTTCTTTCTTACTATCAGAAAGATATAATCCTTTTTTGTAATATCTTCCTTCTCCATCTGCAATATGGGTATTAATATTTGATTTATTTTTTTCACTTAGAGGAATTCTTCCATTTTCATAAAAATATGGAATACGATAATTAAACTCTAAAGTTAAGAATCTAGCGGCAGCTACTGCTCCACCACGAGTTTGATAACCTGCTTCATTTATTTTATATTCAAGAATTTTATCTAATGTATTTGCATCTTCTTCGTTATACGCATTACATGGAAGTAATGTCTTTTTATCTTTGGTTGCGTATGGTTTAGTTATTAAATTTGTAACTTCAACATTTAATTTATTACTTAATTTATCAGAATATATATAGGCATTACCAACATTCTTAGCAATGATTTTATTATCATTTATTTCGATAATATCAGTATTACTACTTTTAAAGTTATAATCTACTTTTTTATCTAAAAGAACTTCAAAATAAGTTATTTCTTTTTCCTCTTCAGGTATCATGTAAATTGTCTCATTTAAAAATTTAAATGATAATACACCATTAAATACATCGTTTAAATTAATAATGTTACTTTTGTCTTCTTTGTCATTGGTTAAATATAATGTATAAGTGTCATTTAAATCTAGTACAAGTTCACATTTGTTATTTTCACCTTTAACGTTATAGTTATTCTTATTTCCATCAGCATGACAATAAAATTCATTATTAAATGTATTAATTTTTCTTTCTAAAAACACACTAACTGTTTTATTTACATCATCATAATTATCTACTTTAACGTTTACTAATTTTATTTTACGATAATTTTTATAATTAAATATAATAAGATACGAACATATTCCTAGAACTAAAATACCAATAGTATATAAAGATAATTTCTTTTTCACACTAACACCTACTTTTAAAATATATCATAAAAAAAGAGAAAAAACATTATATTTCATCTACTTTTTTAATCTTTTAAAATATTTTATATCTTTTAATAATTTAATTCTTTCTATTACTTTATATTTAGGAATATTTTCATATATTTGTTTATTTTTATTATATAGATATTCATAGTAATCTCTATTGCCTTTTATTAATAAGGGACCATATTTTAGTTCTTTAGGTGAATATTTTTTATTACCTCTTAAAAATACGATATTAATATAGTATTTACCATTATCATATATAGTGCTTTCATGACTTATATAAAATCCATGATTAACTAAATAAGTTCTTAAAAGAAAGTGATTATTATTTGATTCTATTATTAATTTATTAATTTGATTTATATTTTTATTACTAAGAATTTTAATAATGGTAGATGTTCCCATGCCACTGATGATTAGGGTATTAGTGTTTTCATTTAGAAATTCAATACCATCACTAAGTCTAGTAGTTATTTTATCTTCTAAACCATATTTTTTGATATTATTTATACCGTTATTTAAGGCTTTTTCATTTATATCACAGGCGAGTGTTTTAGGTACTATATTATTTTGAACTAAATAAATATCTAAATAAGCATGATCACAACCTATATCAGCAATTATATCATCAGAACTTACTAAAGCTGCAAGTGATTTTAGTCTTTTAGACAATTTCATTAATCCACCAAGAAATCTTTTAATTTTTTAGCACGAGATGGATGTCTTAATTTTCTTAAGGCCTTTGCTTCAATTTGTCTAATTCTTTCTCTAGTTACGTTAAACTTCTTACCTACTTCTTCTAGAGTATAACTTGTTCCATCTATTAAACCGAAGCGAAGTTCTAATACTTGTTGTTCTCTTGGTTGTAATGTTTCTAATACTGATTTAATTTCTTCTTTAAGAATTTCATTTGTTGTAAAGTCTTCTGGTGACATATTTCTTTCATCAGGAACAAAATCACCTAAATGTGAATCCTCTTCTTCACCTATTGGAGTTTCTAAACTAACTGGGTCTTGACTAATTTTAATTACTTCTCTTACCTTTTCAACACCAACACCCATTTTTTTAGCTATTTCTTCTTCACTTGGTTCTCTATTAAGTTCTAGGGTTAATTGTCTTTGAATACGTGCCATTTTATTAATAGTTTCTACCATATGTACCGGAACTCTGATTGTTCTTGCTTGATCTGCTAACGCTCTTGTTATTGCTTGTCTAATCCACCATGTTGCATATGTTGAAAATTTATATCCTTTATCGTAGTCAAATTTTTCTACGGCTTTCATTAAACCAATATTTCCTTCTTGAATTAAGTCTAAAAATAATAATCCACGTCCAACATATCTTTTAGCAATTGATACAACTAAACGTAAATTTGATTCAGCGAGTAAACGAGCAGCCTCTTGATCTCCATTAGCAACTCTTATAGATAAATCCATTTCTTCTTCAGGAGATAACAAACTAATTTTACCTATTTCTTTTAAATACATTCTAACAGGATCATTAATATTTATATCTTTAGTTAAATCTTCATCAGTTAAAATTTCGACTTCTTCTTCCTTAATTTTACCAAGACCAGGACCAGCTTCACTAGAAGATGATTCTTCTTCACTAGATACAACCGTAATACCATTTTCTAAGAAAGCATTATAAAGTTCATCTAAAGCGTCACTATCAATATCTAATCCTTTTAAACTACTAGCAAGTTCTTCAAAAGTAATAAATCCTTCTTTTTTTCCCTTTTCAATTAACTCTAATTTTCTTTCTTCAAATGTTTTAATTTCTTTAACAGCTTTTGCCATTAATCTTCACTTCCTTTTTTTATTTTAATTATTAAATCATTTAGTTCTTCTTGTTTTTTTATATCAGTTTCGATTTTTAATTGTTCTTTTAATTTTTCTATTTTATTTTCTTTTATCCATTTATTAATAATATTAATAAAGTTATCAAATTCTTCAGGCAATATTTTATCTTGATAATCATTTAAAATGCGATAAATATCTTCTTTATAGTCTAAATCTTTAATATATGTCATAAAATCAGCAATATCAAATTCACCATTTATTTCTTTATAGGCTAAAATGTCATTAGCGATAAGTTTATATTTTTCTTCGGGAAAGTAATTAAGCTCTATCTTATATTTTCTAATAAACCTAGGATCACTCATCATTAAATAAAGAATTGCTTCAGCGGCTTGATGATACTGATTTAATTTTGGCTTTACTCTTTTAAATTCAGTTTGTTTGATAACTGGTATTGTTTTAATTAATTTTCTTTCTAATATTTTTCTATCAATATGATATTCTTCTGATAGTTTATTAATTGTTATTGTTTTTAGAATATCATCATTTGATTTATTAAGTTCATCTATTATTTTATTAATATATTCAGCTAGTTCATCAGCTTTATTTAAATTTTTATCTTTTTTTAAATATCTTAATTTAAAATCAAAGAATGATATTTCTCCTTTTAAAGCATCATTAAAGGCTTGAACTCCATATTTTAAAATATAACTATCGGGATCTTTTTCCCCTGTTAATCTAACAACACTTACTTCAATATTATTTTTAACTAATTCTTCGCCATTTAAAATAGTACTTTTTTCTCCGGCATTATCATTATCCATCATAAGTATTACCTTGGCATTTAGTCTTTTTAATAAACTAATATGATTAGTGGTTATGGCCGTTCCCATTGATGCAATAACATTTTTAATTCCTGATGAATATACTCTTATGGCATCCATTTGTCCTTCAACTAAGATTACTGATTTAGTTTTTAAAGCTTCTAATCTACATTTATCATAATTATAAAATGTATAGCCTTTTCTAAAAATAACGCTTTCTCTACTGTTAATATATTTACTTGTGTCTTCATTTTGATAAATACGTGCTGAATAAGCAATTACTTTACCTTCATGATTACATATTGGAAAAGTAATTCGATTTCTAAATAAATCTAACAAACCATTATCAGTATTATTTGCTAAGGACATTTCGATTATTTCTTTATCACTATATCCTTTAGTGGTTAATATTTTATTTAAATTGTTATCTGAAAGCGCTAAACCAATACTAAATTCTTTAATGGTTTCTTCATTTAAATGACGATCATTTATTAAATAATTTTTAGCTTTTACTCCTAGACTACTATTTAAATTATTAACAAATATTTTATTGGATAAATCCATAAGTTCATAGTATTTACTATTTTTATTTACTATTTTATCTTTAATATCTAGTTGATATCCGATTTTATCGGCAACTTTTTTTACAGCCTCTACAAATGAGATATTTTCATAATTTTGAACGAATGTGAACACATTACCACTAGCCAAACAGGTAAAACATTTGTAAATTTGTTTTTCTCTTGATACGCTTAAACTTGGGGAATGGTCATTATGAAAAGGACAAATTCCAAAATAATTTTTTCCCTGTGGTGCCAGATTTATATAAGAACCAATAATTTCAACTATATCCGCTTTTTTTCTGATTTCAGTAATTACATCATTTGGTATTCTAGCCATAAAATCACCCTACATATATTATTCCCCATATCCCCTCTATTTCTTTTATTTTCTTTGCAAAAAATATAAATTTCTCCAATATTCTATCACGTTTTGACATTTTTTCAAGTAGTAATTCAAAAAAAGTAAGTTGAAAACCAAAATATTTTGTGCATTTAACTTACTTAATATTATTAATTAATGGTGCTGATTAACAGAATTGAACTGTTCGCTGAAGCTTACCATGCTTCTGTATTGCCACTATACTAAATCAGCAAATCTAAATATATTATAGAAAATATTTTAATTATCTACAATATATTTTTTTGTTTTTGTTTTTTATTTTTTTAATTTATGAGTTATTGCATAATTAGAAACACTTCTAAAATTATCATCATATGGATAGATTTGTTGCCCGAACTTTAACCACATTTCTGACCAAGATGCACCAGAAGCAAGTAAATCATGAACTATTTTATTATTTAATATGTTATTTCCATCTTGCTTATTAAGATCTACACATTTTTCTTCATCATACAATTTACATTGTAAATCACATTCTAATTTATCACACATATAAGCAAACATAGCCTCTTTTGTCGAATGTAAATCAAATTCTAGAAATAAATTTTCAATTTCTTTTCCATCCAGTATTCCATCTAATATTTTAGAAATAGCTTCATGTTCTATTCTTTCTTTTTCTGCTTTAGATATATCAAATTGAGTTAAATCACCAATAACTGTTTCACCTAGTTCATGAACTGCTAACATTAAAATAACCTTCGTTATATCAACATCATAACTATATTCACTTTTCATAGCAATTGCTAACATTTGAACACCATAAACATGTTCAGCAACACTTTCTAATCTTTCCCTTTTAACATTCCAATTTTTCCACCCAGTTCTAATAACATCTTTTAATTTATTACATAAAACATAATAATTTAGAACTCTTTCTTCTTTATTTATTTGCATTAAAATATTCACCTTCTAAATCTTATGTATTATATTACTATAAATGGTAAAGTTATTCTATTTATTTATCTATTATTTTATTAATTCTTTTAATTAATTCATTAATAAATATTGGTTCAGTCATTTTATATATATAGCTATATTTTTTACCTATGTCTTTTAAAGACATTCCACTTACATATACTTCTTTTTTATCTAAAATTATATATCTATCGTGAAAAGAATCATTATTAATAAATTTTATATTTGTATATTGTTTACAATATTTACTTATTAAAACATTATCTATATTCTTAGATATAATAATTATATTTTATCAATATGTTCTAAAGTGGTCTAATAATTCTATATTTGCAAAATTATCAATAATTATTATTTCTTTTTTCGCATTATTAAATATATCAAGTAAAATTAAATAAGCATCATAAATTTTATCTTCAAAAATTATAGAATTTTGTTTGCTTGATAACTCACTAAAAGATTCTTCTAGTTTTAAAATTCTATTTTCATGATTAACTAAAATATTATTGTTTCTTATTAAATCATTTGATATGTATTCTCTCATATAAACAAATGTGCGAATTATTCTTACACCAATTTTAGTGGATATATCAGTTCTTAATACGGATGATAGCATGGCTACTCTCTCTTCAGTAAATACATGTGGATTGATTCTAGATTTCTTGTTTGCGGTTCCAAATCGGAACCACAAACATTTAATTAATCTAATAAATTAAAAAAAAACTCATGGTTAACCCATGAATCTTTTAAAACATTATTAATGGTTTTATTTTATTATCAAATGGTTCATATAATGCGATATTTTCATCTTCATAAGTAAATAAGATATACTTATTCGATTTTATGTTCATCACATTACCATTTTTAATATGTTTATAATCCTCTTTATTATTAATTTTCTTAATAGTAACATCTAAAAAATCAGTTAATTTTAATAATTTATAATTATTATTTTCAATATCATCTAGAGTATATGCTTCATCGATATTAAAATTACCAAGTGTTGTTCTAACTAAACTAGTCATTGTAGCATACGTTCCTAAATATGAACCGATATCTCTAATTAAAGACCTAATATAAGTTCCTTTTGATACCTTACATTTAATAGTAATAATATCATCCTTATTATCTATAAGTTGAATCTCATAAATATTTACTATTTTACTAGGTAACTTTACATCAATATTATTTCTAGCATATTCATATAATTTTTTACCATTAACCTTAACAGCACTATAAATAGGAACTTCTTGATTATATTTTCCTTTAAAATGATTTAAAGCATTAATTATTTCATCCTTACTAAACTCTTTTTTCTCTTCTTTTAAAACATTACCCGTTATATCTAAAGTATCAGTTAAAATACCTAATTTAAAAGATGTGATATATTCCTTATTATGCTCCACTAAAACATTAGCAAGCTTAGTATATTTTCCTATTAAACAAATAAGTACTCCCTCCGCTAAGGGATCGAGAGTACCAATATGTCCAACACTTTTAGTATTAAATTTACGACAAACCTTATTTACAACATCTCTTGATGTCATACCTTTTGGCTTGTTTACAACTAGCAAACCATTATTCATTTGCTTCAGCATGAATCTCCTCAATTATTTCATCAATATGTTCTCCATACTCAGTAGATTCATCATAAACAAATCTAATTTCAGGAGTATTTCTTATATCAATTCTTTTAGCAAGTTCAGTTCTTAAAAATGAAGACGCATTAGTTAGTTCTGCTTGAACTTCCTGCTTTTCATAATCTCCATAAAAAGTATAAAACACTTTACACATTGATAAATCATTAGTAACTCTAACTTCAGTTATAGTTACACTTTTGATTATCTCATTATGAACTTCTTCATAAATTATACTTGATAATTCCCTTAAAATTGAAGATGCAATTCTTTCTAATTTAATTTTACTCATTTTCTTTTTACCTCAATCATTTCATATGTTTCAAAACAATCTCCTTCTTTTAAATCATTAAAGTTTTCGATTGTAATACCACATTCATAACCACTTTTAACTTCTTTAACAGTATCTTTTTCTCTTTGAACTGATGAAATAACACCATCATAAATAATTACGCCATCACGAATAACTCTTACTTTAGATTTATTTTTAATAACACCATTAGTTACAATACATCCAGCAATTGTACCAACTTTACTAAATTTAAATAATTTTTTAACTTCCGCATTTCCGATAGTTTTTTCCTCATATTCAGGCTCTAACATACCTTTCATAGCTGATTCCATTTCTTCAACTAATTTATAGATAATTTGATATAATCTAATTTCAACATCATATCTCTTAGCAACTTCTTTAGTAATAGCAGATGGAACTACATTAAAACCAATAACAATCGCATTAGAAGCATTAGCAAGAACTATATCACTTTCAGTAATTGTTCCTATTCCACTTCTAATTACTTTAATTTTAACGCCTTCAACATCAATTTTTTCTAAAGAATTTTTAACAGCCTCTTCAGAACCTCTAACATCACACTTTAATACAACATTTATTTCTTTAACTCCTGATTTAATCTTATTAAATAAATCATCAAAACTAATTACTTCTTTTTTATTATTTTTATTTTTAAAGGCAATTTCTCTTGCTTCAGCAATTTCTCTTGCTTGTTTTTCAGATTCAAAGGCCATGAATTTATCTCCAGCTGATGGATTGCTTGCAAGACCAGTTATTTCAACAGGAGTACTTGGCCCAGCAGTTAAAATATTTTCACCCTTGTCGTTACGAAGTGTTCTTATACGTCCATGAGTAGTACCTACTACAATTGGATCTCCTAATCTTAAAGTACCATTTTGAATTAAAAGACTGGCAACTCCACCCATATTTTTATCAATTCTTGATTCAATAACAGTACCAATTGCATATCTATTTGGATTTGCTTTAAGTTCACTTACCTCAGCTATTGCAATAACTGTTTCCAGTAATTTATCAACACCCATACCAGTTTTAGCAGAAATATTTACAAAAGGAACAGTACCACCCCACGCTTCAGGAGTAATATTTAAAGCAGCCATTTCTTCCATAATTCTATCTGGATTAGCATCAGGTTTATCCATTTTATTAACAGCAACTACAATAGGTACATTTGCAGATAATGCATGATCTACTGCTTCTTTAGTTTGAGGCATAACCCCATCATCAGCAGCAACAACAATAATTACGATATCAGTTATGCTTGCTCCTCTTGCTCTCATTTCGGTAAATGCAGCATGTCCCGGAGTATCAATAAATGTTATTTTACTTCCATTATAATCAATTTGATAAGCACCAATAGTCTGAGTTATACCACCTGCTTCTCCTTCAGCAACATTACTCGATCTAATGTAGTCTAAAAGAGTTGTTTTTCCATGATC
Source organism: Caryophanales bacterium UBA6331 (assembly GCA_002438065.1). Taxonomy (GTDB): domain Bacteria; phylum Bacillota_I; class Bacilli_A; order RF39; family UBA660; genus CAG-533. The sequence continues at coordinate 4,893 of DJSP01000101.1, read as the reverse complement.
AACATGTCCCATAACAGTTATTACAGGAGGTCTATTAATTAAATCATCCGGATTATCAATAATTTCATATTCTTCAAAATTAGTAATATCTCTTGTTTCTTCTCTTTTTAAAGTCATTCCATAATCAAGAGCTAAAATTTCAGCTGTTTCAAAATCAATACTTTGATTTAAATTAAGCATTGTTCCTAAACTAATTAATTTCATAATAATTTCATTATTACTCTTACCTAATTTAGTAGCAATATCACCAACAGTATCTCCTTCTTTATAAAGAATAATATTTTCATCTTTTTTATTACTTGCTAATTTAGATTTATTTTTATACATATCTTTCTTTTTATTTAGATATTCTAAATTATCTTTATTTACTTTATTATTCTTTTTCTTTAATTTTTGATTTTTTTCACCATACTCGTGATTATCTCCAAGTAATTCATCAACAGCATCATCTAAAGCATCGATTTCTTCAAATGAAGCATCACTATCAGTACTAATTAAATTCATTGAGTTATCAAGCATAATAATTGCATCATCATCTAAAATAAAATTTCCATCTGTTGCTTTATAGCCTAAATCACGGCATTTGTTAAGTACTTCTTGGACTGTAAATCCCATTTCACTAGCATATTCTTTTATAGTCATATAAGTATCATTCCTTTCTTATACTAATTCTTTTAAATTCTCGTATACATCATCACTTACATCCATATTAAAAATATGGTTTAAAACTTTTTTCTTTCTTGCTTCTTCAATAATTTCTTTATCTTTTTTTAAATAGCATCCTTTACCATTTAATTTACCTGTTAAATCTCCTACTATTTTATTATCACTTATAACAATTCTTAGTAACTCTTTTTTAGGTAATTTTTCATGAGTAAGAACGCACATACGCATTGGTACTTTCTTAGTTTTCATTTCCCTCAGCATTAACTTGGTCTAATGTTTTAACATTTATACGATATTTTGTTAATCTACTAGCAAGTTTAATATTTATACCTTTCTTACCAATAGCAAGAGATAAGTTTTCATTATTAACAATTGCAAGTGCTTCTCTATTTTTAGTATTATCAATAATGTTTACGATAACATCTTTAGCAGGACTAAGAGCATTAGCAATAAATATAGCATCATCTTCATCATATCTAATTAAATCTACTTTTTCACCATTTAATTCTTTTAAGATATTCGCAATACGTGATCCTTTTTCACCTATACATGTTCCAATAGCATCAATATTATTAACTGTACTATAAACAGCCACTTTACTTCTAACACCTGCTTCTCTAGCCACGTTATATAAAACTAAAGTTCCATCAGCAAGTTCAGGTATTTCAACTTCAAATAATCTCTTAACAAAATTAGTATTTTTTCTTGAACAAAGGATAAGTGGTCCTTTAGTACTTTCTTCTACTTTTGTTAGATAAACTCTAATTGAAGATCCCATTTTAACAGTTTCGCCAGGAATCATTTCACTCTTAGGTAATATTCCTCTTGCACGTCCTAAATCAACATAATAGTTTTTATTATCTTCCATAGCAAGCATACCAACCATTATTTCATCTTGTTTTCCAATGTATTCATTAACGATTGAAGTACGTTCTGCTTCTCTAATCTTTTGAGTTAATACTTGTTTAGCAGTGGAAACTGCAACTCTTCCAAAATCTTTAGGAGTAACTTCTTGTTTAATTGTTTCTCCAACTTTTGCATCTGGATCAATTTTTTTAGCATCTTCTAGAAGCATTTGAGCATCTTCAGGAATTTCCGGTTCTCCATAAGTAATATTTCCTTCTTCATCAACAATTTCTGGCCCATCAATATAATCATCTACTACTATATAATAAGTATAAACTTTAATATCACCAGTTTCTTTATTAATCTCTACTTTAACATTACTTTTAGAATGAAAATTCTTTTTATAAGCTGTAATTAATGCTTGTTCCATACTAGCAAAAATATAATCTTCATCAATAACTGATTCTTTAGCCATTGTTTTTAAGGCTTTAATAAATTCTTTTCCGTTCATAACTATCCTCTTTCTTTACTTGATATATCAAGTACATATTCTTCTTCAATTAAATCCAACTTATCAATTATTGGATTAATAATATTTGTTGCTTCAACTATTGTATCTAAATCAATTCCATTAACCTTATCTAACACTATTTTTAAAAAGTAGTAATTATTTTCATTAACAAAATCAACCGAATCAACAATAATATCCATCTTATTCATCGGCTCTGTAATTTCTTTTTTAATAATATCTAATTTTTCTTTCATATGCCTCCTAAATATTAATAAAAGTGGGATATAAAGCCCACTTAAATCTGTAACAACTATATTTTAACACTTATTTACTTACATTGTAAAGGAAAAAATTTGCCTACCTTAATCTAAATTTATCTAAATATCTTATATTATTATAACAATTGCCTAAACTTAAATAAGCCTTAAAACTTGTAATAGAACAATTTATATCATTAACATCAATATTCTTTTTAATCATTTTTCTTAACTTTCTTCTTTGTCTATACATAGTTTTATTATATGTCCATAAATATACTTTACCCTCATAAGTTATATGATAATTCCATTTACAAAATTTAAATGAATTACTTATAGGAACAATTTTAGTTTTATTTAAATTAATTTTAATATTTAATTTATCAGAAATATCACTATATTCTTTTAATATAGAAATTGCTTCCTCATAGGAATGACATAAAAACAAACTGTCATCCATATAACGAATTATAGGAATTCCTTTATTAATCACAAATTTATCTAGTTTATTAGGATACATTAATGCTTCTCTTTGCACTATTTCAATACCAAGTCCTAATCCTTTACCAATAAACAAATAATCTTCTATAATTTTTATTGTATTTGAATTTCTTATATATTTATTATGATTTTTATGAATTACATCATGATTACAACTTTCAAAAAATTTACTATAATCTATTAATACAACATATCCATTTAACCCATATTTATTAAACCATTTTCTTAATATAGTTTTAACTCTTTTAATAGCAAAGCTAAATCCTTTATTTATTGTACTTGCACCATTATCATATATTAATTTACTATCATACAAAGGAATTAATATCTCATTTGAAATAACCTTATGTACTAATCTATCTTTGATGTATGGCGCATCTATATCTCTTATTTTACCTCTTTCATTAATTTTAAATTTATATGTTTTATTAACCATATAATTATTATTTTTTATATTAGTACAAGTACTACCAACAATTGAAAACATATGTAATTTAAAATTAATAGTAGATTTTTTATAACCCACATTTCTAGTACATTTCTTAGCATAACCATATACTTTATAAAAAGTAAAACATTTATTAACATCTGCATAATTATTACTATTGATAATTAATTTATCTTCCCTTTTATTTTTTCTTCTTTGATATCTTAATTCTTTTCTTTCTAAACTATTCATTTAATTCCTTTCAAAAAAAATCTGATGTACTACATCAGCTAAATATTTACAATAGATGAAAAATAAGCAGTCATATAAACATCCATGCAATTTATTAAATATTTAAACATAAACCATGCAAGAAGCGTCCGGATGCTATAACCATCAGATAAATTTAGAAGTAATTTATACTTCAAGGATAAACCAATCCTTTCCTATTTCAAAAGTAGCACTAAAGAGTTAATTAAAACTTCTTCCCATCACTTGTTCCACTTAAAGAGGAAATCTGGAGAAACGCCATTGGTATTGTTAGCATTGTTATTGTTCCAGTTGCCGTTGTTATTGACATTTAAGAAATTATTGTTATTGCTAGAATTAGCCGCACGAAGCCACCAATTGGAATAAAACCAAAATAACCAATAAACTAAGGCTTGCTCATAATTTACATCGGTTTTCCTATTTCAAAAGTTTAATAAAAATCATTTTTAATAAACTTTGAAACCAATAATTAATTTTTTTATATTTATATTATTTATAATTTTATTTATGCACCCATCTGATTTTCTTCCGTCAACCAGATGGGATTTTATTTTTATCTTTTGACCCACCTTTTTTACTCACTGTCGCTTTCAGAGGTGGCCCTGAAGAACCGATATTACTATTCTTGTTTTACTTTATATATTCTTCTTTACATATTATTTACATTTTCATCCGATACGGAACGCTGGAGCAAAACCAGTGGCATTATTAGCACTATAGTTAGACCATTTGCCAGTTTTATAGACATATAGAAAATTATTGCCACTATAAAGATTAACCGAGCGAAGCCACCAAATGGAATTTGAACTATCGTGTTTCTTTATAGCACCTGAGAAGCTATCTGTGGTTACTCCTTTACTTTTATAATAATCTAATTGTCTTGTGTTATTATTGGCAGTATCTCTACCAGATACCTGATTACTTGTGCCATCTTCCCATACTTCATGGGCACTTAATAAATATATTTTATCAGTTGATGTAAAGTTTGTTTCACCTGTTGTACTTCCATGGCCTGATATTACTGTGGTATCTATTATTACATTTCTTAAATCTTCTGGTAATTTATTAAAGAAATCCCCATTGGCATATGTTCTCATTTCTGATGCTTTCCATCCACCTATATTTGTATTTGTACTATTCATTGCTCTTTGTTCTACTATATCAACAAACTCAACTACAAATCCACAGGCTGTCTCTGAAAAATCTTCCCCATTACATTCATCAGGTGTTGTGTTATTGGCTACTCTTACGGTATAACTTGTTCCGCCTATTTCTACTTCTTTTTCTGAGCCTACCGTATAAGCATTTAACTGTCCTGCTTGTACCACTGCTGCAATTATTTCCCAGGAATCTTCAGCAAATGTGGTTGATTTTGGTGGTTCATAATTAACAATTATATTTCCATTTATTTCTTT
>DJSP01000117.1 GCA_002438065.1 Caryophanales bacterium UBA6331 | reverse complement strand
TTTTCAAAAGTTATTGACATAGAAAGTGCTAAATAAACATAAAAAAAACTAATTATTCTGATAAAATAATTAGTCCTAGTTTTAAGAATAATCACAAACTTTAATAATTGCTTTCTTTTAAAAACTATTATTAAATTTACAAGAATATTATCAGTATTCATGGTGATTACTTATCTTTTGAAGTTTTCTTTCTTCTTAACTATAGTTATATCTAGCGTAGATAAGATTGCTTACTTCTGCAACTTCTTTACTACCAAAAAGCACACCCCGAATTAATTAATATTTATTAATTATCATAGCTTTCACAAACTTACTTTGTAAAAAATAATTAATAATATTTTTTATGCATATTTTAAACTTTAATTAAAATATGCAAAATCATTAATTATGAACATGCTTCATATCTTCTAGATAATATTATTATATGCAATATTTTTTTATTTATCAATACCTTTTATGAAATTTTTGTTAAATTTTCTAAAATTATTTGATAATTGTCTAATCTTTTTTGAACTTGGCCTTTAATTTTTACCATATCCCCTATTTTTAATTTGTTTAAGTATGATGTTTTTTTAGGAAAAACTGTACATGAAATCTTTCCTGTATCATCTGATAAATCTAAGAAGGCCATGTTATCTCCTTTTTTGGTTTTAATTGATTTAATATTTTCTATTAGAACAGTAACTTCAATAAATTTATCAAAATATTTTGGGAGATCTTTTGATTTTGGACAAATATATTTACTAGATGGATGATTGGAAATATAAAAACCATATAATTCATACTCTTTTTGCATCAATAATGTTTTATCATATTCAGGAAATGTTTCTATAATGGGTTTATTAATTAATGTTTTATCTAATTCATTTATTAATTCAGAATAGATTAAGGCTGAACTTATATTGTTAATTAAGGTTTGTTTGGTTTCATGAAAACAATCTAAAGCCCCAGCATATATTAAATTTTCGATTATTCCTTGTTTTAATTTCAAGTGATAGATAGAACTTATGAAATCATAGAAGTCATTGTATGGAGCATTTTTTGATATTTCTAACGCTATATCTTTGGTTATATCTTTAATAGAAGTTAATGGCATTATTACTCCATCATTAAATATATACTTGTCTGTACTTAAATTAATTGATGGTTTAATAACTTTAATATCATTGCTTTTTAATATATCAATATATTCTTTAGTTTTTTTACTTGAGGATAAGTTATCGTTTAAAAGTGTTTTATAAAAGTATGGCATATAGTGACATTTTAGGTACATCATTTGATAAGCAATTAAAGCATATCCTACGGAATGGGATTTATTAAATCCATATTCGGCAAACTTTATTATTAAATCAAATATTTCAGTACTTTTTTCTTTGCTGTATCCGTTTTTAATAGCTCTCTCTATGAAATTAGATTTTTCGGATAAAATTATTTGTTCATTCTTTTTAGAAATTGCTCTTCTTATTAAATCTGCTTCACTAAAGGAATATGACGCTACTAATCTTAAGATTTGCATTATTTGTTCTTGATATACAATTATTCCATATGTATCTTTTAAAATATCAGATAATGAATCATCAATATAGGTTACTTCTTCTAGCCTATTTTTTCTTTTAGCATACGAATCTATTTCAGCGTTGGCACCGGGACGAATTAACGCAAGAGATACAATTATATCTTTAAAATTAGTTGGTTTAATTTTAAGTAGTAAATTTTTCATACCTAAACTTTCAAACTGAAAGATACCATCTGTATTTGCTTCACTAAACATTTTATAAACTGCTTCATCACTTAAATTGATATTATTTAAATTTATTTTTTCAGGTATATCGTGCAGAATATCAGAAATTGTAGTTAGATTTTTAATGGCAAGAAAGTCCATCTTTAAAAGACCGATATCTTCTAGGTAATCTTTAGTAAATCCAGCTAAATAATTATCGCCATTTTTGATTATAGGAATTACATTATCTAAATGTTCTTTACAAATTACAACACCAGCGGCATTAGTACTAATATGTTTTTTAATTCCTTCTATTTTCATAGCAACATAGTAGACTTCTTTAATATCTTTATTATTATTAAGAATTTTAATTAGATCTTGAGTTAGATTTTCTTTTAATGTTTTTTTAGAATCTATATATTTATTTAGTATGGAAATATCAACATCTAATATTTTGCTTACAGACAACAAAGCTGATTTAGTAGTTAATGTTCCATAAGTCATTACAGGCATAACATTTTCTTTACCATATCTTTCTTTAACATAAGCAATTATTTCTTCTCTTTTTGTAGCATCAAAGTCAATATCTATATCAGGCATAGTAATACGTTCAGGATTTAAAAATCTTTCAAATAGAAGATTATATTTTAATGGATCAATAGATGTTATGCCAAGACTATAAGTAACAAGTGATCCTACGGCTGATCCTCTTCCGGGACCGACATAAATATTATTTTTAATAGCGTACTTTACATAGTCATAGACAATTAGAAAATAATCAACATAATTCATACTTTTAATAACTTTTAATTCATACATTAATCTTTTTTTGTAATTATCTGGTATATTACCATTTAATCTTTTTGTTAATCCTTTGATAGCAAGGGCTTCTAAAAAATTGTAACTGTTTTCGATTGTATCATCGTAATGAGGAATTAAATTTTTACTATATGTTATTTTTAAATCAATTTGGGAAGTAAAATCATGAATATCCTCTACTTTTAAATAGTAGGAACTATAATCAATGTCATTGTAACTCGCATATGTTTTATTTTCTTTAATCATGTTTAAATAATTTAGGTATTTAGTATTTTCTTTGGTTAGAGATAACGCTAAATTAAAATAAACAATGTTTGAGGTTATTTTTGAGATTTCAGTTTTTTCTTCTTCATTTTGATAACCAATATAGGAATTAGGTATTTCTTTTAACAATTCTTTTGATTTAAATGGGATTATTGTTAAGATATCTTTAGTTAATAATTCTTTATTAAATTCATTTTCAATTAGATATGTATTTATTTTAAGTAATTCTTTATAACCATGTTCATTTTTAGCATATAAATATATTTTATGATTTTGGTATTTTACTTCTAAACCAATAACTGGCTTAATATTATATTTTTGACATAGCTTTAAGAATTCGGCAACATAGCAAAGATTATCATCAACAATACCTAATGTGGTAATATTGTTTGTTACGGCATATGAAAAAAGATCTGATAATTTAATCATACTTGATAGAACATTATAATCAGTTTTAATTGATATTATTTCTTTCATATGTACCTCTCTAAGGGTATTATATCATTTAAATCAACAAAATGCCCAGGATAAACGCATGAAATTTTGAAACATGCGTTTTTTTGTGTATAATAAAGAAAAGGATAAGATGGTGAGGTATGGCTAAAAAGTGTAAAAAATTGGAGGAAATAAAAGCAATGTTTAAAGATACAAAAATTGATTTAAATCAAATCGAAACAAATGAACTGCAAAATTTTATGATTATTTTTAAGGAACAAAATGACACAAGAGTTCAAGGTAAAGTAAAATATTTAATGAGTGATATTATAATGATTGCATTTTTAGCTATACTTGCAAGGTGTGATGGTTGGGATGAAATTGCAATGTTTGCAAAGTCAAAGGAAAAATGGCTAAGTAATTTTCTTGAACTTCCAAATGGCATTCCCTCTCACGATACGATGCAAAGAGTAATTTCTTTATTGAATCCAGAAACATTATATAGTAGTTGCATAAATTTTTTTATAGAGAAAGTTGATAATTTAACAATTAAAGATAATGTAAAAGATGCACTTTCAATGGATGGAAAAGTGTCGAATGGAAGTGGTAGGAATAAAGAAAACACCGATGAAATAAAGGCACTCAATACAATGAGTATTTATTCTCATAATTACGGAGTGTCTTTAGTTCAGGATTATATAGAAGATAAAAGTAATGAAATTCCAATGGGACCAGAATTAATCAAAAAATTAGATTTAACAAATTGTATTCTTACAGCAGATGCATTAAATACTCAAAAAGATACAGTTTCAGCAGTAAAAGACGCAAAAGGAGATTACGTATTGGCACTAAAAGGAAATCAAAAATTATTCTATAAAGATATAAAAGATTATTTAGATGATTTAGACATATTAGAAAAAATAGAAAAAGAAAATTATGCAGAATACGTTGAAAAATCACACAGCAAAATAATAACTAGAAAATACTATATGACAGATAAGATATCATGGTTAGAAAATAAAGAAAAATGGGAAAAATTTAAGTCTATAGGAGTTGAGAAAAAAATAATTGAATCAATCCAAACAGGAGAAATAACAGAAGAAAACAGATACTTTATAACTAGTCTTAAAGATGATATACACTCATTTGCAGATGCAATAAGAAAACATTGGGGAGTAGAAAATAATTTACACGCACCACTTGATATAGTATTTAAGGATGATGCAAATAGAACATTAGAAAAAAATGGGGCAAGAAATTTAGGAATATTAAAGCGAATCTGTTTAGCAGTTTTAAAATTTGTCCAAACTTATTATGACTTAAGCTTAAACAAGATTAGATTTTTATTATCAATAGATTTTGAGAATGAAATTGAAAATATATTTAAACTTTTAAATACAAATGACATAGCAAAACTATTGAAAAAAAACGCATAATTTAAATTTTCATGCGTTTATCCTGCAAAATGCCTTAAAAACATTGACTTTATTTAAGATATTATGATAAAATCAATGAAGATTTTAATTAAGGAGGAAAGAAAATGGCTAAAAATATTTCAAGCAAAAAACCTTTATCTATTAAATTAAGCTCTCATGCTAATAATAAAACTAATAGTAAACAAAAACCTAACTTACAAACTTATACAATCAATGGTGTTAAGGTTAGATTAACAGCAAGAGAAGCTAGAGTTTTTAAGAAAGCTGCTAAGTAAGATATCCAGTGTTTGGATATTTTTTTATTGTCTAAATTTTTAAAGAAAAAAAGAAACAAGTTATTTTGCTTCTTCTTGAGCTCTTGTTTCTCTAATTACAGTTATTTTAATTGTACCTGGATATTGCATTTCAGATTCAATTCTTTCTTTAATTTCTCTTGCAATCTTGAATGATGTTAAATCATCAACTTTATCTGGTTTTACAATAACTCTAAGTTCACGACCGGCTTGCATTGCGAATGTTTTATCAACACCTTCAAAACTATTACCAATTGTTTCTAGTTCTTCTAGTCTCTTGATATAGTTTTCCATAGTATCGTTTCTTGCACCAGGACGTGATGCGGACATTGTATCAGCAATTGATACTAAAACAGATATAATGTTTTTAGCTTCTTTATCTCCATGATGTGATTCAATAGCGTTAATAACAACTTCATTTTCACCATACTTTTTAGCAAGATCAGCCCCTATTTCAACATGTGAGCCTTCCATTTCAAAATCGATTGCTTTTCCAATATCATGTAAAAGTCCTGCTCTTTTGGCAAGGTTAACATTTTCACCAAGTTCAGCAGCCATAATTCCACAAAGGTATGAAACCTCTTTTGAATGTTGCAAAGCATTTTGACCATAACTTGTTCTAAAGTTTAACTTACCAATTGTTTTAACTAATTCTGAGTCCATTCTAGTTATTCCTAGTTCTCTAATGGTATCGTTTCCAATTTCTGTAATTCTTGCGTTCATATCCTTACATACTTTATCATATATTTCTTCAATTCTAGTTGGGTGAATACGGCCATCTTTAACTAAGGTTTCAATTGTTTGTTTAGCAATTTCTCTACGGAAAGGATCAAAAGATGAAATTGAAATTGCTTCAGGGGTATCGTCAATTAGTAAATCTACTCCTGTAACTGCTTCAATTGTTCTAATGTTTCTTCCTTCTCTACCAATTAATCTACCTTTCATTTCATCATTTGGCAAACTAATAGTAGTAACTGTTTGAATTGTTGTAACGTCATTAGCATATTTTTCCATTGAGTTTACTAACAATTCTTTAGCTTTTTTATCAACTTCTAATTTGGCTTCTGATTCTCTATCTTTGATATATTCAGCTATCTCTTTGCTCATTGAATCTTCAACTCTTTGCATAATAAGATCATGAGCTTTTTCTCTAGAAAGTTTAGCAATACTTTCTAATTTCTCAATTTCTTCTCTAAGAAGTTCATCCATTTTAACTTCTCTTTCTTGAATTTTCTTTTGCATTGCACTTAAATTTTTATCTTTTTCTTCTAAAGAGTTATCTCTGTTTTGTAATAATTCTTCTCTTTTATCTAAAGATTTTTCTCTTTGAAGAAGTCTATCTTCAGTATTTTTTATTTCGCTTTTTCTTTCTTTTATTTCGCGATCAGTTGCTTGTTGTAATTTAAAAGTTTCTTCTTTAAGTTCCATAAGGCTGTTACGTTTAGTTTTTTCAGCCTCTTTTTTGGCGTCATCTAAAATTTTATTTGATTTTTTGCCAGCTGTGAAGCCTGAGAACGCAACTAGGGCTCCACCTACAAATAATCCAATTAAAAGACATAAAATGGAAGCTACACTTATAAAGTCCATAATGTTTCCTCCATATCTTTCTATATAAAAATTATTTTAATAATCTCTATATCCTTATTATAAAGAATTAGAAAGAAATAATCAAGGAATTATCGGAGGTAAATTTTTAAAAATTTTAACAAAAAAATAAGTAGTCTTTATTTAACTACTCATTTCATTGATTTTGTTTTTGGATTATCATTTGTTTCTTTATTTGTTTTTCTTTCCATAAACATCACTCTCCTTATAATCACAGCTTCACACAGCCCAGTAAATATAATAATAAAGTAAAAATTTTCAACCACCACCCTCAAATGGTAAGAGAACAATAAACATAATTATGTAATATATTGTTCCTCTTAGTCTCATATACTATAACTTAAAATACTAAATATCAATATAAAAAAGAAACTATTTTAGCAGCATCTATAAATTAAGCTTCTTCTTTTTTAATTTTATTACCTTTTTTATTTAAAGGTATGTTATAAATATCTCTTACTTTATTTTCAATTTCTTCTAAAATGTCAGGATTCATTTTTAAATATTGTTTAACATTTTCTCTACCTTGACCAATTTTTTCGCCATTATAACTAAACCATGCTCCAGATTTTTGAATAATGTTATTTTCACTAGCTAAATCAACTATTTCTCCAGTTTTACTTACACCTTCACCATACATAATATCTACTGTTGCTGATCTAAATGGAGGTGCTACTTTATTTTTAACAACTTTAATGTTTGTCTTATTACCAATAACACTATCTCCCATTTTTATTTGTTCACCACGTCTAATATCTAATCTAATTGTAGAATAGAATTTTAAAGCTCTACCACCTGGTGTTGTTTCAGGGTTACCAAATAATACTCCAACTTTTTCTCTTAACTGATTAATAAATATAGCTGTTGTTTTAGTTTTAGATATTGTTCCTGATAATTTTCTTAGAGCTTGAGACATAAGTCTTGCTTGTAAACCAACATGGGAATCTCCCATTTCACCTTCAATTTCAGCTTGCGGAACTAATGCAGCAACTGAATCAATTACTACAATACTTACAGCTTCACTTTTAACTAAAGCATCACAAATTTCTAATGCTTGTTCTCCAGTATCTGGTTGAGATAATAATAACTCATTAATGTTTACTCCTAATTTTTGAGCATAAACTGGATCTAGGGCATGTTCGGCATCAATAAATGCAGCTCTACCTCCAGCTTTTTGTACTTCTGCAATAGCATGAAGTGCAATTGTTGTTTTACCTGATGATTCAGGTCCATATATTTCAATGATTCTTCCTTTTGGGAATCCTCCTACGCCAAGTGCGATATCTAGGGAAAGTGAACCAGTTGATGTTACATCTATTTCCATGTGTTCAGAACTTCCTAGCTTCATTATAGCGCCCTTACCAAATTGTTTTTCAATATCAGCTAGTACTTGTTCTAATGCTTTATCTTTGTCCTTTGCGTCAATTGTTTTCATAAATAATTCACCTAATCTTTCCTTCATGATTTAATTTTATTATAAGAAATTTTTTTTGTCAATACATTTTGCGAAAAAATGTTCGACAGATTTTTAAATTTGGAGTTTTTAAAAATTAGGGTAAAAAAATAACCTAATTAATAGGTTAAATATTCTTTAATAATACATTTTTATTAGCAACAAAATATTGGATACCTGAATAAATTGAAAGTATACAAGCAATGATTACTAAATAATATCCTAGAGAAAAACCAAATAATTCAAATGGTAGATTAGAAAAGAACATTAATGATAAACCAGTCATCATACATGCTGTTTTCATTTTTCCCCATATACTTGCTCCTACTGCTTTACCATTTTTACTTCCGGCAACCATTTTAATTGAATCAACTGCGGTATCTCTTAAAATAATTATAACTGGTACAACTACTGGTAATAATCCATTATAAGCCATAATTATTAAGACACCATTTACAAGTATTTTATCAGCTATGGCATCCATTACTTTACCAAAATCGGTAACTAGATTATTTTTTCTAGCAATATTTCCATCTAAGAAATCAGTAACTGACGCTATTATGAATAAAATTCCACATATAATATATTTTAAACTAATTGTTACTCTTCCCATAACTAAATAATTAGTCTCTTCTATTCCCATTTCATAAAATGGAAACATCATTATTATTAATATTAATATAGATAAAAATATTCTTCCTAAAGTTATTTTGTTTGGTAAATTCATTTAATCCTCCTTATTTTGAAAAGAAATTTATAATATTAGTTCCAACACTTCCCATTGTAACTTGTTTAATACTCCAAATTATAGCAAGTACAACTAGAATTACAATAACAATAATTGATATAGCAAATGTTTTATTATCTTTAAGTGGTGCTAATCTTGTATAAGGTGATGCTATTCTTTTATCATTTTGTTCTTCTTTTAAATCTTCTTTAACTGCTTCTTCAATCTTTTTAATTTGTAATTTAGACGTTTTTTCAAACATGTATTCATTAAATTCATCTATAACTTCAACTGGATTTAATCCTAAATATTTAGAATATTCAGTAAGAATTCTCTTTAATTCGAATAAATCTTTAAAAGCACCTATATTTCCTTCCTCAACTTGGGTTAATATAAGTTCATCAATGTTTAAATCTTTTGATACTTCGCTAAGACTTAATCCAGATGATTCTCTTGTACTTTTAAGTACTTCACTTATCTCGATTATTTTAATTCACTCCTTTTATTATAAATAAAAAAATAATATTTAATAAGCCATGTTCTGTACCCTTAAAGGGTGGCAAACATTTATCTATCTTTCGATTCCTATACTTACTTCATTTGGCAAGTATAAGACTCCCCTACCATAATTTGGGTTTCTCACTCACGGGGTTTACCACGTTCCACCTTACTCGTTTCCAAGTAAACTCGTCTCTTTGGCACTTTTATATCTAATTTAACCATTTGAGGTTATTTCGAAGCCGTTAGCAATTTGCTACCTAAGGTTATTTTTTCCCTTAGCGTGAACTTTAAAGTCATCTCAGACTTTGTGAGCATGGACTTTCCTCTACATTAAATGCAGCGTTTGCCTAAAATATTATTCTTTACCATAAACTATTTTTTCTAAATTAGATAATCTTCTTAGAAGGTCCGTATTTCCATTTGGAATACCTGTTTCACTAGCACTAATTTCTTCTTTAAGGCGACGATATTCTGCACTTATTTTACGATTATCTTCTCTTAAATTTTTATTTTCAGTTTCTAGTAATTTTACAGTTTTAATTAGTTCAGTATAATCTCTAATTACCATATCTAAGTATCTATCTACTTCTTGCATACGATAACCTCTTGCATCAATTTTAAATTCATGTCTTAATATCTCTTCAGGATTAAGATATAATTTATCTTCCACACATACACCTTCTAACTATCAATAATTTTATTATTTATCACTTGATTTGTCAAGTTCATCAAAAATTTTAATTATATTCTCATAGATTATTAAATCTTTGGTTTTTTCAATCATTTGTCTAAAAATGCCACTCATAATATCACCAAGATTATGATTTGAGTTCGTCAAATTATGCCAAAATATTTAAGAATTGAATCAGCGATAGTATTACCGATTAATTCTTTGTTATTCATTATCCATTTAGCATCTTCTTCATAATCGTGATGAGCAACTTCTACTAAAATACCAAATTTAGGCATTCTTGTTTCGCCTAAGGCACCATTAGAATATTTAACTCCTCGGTTACCATTTTCTTTATCGTAGTAGATATTCATTAGATCACTTTGAATCATATTGGCTAAACTGTATGTGTCACTTGTTTGATCATTAATCCAAGTTTCTACTCCTTTAGAAGTATGGTTTGTGCTAGCATTTGAGTGAATAGCAATATGTAAATCGGCACCATAATATCTTGAATCTGCTACCCATAAATTAATATTACCATTTGGATTATTACGATAAACTTTAATATTATAGTCTTTTAATCTTTTTTCGATATAATTAGATAAATCATTCATTTCTTTTTCTTCATTTGTATAGCCAACAGCCTTAACTCCAAGATTACCAGTTTGATTAGATGGACTTAAATATACTTTATATTCTGTTTTATTTTCAACGTTTAAGTTAAATGTAGAAACAGTACTATCATAATATTTATCTTCTTTAATAATTGTTTTTAATGTCATATTATTTTTTATCTGAATTGGTTCTTTATAAACAGGTGAAGCATCAGTTGGTTCACTTCCATCAATGGTATAATAGATAGTTCCTCCTTTATTTGGATTAGATATTGTTAAGTAAGAATTTTCTTTTATGTAATTTGGATTACTATTTATATAAGCTGGTAAAAGAGTTGGTTTTTCTTTCATTTGGAAGTTAACTATAGCTTCTTTACTATATGATGCATAATCTAAGTAATCGGCTTTTATTTTGAATGTATATTTATTATCTTTCATAAAGAATTCAGAACTTATTATAGCTCTATTTTGAGTTAGTGAAACACTTTTAATTAAAATTCCATCTTTATAAATTTCTAAAGTATAATTGCTAGCATTATCTCCACCGGTAAAGGTTAAAGGGACATCTTGATAATCTAATAAAGCATCATTTTGAGGGCTAACAATTGCTATATCACTTATAGGAGATATATTTGAATATAAATTGATTGTATTAATGACACTATCACCATCAAATAATTTAACTGTTAATACTTGATTTAATCCATTAAAATATTTTTGTTTAATAATATATTCATTAGTTTTGATACTTTCTTTAGTAATTAAAGTTTCTCCATCAAATAATCCAATTTCATAATTTTTATTTTCTAAATCGCCATCTATATATAAGGTATAATCTTCATTATTTTCTAATACTAAATTATTTTCTTTACTAAATGTTGGCGCAGTATAGGTAAATTCATAAGGATTTTTAACTGTGATACTTGCTCCTAATTTATCATAGGCAAATATTAGCATTTTATATTTTTCATCATATTTTAAGTTTGGCATATTTATATCTAAAGTGTTTTCAGTTGTTTTTTCATCAGAAATGATATTACTATCTTCATCATAAACAATTATTTCATACTCTACTGCTGATTTTGTTTTTTCAAATTCCACATGATATTTAGTACTTATATTGGAAACGTTTATAATTTTAAAACTTTTTAAAAAATCATCACTATTTATTATAGAATAAGACATAGTTAAAGAACCTATAAATAAGGTTATAAGCGCTACTAAAAATGTTCTTATTTTAAGTTTTCTAATCATGTAACTTCCTCTATCCTATTATAAATTATATAATATTTTTTAAATAAAAAAAAGACAATATTTTGTTATTGTCTTTAACTAATTATATATTTTGGAAAGCATCTTTTTTCTTAGAAACAACGTATCCAATAGTAGCTAATAAGATAATTCCACCAAATAATATGAAATAATCTTCAATACCAGTTTTAACATTATCAGTTTGTTTACTATTGTTACAAACAATATATTGTTTATCAACTACAACAACAGGTTTAACTGAATAAGCATTATCGGCTGTAGGTGCTACACTTTTTGAAACTATTTTAGCAGATATATTATTTGCTGTATCTTTACCTTCTTTTGTTACAACATAAACACTATCATCACCACTTACCATTTGAGTCCAATAATCAGTAGTTGATGCAGAAATAGTTGTTTCAAATTCAACAGGTCTTAAAAAATCATATTTTGTTGGAATAGTGTAAGTGCCATCACTTCCCTTTTCTATTCCTAAAAACATTAAATCACTTTCTTCAAGCAATCTTGCTGATGATGCTAATATCCAATTATTTTCTTTAACAGATTGTTCTAAAAATGTTTTTACATAACTTCCTGCAAATTGAGAATAATTGCTACTTGTTGTATCAGCTGATTGAAAAGGAACTTGTGCATGCATTGTTCCATCTGCATCGTGTGTTGACATTACACCATCATAAATTAGTGTTACAGTTGATTCACCGGCACTTGAACCTTTTAATACGTGAAATCCAATTAAATTAGCACTATCCGTTTTGCCATTAAAAGATACCGAAACACTGTCGCCAATATCAAATACACTATCATTATCTAGTGCTAAAACTGTGAATGGCAATAGTAAAAATATTACAGTTAACATAAAAATAATCTTTTTATTCATAAATAACAACTCCTTTTATTATCATGTATATTTTCTAGTTAAATATAACATATAAATTTTTTTTTAACAATATCTTTTATAAACTTTTTAGAAATTATTTAATTCTTATTCTAATAGTAAGTGACACTGATATTTCAAAATGTCATTTACCATTAGAATTAATAAATACTCACGTTACAATTGAATTGTAAAAGTAAAGTATTTGTGCTACAATGTATTTGTAAGGGAAACTTACATATAATAAAAAAGGAACATTTAGTTTTGCAATGCTGAATGTCTATCCTAAAATTGTTTGGATTGACATTTAATCAAATTGATTAAGTGTCTATTTTTGTATGATATAAATCATAGTTGTTATTAAAAACAGCATGATGCAGATATAACGTAAAATACTTATTATAAATTTTCTTTTACTCATATGTACACCTCCTCATCTTCTCTTATATTAAAAAAATACATAAAAAAATCACTTAATTCAAAGTGATTTTTTTATTTAACAAACACAATCTACATAGCAATCATTTAAGCATCTAATTATACAACAACAATTTAAATTCATTGTAAAGAAACTATTTGTTGCAATATATGGTTGACTATTACAACAACTTTGATCTGGATTTACAGCAAGTACTCTAAATGTACAACAATTTCCTTCTAACTTTTCTACTCTAAAGACATTTGAGCATCCATCACATGAACTATTTAATGATGGATTTGAACATGTTGCAGTAGAATCCTTGGTAGTTGGCATACTTACAGGTACTCCATTACCACAACAAGTATATAACATTACTGGTCTAGTATTACATACTAAGCAATTTGTTCCTCCTCCAAGCATAGGTCTATCACATGAATCTAAGCAATTATCTGGACAGGCATTTTGTTGAAGAAGTAAAATTACTTTTAGTATTTCAGCAATACAGTTTTTATTATTTGAATCATTGTTATTATTACACATAATATTTCACCCTTTCATTATTTCTCAATATATTTTATGTTTAACTTATAAATTAGTGATTTTATTTTTAAGGAATTTTTAGTATAATTAATACAGGTGATAAATTTATGTGGTGGCAATATTTAATAATATTTTCAGTATTATTTATTATTTCATTAGTAATTGTTAAATTAAATAAGAAAAACTTTACTTTTGAA
This sequence comes from Caryophanales bacterium UBA6331, assembly GCA_002438065.1. Lineage (GTDB taxonomy): Bacteria > Bacillota_I > Bacilli_A > RF39 > UBA660 > CAG-533. The sequence goes on along the minus strand of DJSP01000117.1, from coordinate 1,648 downwards.
ATTAATAAATTAGTACAAGCTTTAGGTGGAAAAGATAATATTCTTGATTATGAAGTTAATGTATCAAGATTGAAGGTGACACTTAAAGATATTTCTTTAGCAGATAAAGATGCTATTACTAAGTTAGGCGCTAAAGGAATAGTTGAAATTGAAAATCAATTAAAAATTATATTTGGACCTAACGCTAAAACATTAAAAAAATACATAAGTGAAATGAAGTAACTTATGTATTTTTATTTTATTTAATAATAATTTTATAAATATTCTTTTTACCTTTTTTTAGTATAATTTCACCATTAAATTCTGCATTTGGATCAATTACTTTTTCATTATTAACTGTTATACCACCTTGAATTATTAATCTTCTTGCTTCACTTTTTGATGGTAATAATTTAGATTCAACTAATAATTCTACGATGTTATGATTACTTACTTCTATGGTAGGCATTTCATCTGTAACTTCACCTTTAAAGATTTTCTCACTAGTTTCTTTAGCAGATAATGCAGCATCTATTCCATGAATATCTTTTACAACTTCGAACGCTAAAGTTTTTTGAGCAAGTCTCTCTTCTGGTTTTTCATTAAATTTCTTTTCAATATCTTCGATTTCTTCTTTAGATAAGAATGTAAATACTTTTATGTATTCTATTACTTTAGAATCATCGGTATTAATTAAATATTGATAAATTTTATAAGGTGTTGTTTTTTCAGCATCTAACCATAGAGCATTTCCTTCACTTTTACCGAATTTTTTACCAGTTGCATCTAAAATTAAAGGCATTGTAAAGCCATATACTTCTTTATTATCCATTTTTCTTGCTAGTTCAATACCTGTTGTAATATTTCCCCACTGATCAGATCCAGCAGCTTGTAAAGTACAATTGTAATTTCTATTTAAATATACAAAATCATATCCTTGCATTAATGTATAAGAAAATTCAGCATAGGTAATTCCTGTTTCTAATCTACGATTAATTATATCTTTACTTAACATATAATTAACATTGATATATTTACCTACATCTCTTAAGAAATCTAAGAATGTAATGTCTTTCATCCATTCATAATTATTAACTATTTGGGCTTTTCCTTCTAATAGTTGATTAACTTGTTTTTTTAATCCTTCAATATTTTTAGCAACTGTTTCTTTAGAGATTATTTCTCTTTCGGCTGTTGGTCTAGGATCGCCGATTAATCCAGTTGCCCCACCAACTAATATGATTGGTTTATGTCCATGTCTTGCTAATCTTTTAGCGGTTACAAATGAAGCATAATGACCAATATGTAGTGAATCAGCTGTTGGATCTGTTCCTAGATAAAATGTTAAAGATTCATTATTAAGTTTTTCTTCTAATTCAGGTGAGCTTATATCTTTTACTACACCTCTCCATTTTAATTCTTCAAAAAATGTCATTTTTATTCCTCCTTATTTTTTAAATAAAAAAAGTTCATTAATTCTAAGGGTGCAGATTAATGCACGGTACCACCTTAGTTTATGAACTTTATTCATACTCTTATTAATCGTAACGTGATTTATTCGATTTAGTTCCAGGGTTGTAAGGCCTTTCATCGCTAACAAGGTTATTATATCAAATAGAATTTATTATTGCTAGTATGATTTATTATATTTATGGCAATCGCATAAAAA
>DJSP01000115.1:17594-40787 GCA_002438065.1 Caryophanales bacterium UBA6331 | reverse complement strand
AAAACTATTCACACTACCTTTAGAATAGGAAGGGTATTTTATGGAAAATGCGATTTTAAATGTAAGTATCGATTTAATAATGCCAAATCGTTTTCAACCACGTCTTGTTTTTGATGAAAAAGCTTTAAATGAACTTGCTAATTCCATTAAAGAACATGGAATTATTGAGCCAATTATCGTAAGACCATTAAATGATAAATACGAAATTATTGCTGGTGAAAGACGTTATAAAGCCGCATGTATTGCTGGCTTAACTAAAGTACCCGTTATTGTTAAACATTTAAGTGACTATAAAAGTGCTCAAGTAGCAGTTATTGAAAATGTTCAAAGAAGAAATTTAAATCCAATGGAGGAAGCAAAATCATATAAGAGAATATTGGATCAAGGTTTAAAAACCCAAGAAGAATTAGCTAAAGAAATAGGTGTATCTCAAAGTACAATAGCTAATAAATTAAGACTTCTTAGTCTTGCCGAACCAGTTAAACAAGCTTTAAGTGAAAATAAAATAAGTGAGCGTCATGCTAGAGCCCTACTTAAAATAACTTCTCTTGACAAACAAGAAGAATTATTAAATAAAGTTATCACTGAAAGATTAACAGTTAAAGATTTAGATGATGAAATTAAAAAACTTGATACTTCTACAACTCCAAATATAACATTCAAAATGCCGGAAGTACCAAATATCGCTAATACATTAAATTTATTTGATGAAAAAATATCTGAAGAGCGAGTAGCATCTTCAAAAACCGAAATTGTTACCCCAGTTGTAGAAGCAAAAGAAGAGCAGCCAATAATTGAACCTAAAGAAGAAGTAACCTCAAAAGAAGAACCAAATGAAGTAAATCCAGTTTCTGAAATTAAAGAAGTTCAAGAAATCCAAGAAGAACAAGCGCCAACAGAAACTCAACATGATAATAGTACAAATATATTTGATATACCAACAATAGGAAAAGAACCAAAACCAGATTATCCTTCATTAGATGATTTACAAACTAACATGGATTTAGGTGTTGAAAGTGATATTTTAGTACCAGAACAACCAGAAGAACCAGTTGTTGAAGAAAAAGAAGAACCAAAATTAGAAGTAACAGAACCAATCGTTGTACCAGAAACACCAGTTGAACCACCTAAACCAAGAATTGTTCCAAATGATTTAAACAGTGTTAAAACCGCAATATCTGATTTAAATAAAGAAATAAAAGAAGCTGGTTTCAACATTGAATTCGAAGATTACGATTTTTCTGATTTATATCAGGCAATAATTAAAATAAATAAATGACCTATGATTAATTTTCATAAGTCATTTTTAATTTTCCGTACCCTTTTTGTAATAATAAATTACCGTATTTTTACTACTTTTAGGAGTATCTCCAGACACAGCATCTAGCGGAATACCTATAATGTTATCAGATGGCTCATACCAACTAGTTTCCTTATCCTTAAGATATTCTTCAATCGTATCACACCAAATATTTTTAATTTTTTTACTATAAACCGAATTAACACTCTTATTCATGTCATTACCAGCCCATACCATCATAAGTGCATCCGGATTATATCCAACAATCCAGTAATCATTTTCTGTAGTACCACTCTTAATTGAGTATTTTCTTGAAATCTTACTATTTAAATAAATAATAGTCGGATTTAAATAATCAATAAAAGCTGGATTATAAGTATTTGTTAACATCTCATTAATTATAAACACCGAATCTTTATTAAAAACCTCTTTAGAGTTTTCCTTATGTTTATATAAAAGATTACCATTAACATCCTCAACACGTTCAATAAAATAAGTCTCATTAGTAGTTCCGTAATTAGCAAGAGTTATATAACTATTAGCGTAATCAAGCATATTAAGTTCTTGTGATCCAAGCGCAAGTGATGGTACCGGATTTAATTTTTCCTTTAAACCAGCCATTTTCATAGTTTTAACAAGCTGTTCTTCTCCTAAAAACAAATGTGTTTTAACCGCATAAATATTATCAGAATAAGCTAGAGCTGCTGCCATCGTTATTTCCTTATTTGCATATAAATCAGAATAATTATTAGGTGTATAAGTTTCCTTATTACCAAAAACAAAGCTTACCTTCGAACTATAAAATTTACTACTTTCCGTTAAATTATTTTCCAGTGCTGAATAATAAAGGAAAGGTTTAATAGTAGAACCGACCTGTCTTTTTGATTGAGTAACACGGTTATATTGACTAATTGCATAATTTTTTCCACCTGCTAAAGCCAAAACCCCACCAGTTTTCGGATTGACAAGAATTCCAGCTAGTTGCACATCATCATCATTACTACCATTTTCCTTAATCGAATCATCTAACTTTTTTTGCGCATTAACATCCAAAGTAGTATAAATTTTAATACCACCAGATTTAATTAAACTCTTTGGAATAGAAGAAATACTATTTAACTCCTCATTAACCGCATCACTATAATACATTAAAGTACTCATATTATTTCTTTCTCTTTTACCATAAATTTCAATTTTTTCTTTATACAAATTATCATATTCTTCTTTAGTTATATAACCATTTTTAACAAGCAAACTAGCAATAATTTTAGCCCTTTTAATACAATTATCATAATTAGCAATCGGATTATTATTTTCCGGACTTCTTGGAATACCTACTAGCATCAAAGCTTCCTCAAGTGTTAAATCACTCACATTCTTATTAAAATAATACTTACTTGCACTAGCAATTCCATAATTACCTTGTCCATAATTAATCGTATTTAAGTAACCTTCCAATATCTCATCCTTAGAATATCTAAGTTCTAATTTAATTGTTAAAAATGCTTCATCAATTTTTCTCTTCCAAGTTTGATTAAAGTCTAAATACAAATTCTTTACGTATTGTTGCGAAATGGTAGAAGCACCTTCCACAATCGTACCACTTTTAATATTATTAAACATTGCCTTACCAATTCTTAAATAATCAAATCCACTATGATCATAAAAACTCTTATCCTCACTAATAATAGTCGCATTAATTACATATTCCGATATATCTTTAAGAGCAACCCAATCATTATTGTTATTACTTTCAAACACTAATTCTTCCTTATTATCATATAAATAAATCCTATTTGCTGAATTAAGAACAATCTTTGGACTTATATAAGCATACAAATAAATACCCCATATACAAACAACAAAGGCTATCCACAAAAAAAGAAATATTCTATATAAATTATACATTCTTTTCATAATCATCATATTTATTATGGAATTTAACTAAAATATTATGCTAAAATACGTTTAGGTGGTAACTAATGAGTAAAATAAAATTATATAAAAACAATTCTCTTGTCTTTGAAAAAGAAGGAAACATCAATGATAACTTTTTTGAAGTAGAAAACATTAAAGTAGATTTATTAAATCATATCTTATATAGAGAAAATGATAGTTTTAAATATACCCTAGATTATAAACAAAATAACGCCAATATAGAGTTAAAAGAACAAAATTATACTTTAAATTTATTATTAGAAACTAAAAGTATCTTAAAAAATGATGAATACTTAAAAATAATTTATTCTATTGAAAGTGAAGACAAAATTGATAATACATTAGAAATCTATTTTTAATACTACTATAATAATTTAATTGACAGTCACTCAACAAAAAAATGTTTGCATTTATTCTTACAATATGCTAGAATAATAACCCGTAAGGGGGATTACAATGAAAAAATCAATAACAGTTGAAGAATTTGAAACTTTAAGACAAAGTGTATCTACACTAATAGATCACATTGAACAAGGACAATTAAATCCTGAAAGTTTAAAAAGTCTTCATGAATATTTACAAACAGTTAGTGTTTTACCAGAATTTAAACATGAAGCAACATCTAAATTTCATAGATAAAAATATTAAATAAGTAAGTAAATTAAATGCTTGCTTATTTTTATTTTACATTATATACATCTTCTTGTAGTTTTCTATTGACAACCTACGATATTATGATAAAATCATAAGTGTTAAAAAAGCCATTATCATATTTATAAATAACACATATAATGGTTTAGGAAAGAGGATTTATAATGATTAAATTAACTGATGAAGAAAAAGATACTTTATCATATAATGATGTAGCCTACTTAATATTAAAAGATACAAATAAAAAAATTAAAATTCAAGATTTATTTAAAGAAGTAATTAAAGCTATGGATTTACCTGAATCAACTTTTGAAGATGATATCGAAGAATTTTTTGAATTAATAATTACAGATAAAAGATTAACTATGATAGACAATGGATTTGTAGATTTAAAGATTAATCATAGTACTAAAATGATTGTTGATGAAGATGAAGACGAAGATATGTTAATTGAAAATGAAGAAGATATTGAAGAAGAAAATTCAGAAGATAATTATGATGATGATTCAAATCCAGAAGATGATACCGATAACGATTTACAAGATTTAGTAATCATTGATGAAGATAGTGACGATTTAGATTCTGATATGATGTAACTAATTCTTTTTTCATATATAAAGGAGGATAACAATGATAGATAGATTAGAACTATTAACTAATAGATATAATGAAATAAACGAAGAATTATTAAAACCAGAAGTATTATCAGATTTTAATAAACAAAAGAAATTATCTAAGGAAAAAGGTGGCATAGAAGAAGTCGTAAATAAATATGCCGAATATAAAGATTTAGTTTCTGAAATAGAAGGTTTAAAGGAACTAGTTATGGATCCCGAAATGCATGAAATAGCATCTATTGAACTAGATGAAAAAAAGGAAAAACTTGCTTCTCTAACTAAAGAAATTGAAATACTACTTTTACCTAAAGACGAAAATGATGGAAAAGATATTATCATGGAAATTAGAGGAGCTGCCGGTGGGGATGAAGCTAATATTTTTGCTGGTGATTTATTTAGAATGTATTCAAAATATGCTGAAAAAGTTGGTTGGAAATTAGAAGCTACTCATGCTGTTGAAGGAGATTCTGGTGGATTTTCAACAATTGAATGTTCAATTAAAGGTGATAATGTTTATTCAAAATTAAAATTTGAAAGTGGAGTTCATCGTGTTCAAAGAGTTCCTGAAACAGAGACAGCCGGACGTATTCATACATCTACTGCTACTGTTTTAGTAATGCCTGAAGTAGAAGATGTTGATATCGAGATTAAACCAGAAGATGTTCGTGTTGATGTTTATCGTTCAAGTGGAAAAGGTGGACAAGGAGTAAATACAACAGACTCAGCTGTTCGTGTAACTCATATTCCAACTGGTATTGTAGTAACATGCCAAAATGAAAGAAGTCAAATTAAGAATAAAGAAAGAGCTATGGTTGTTTTAAAATCTAGATTATATGACGCTGAAATGCAAAAACAAAATAATGAGACAGGTACAGCTCGTAAGAGTATGATTGGATCAGGTGATCGTTCAGAAAAAATAAGAACATACAATTATCCCCAAAATCGTGTTACCGACCATCGTATTAACTTTAGTCTTATGGAACTAGACCGTGTAATGGAAGGTAACTTAGATCCAATTATTGAAGCCTTAATAACAGAAGATCAAAGAAGGAAAATGCAAGGTGAGGAATAAACCTGAAAATATAAGTAACTTAGATTGGAATTTACTTTGTCAAAAGTATGATAATTTAGATGTAGTTATTTCTAAGATAAATGCTAATTACCCAATTGCCTATTTAATAGGAGATGTATCATTTTATGGTTACACCTTTAAAGTTAATGAAAATGTTTTAATTCCTAGATTTGAAACCGAAACTTTAATTGAAAAAACTATTAAATTAATTAAAAATCTAAATTTAGAAAATTCTAATTTAATTGATTTAGGTACAGGATCTGGTGTTATAGCTATAACTTTAAAAAAAGAAATCCCTTCATTAAATATCAAAGCAATTGATAAAAGTCAAGAAGCTTTAAATGTTGCTATAGAAAATTCCAAATTAAATAATGTAAACGTAGATTTTCAAAATCAAGATATTTTTAATTATGAATTACCAGAAAATATAAGTATTGTAATAAGTAATCCTCCATATATAGAAGAAGATTCTAATTACAATCAAAATGTTCTTTACGAACCAAAAGAAGCTATCTTTGTTTCTAATAAAAACCCATTAATTTATTATGAACAAATATTAAAAATGGTTAAAGAAAAAATTAATAAAAAGCATCTTATTGCTTTTGAAATAGATGAAGATCATAAAGAAGATATGTACACATTATGTAAGAAGTATTTTCCAAATGATAACGTTGCTATTGAAACAGATTTAGCTGGTAAAAATCGTTATGCTTTTATATATAGTGAATAAAAACTAAAAAGATTACCCAATATTATTTTAGAAAGGGTAATTTTTTAATGAAAAATACTTTAATATGTTTATCAATAATAATTTTAAGTTTAACCTTAATAAAAAATAAAAATCAAAATGAAGTAATAATCCCAACAGACTCAATTAGATTTCGCGTAATTGCATCATCAGATAGTGAATTAGATATTCAAACAAAACTAGAACTTAAAGATCACATTGAAAAAGTTCTTATAGATTTGACTAAGAATGCAACTACAACCGAAGAAGTAGACAAAATAATTGTTGATAACTTAGACTTTATCAACATTCAAATTCATGATTTTTTAAAAAATGATAATTACAAATTAGATTATGGTTTAAACTATTTTCCTAGTAAAACTTATAAAGGGGTAGTTTACGAAGCCGGAGTATATAACTCGTTAGTAATAACAATTGGTAATGGTTTAGGAAAAAATTGGTGGTGTACCTTATTTCCACCCTTATGTTTATTAGAAAATAACGAAACAACAAATGACGTTGAATACAAATTATTTATTTCTAGTATAATTGAAAAGTTTAAATAATATACTTAACTAGGTGATCTTTTGTTAAGTATTTTTTTAATTGGAGTAGCACTTTCTATGGATGCCTTTTCCATTGCGCTCTCCATCGGAACAACTCATTTATCCAAAAATAGATTTATATTAGTTCCCATTGTTGTTAGTATAATGCACTTTATTATGCCCTTAATTGGTTTATTTTTAGGTAATCAAATCTTATCAGTTATAAATATCAATCCTAAAATTACCATGACCATAATCTTGTTATATCTAGCGTTTGTTATGTATAAAGATCGAAAAAACGACAAAGTAACTCAAATAAATTCACTACTAAGCATTCTTTTATTTGCGTTCTCTGTTTCCATTGATAGTTTCTCAGTTGGAATTGGTTTAAGAGCCTTAACTGATAAAATAATCATACCACCAATCATATTCTCATTATGCGCTGGAACAATTACTTATATGGGATTAATTCTAGGAAAGTATTCTCAAAAAGTATGGAAAGAAAAAGCATCACTTATAGGAATAATATTGTTAATATTGATATCAATTGTCAATATTTGTAAATTATTTGCCTAGATATTTGACTAAAACAAACTAAAATATTATATTATATTTAGAAAGGTAACTTTTTTATGAAAAAACTAATTATAGAAGGCCAGAAAGTATTATCTGGTACAATAAAAATAAGCGGTGCCAAAAATAGCGTAGTTGCGTTAATCCCCGCATCTGTATTAACAAAAGGAAAATGTATTATTAAAAACGTCCCTAAAATAAGTGATGTTAAATTATTATTAGAAATATTAAAATTATTAGGATCAAAAGTCGAATTAGAGGGAGATACTCTTTATATTGATAATTCAAATATTCATAATGAATTCATTCCTAAAGATATAGCATCTAAAATGCGTGCTTCATATTATTTTATGGGATGTCTATTATCTAGGTTTGGTTATGCTAAAGTATCATATCCGGGTGGTTGTACAATTGGTGCTCGTCCAATAAATTACCATACAGCTGGTTTTGAAAAGTTAGGAGCAAACATAACAGTAGAAGATGATATAAATTATATTATTGAAGCCAAAGAATTAATTGGTAATAACATTTTTCTTGAATTTGCCTCAGTAGGAGCAACTATAAATATTATGTTCTCTACCGTTAGAGCCAAAGGAACAACTGTTATTCACAACGTAGCTAAAGAACCAGAAATAATAAATATTGGAGAATTCCTAAATAGTATGGGTGCTAAAATTACTGGATTAGGAACCGATACAATCACAATAGAAGGTGTAGATGAATTACATGATGGTGAAATAACTGTTATTCCTGACCGTATCGAAGCTGGAACTTATATGATGATTGGAACTCTTCTTGGCAATAATTTAAAAATAGATGGAATTATTCCAGAACATTTAACAAGTGTTATATCTAAACTTAAAGAAGCAGGAGCATCTTTAGATGTTAAAGATGATCATGTCATTATCAACAAGGTAGATAAATTAGAACCAGTTAATATTAAAACCCTAGTATACCCTGGTTTTGTAACTGATTTAGGTCAACCAATGAGTACTCTTTTAACCCAGTGTGAAGGAACAAGTATCTTCGAAGAAACAATCTATGAAAATAGAATGAGACATATCAAATATCTAAATGAAATGGGCGCTAACATCGACCTAGATGGTAAAGTAGCCATGATTCATGGAAAAACAGACTTACATGGTGAAACAGTCGAAGCAACTGACCTTAGAGCGGGTGCTGCAATGCTGCTTGCCGGAATGATAGCTAAAGGAACAACAACCATAACTAATATAGAACATATTTTAAGAGGATATGAAAATATTGTAAACAAACTAACAACAGTAGGAGCAGACATTAAAATAATAGATGAATAATAAGTGAGGAAATATGTATAAATATACATTAAATGATAAAGAAGATGTCATTAAAATATTTAATAATCTATATGTAAAACAAGGAAGTAATGAGAAAACAACCTCTGCAATTTTAACAAATCAAAGATTATTATTTTTAGATTATATAGTTCAAAATGAAGGTCTAGAAGTTTTAAGAATCGCTCGTGGATCTCAAGCAATTCAATATAAAGAAGTATATTATCAAATAAACTTAAATGATATCAAGAAACTTAATAAAAAAGAATTATATGAAATAGTTCTTAATAATAATTTAATTATAGAGTTTAATGACAAAATATTATATGATTTAATTCTAAAACTTAAAGGAGAGTAACATCTTCTTTTTTCTATATTTGTTGATAACTATTAAGTATTCCACATTAAAATTTAATTTAATGTAAAATTTAAGTAAATTAATAACTTTTAAATTTAAAATTATCACTAATTCTAGTTTATTTGATAATATTAAAATAGAAAGTGTGAGGTTTATGGAAACAAATGAAACTAAAGAAAATAAAAAATTAATAATACTAATAGGAGTCTTATTTGCAATAATTATAGGTTTTTAATAGGACTAATATTTATTATAAATAATTCAAAAAAACTTAATAAATCTAATCAAAATTCTGCAACAATAAATAATGAAGCAACGACTATAACAACTACCACCACAACTACAACTACCACAAAATCTTCTACAAATTCAAATCCGACTATAAAGTTCACAACTGCAGAAGAATATTTTCTAAATTTATGTGCTTCATCAAATTGCGAAGAATACAATTTAACCAAAGCTAAAGAATTAATATCAAAATATCGTATTGATAATGATCTTATTTATGATGAAAATACTATGGTATCAAAAAAAGCACAAGGTACAATGGTAGAGTGTAATAAAATATTTTCTGAAAATAATAGGGAAGTAAACTGTCCAGAAAATAACAAAGTAAAAAGTATAAAATATGAAGATTTTCTTTCAAAGAAAAAAGAATTATATGGTCCAAATGCAACTATGCCAAAAGAAAAATTTGATTATGAAAATTGCGGAATATATCATTACGTAAAGGAAACAGATTCATTCGTTTTTTCCGGATATCTAGGTTGTGGCGCACCACACTTAGTTTCTGATGATTTACTACAAGCATATGAATTAAATAATAAATTATACATATATGGATTTGAATATATCTCTGATGTAGGTGACATAGTTCCGTACCTTTCAGAAAAAATCTATATATTTAATAAAATAAATGGAAACTATTATTTAGAAAAATTTGAAAGAATATAATTAAAAATAGAGAAGTTTTATGGAAACAAAAGAAAATAAAAAAATAATGATTCTCTTAGCAATCTTATTTGCAATTATAATCGGACTTTTAATAGTGTTAATAATTAAAACAAACAATTTAAAGAAACAACCCGAATCAGGATCAAATACTATCACAACTACAACAACTTCATCTACACAAATAGACGAAAAAAATCAATTTGACTTATCAAAATTAAATAATGAAGAAATTAAATTTATAAATATTGATGAATTAAATGAATATGAATATACCATGGAAAATAATTTATTTCAAAAAATAAATTCTGAAACATTTGCTTATAGATCAGGTGAAAACAATGACAACAAAGTATTTGAATTTGATGATATACCTTTTTTAAAAATAGAAAATAGTAAATTATTTTGGAAAGTTAATAATAAATGGGTATTAGATTCCAATATTAAAGAAGATATAAAATATTTTAACTATTCCAATTCATCAGGTGTAACAATTTATAGTTTTATAGCAATTACAACAAATAAAATTTATATTATTGAGATTCCAGATGGAATTGATACAGTAAGTGATGCTTTAAGAGATGAAGCATTAAAAGAATTTAATAAAAAATATAACAAATTAAAATATAACGTTATTGATGCTAAAGTGGAAAATGTTATTGAAAAACATAAACCAATTGCATGTAATCTTTATAGTGATTTCTATTTTTCTATAAATAATAAAACATATCGAATAAGTAATAATAAACTAAAGTTAGCAAGTGATTATTCAAAATATTTTTCCGATAATTTAATAGAATATTTAGGAACATGTGAACCAGCCACAGCTTCAATCAAAATTGATAAAAATGGTTTAATTCTAGACAATGACATTGATACAACCAAAATAAACAAAGTAAAGTACTACTTAAAAAATGATAATTTTGAAATGATTATAGATTCTAATATGAATTATTATCTTAAAACTAATAATAATAACTATTATGGAAAGATTGATAACTTAAATTTTAGTAAACATACTAAATTATTAACTTTAACTTTTAAAAATCAATCAATAACTCTTAAAGAAGTTTCATACCATTTATATGACTATTCACAAAATAACTAAAGTATGATAATATAAATATGTATTAGAAATAATACGTTAAATAAATAATATTAATTTTATCAAGAATGAGGGAGAGAATTAGCTCTAAGAACTCATACCAACCTACTTAAAGCAAGGTGGTAATGCTAATATCGATGAAAGAGATTTATTACTAACTCTTTCAAGAGTTTTTTTATTTTTGATAAAAAAGGAAAGAGGTAGATTATGAAAAATTATTATTTAACAAGTGAATCTGTAACGGAAGGACATCCAGATAAAATATGCGATAAAATAAGTGATTATATTTTAGATGAAGCATTAAGACAAGACAAAAATAGTAAAATGGCAGTCGAAGCAACAATTAAGGATGATCTAATATTAATCTATGGAGAAGCTACTACAAATGCAAAACTAGACTATGAAAAACTTGCCAAACATGTATTAAAGGATATTGGTTATAACGAAGAATATAATGTAATAGTTAAGGTGAATAAACAATCAATTGAAATCAATAATGCTGTTAATAAAGATAAAATAATGGCAGGAGATCAAGGTATCATGTTTGGATATGCAACAAATGAAACTAAAGAGTATATGCCATTAACCATTCTTTTGGCTAGCAAACTTGTTAAGAGATTAACTGAAGTAAGAAAACAAGATAAAGATTCAATATTAATGCCAGACGGAAAAACTCAGGTAACAATTAAATACGAAAATAACATCCCTAAAAGAGTTGATACAATAATCATTGCGAGTCAACATAAGGAAAATATAAATTATGAAGATTTAAAAAATCTAATTATTAATGAAGTAATTAAACCAATAATTCCAAAAGAACTACTAGATAAAAATACTAAAATACTAATTAATACTAGTGGTAAATTTACAATTGGCGGTTCATTTGGCGATAGCGGAACAACCGGTCGTAAAATAGTTGTTGATACTTATGGTGGAATAGGTAAAGTTGGTGGCGGCTGCTTTAGCAGTAAGGATCCATCAAAAGTAGATCGAAGTGGTGCTTATTATGCCAGATACGTTGCCAAAAACATTGTAGCTCATAACTTAGCTGATAAATGTGAAATAGAACTGGCTTATGCCATTGGAAAAGAATATCCAATATCAATTTATATTAATACTTTTAACACTAATAAAGTTTCTATGGTTAAAATCTATAATTATGTTAATAAAAACTTTAACTTCAGTGTTGATAATATTATTAAGGAATTAGATTTATTAAATCCTATCTATTATAAATTAGCAGCTTATGGTCATTTTGGAAGAACTGATTTAGACTTAACTTGGGAACAAATAAAATCTTAATTTAATGAATTATTTAGAAATTTATTTAGTCCTGCAAAAATTGCCCCTTGCAATTTCTCAAATATATGTTATACTATCGAAGTAAACGAATTTCTATGATTTAATTTAAATCATGGCGGAAGGAGAATAAAAATGAAGAAAAATTTACATCCATCATTTGTAGATTGTACAGTAACTTGTGCTTGTGGACATACTTTCCAAACAAAATCTAACAAACCAACACATTTTGTTGAAACTTGTAGTGCATGCTCACCAGCATATAATCCAGAAATGAGCAAAACTGCTAAGAAAACTGGTACTGTAGAAAAATTCAATAAGAAATATAAATTAAATTAAGTGCTAAATTAAGCACTTTTTTTGTTAAATACATGTCAAATTTTATTCAAAATTCAAATAAATTTAAGCAATTATGATAACATAATAATGTATAGGAGGAAATATGGAAAAAGAATATTACGAAAACTTATTAAAAAATTCAGTAAATTTATATACTAAAGGAACATTAATGCAATATGGATTAAGAGAAGATCAAGCATTAGAAATTGTTTCAAATTTAACCGGAATTGCACCTGAAAAATTAAAAGAATTAAGAGTTGAAAGAGTAAATACAATAAGTAATGAGATGGAAAAATCAAGTCAAAATCTTTCTTCAATGATTTCAAGATTATAGAAAGGGATAATTAACATGAAAGTAGCAATTGCAACAGACCATAATGGTGTTGATATCAAAAAAGAAATAATTAAATATTTAAATAATCATGGCATTGAAACACTTGATTTAAGTACTCATAATTCAGCAGTAGATGATTATCCATTATATGCTTTTGAAGTAGGAAAAGCAGTTTCATCAAAAGAAGCTGACTATGGCATTTTACTTTGTGGGACTGGTATTGGAATGAGTATTGCTGCTAACAAAGTTAAAGGTATTCGTTGTGCTCATGTAACAAGTAATACTGAAGCAATGCTAGCCCGTGCTCATAATAACGCTAATATTATCGCTTTAGGAGTAAATAATCATAAAGTAAATGATTTAATCAAATGGATTGATTTATTCTTAACAACTGATTTTAAAAATGAAGAAAGACATGTAAGAAGAAATAAAGAAATAATGGAGTATGAACAATAATAATGATAAAAACGATTATATATATAGTTTGTGTCTTACTATCCGTATTTGTTCTAAATGGAATTAATTTTAATAATTTTTTTAAAAAAAATCACATAATTGAAGCAAGATTTTTTATTATTATCATAAGCTTAATTATGGGATACCTATTAGGAAGTTTTATAATAGAGTTTTTAAATGTAAGTGCAATCTTTTAAGGAGACCTATGAAAAAAATATTATTGTTAATCTCATTCTTAATACCAATATTTATAAGTAGTTTTAATAAAGCTACTTTTTTATTTTCAAATAATGAAAAAAACATTGTGGTTCACCTAACCGATTTAAATTTATATCTTGATTTAAATGACTATATTACTGGGGTAGTTGCATCCGAAATGCCCGCTTTATTTAACGAAGAAGCCCTAAAAGCCCAAGCAGTGGCAGCCCGCAGTTTTGCAACATCAAAAATGGAAAATAACTTTCTAGAGTTAACTTCAGGAATAAGTGATCAAGTATATAGCCCCAATTACAAATTAAAAGAAAAATGGGCTGATGACTACAACAAATACTATAATAAAATTTCTGACTGTGTTAAATTCACTCATAATGAAGTAATAAAAAGAGATAATAAAATACTTAGAACCTACTATTTTTCCATGAGTAATGGTTATACTGAAAACTCTCAAACTGTATTTAATGATACTACTTTTACCAGTGTTAAATCTCTTGAAAATGAAAATACTCCGAATTATAAATTCCAAAAAACATTTACATCGGAAGAACTTCAAAAAATCTTAAATATCTCAAGCATAAATATTCAAAGAATCGAAAGAAGTAATACAAACCATGTTTCCACAATAACTATTAATAACAAAGTATACTCTGGAATTCAATTTCGTAAATTATTAAATCTCCGTTCTACTGATTTTACCATCGAAAAACAAGATAACAACTATGTTATAACCACAATCGGTTACGGTCACGGAGTTGGAATGAGTCAATATGGAGCAAATCAAATGGCCAAAAATGGCTCTAATTATAAAGAAATATTAAATCATTATTATGAAAATACCGAAATATCTGAAATTTAAAGTATAAAAATTAATAAATTATCCAAACTTTTAATAGGAGGAAAAATGAAAAAGAAATACAAATTAAAAGGCTGGGTAGTTTTTTCAGTATATGTTGTATCTATAGTTACAATAATATCAAGTTTATATTTAGTAGGTAAAACCTTACAAGGAATGATTTATTCAAATGAGTCATTATCATACGTATATCGTGGTTTAATAGATGATGCTGTACCAGTTATTAGTACCACCAAAAATAAAAAAATTATTATGCCATATCAAGATGAAACAGTTAAAATAATTAAAAACTTCTATGATAAAGATTCAGATAACATAACTCAAGAAAATTCCTTAATTTTATATGAAAACACTTATATGCCTAATACCGGTATTCTATATGGAAGTGATAATGTTTTTGATGTACTTGCTGTTTTAGATGGTACAATTGAATCAGTAACAACTGACGATATCCTAGGAAATATTATTACAATAAGACACACAAACAACTTAACTACAACTTATGAAAGCCTAAATAATGTCGATGTAATTGTTGGCCAAGCAATTAATCAAGGTGATATCATCGGTAAAAGTGGAACAAATAAAGTAGATTCATCTACTAGTTCAATGATGTTATTTGAAGTAAACTTTAATGGTAACAATATTAACCCATCAAAAATCTATAACAAAGAAATAAATGAATTAGAATAATGTACACACTTGAACTAACCGATAACTATATTCTAATTTTTAATCATAAAACAAAAATCCTTTCTAAAGAAGAAATACCATGTAACATAATTATCAATAATAAAATATACGATTTTCTTAAATTAAATAAAATAATGTATGACATAATTAATAAATACAAAATTTTAAATTCACTATTTAAAGTAAAAATAAATATTCTATTATTTGAAAAAAGTTCTCCTAGCGAAATATATCTAATAAAAAATTTATTTAAAAATATATCTAATTTAACAGTTGAAATAATTCATCCCAGTACTTATTTTGATAACAATCATCTCTTAACTAGTGGTGGAAAATTATATTATCAAGATAAAAAAGTAGATAAATTATTAAATAAAGATTATATATTAGTAGGTTATAATGAAAATTATCAAAAGTTAAAATCTCAAATTTTAAAGAAAAACAATTGCAAGATTCTAGAATATGAAAATTCTTATAGGATAATTTTCGACAAAGTCTTATGTTTACTTTTAATAATGTTTATTTTATAATTAAAATAACAAAGGAGTACCAATTATGTTAGAAGATAACAAAAAAATAGCTTATATATCAGTTATTCTAATTGCAACATTATTGCTTATTACCGGTAGTTTTTTAATTTTTAAATCAAGTGCTTATTTATCTCAAGAAAAAATTGTTACTACTATGCCAAACCAAAACGTGCAAATAAGTATTGTAAATGATCCAATTGAAATAACTGAGGATTTAAAAACAAATTTAAGAGAGCTAATACCTAAAAATAGTTGTAATAATGAATTTTTACCAGAACAATTTAATCAAAATTTATATATTGGTCTTATTAATAATGAAAGTAATGCTGAATGTTCAAATCTATTAACTTATACACAAGATTATAACTGGACATCTACAACTGATGAAGTAATATTATATAGTTATGTTCTTATAACTGATGGTACAAATTATGGTAAATCATATCAAAACTTAGTAGTATCTTCAGACAAAATAGAAAAATCCAATGAAACAATATCTGAAAATTCTTTTATAGGATATGGTGGTAAATATAAATTCACTTTTGCCAAAGTAAATAATGATTATGTTTATACTTCAACAAGTTACATAAATTCTTAGATTTCTAAGAGTTTTTTCTTTTTCTTAAACAAGTTATGATATAATTAATTAAAGATAGATTGGAGATAAAATATGAAAGTTGTTGATGGAAATACTGCCTGTTCTATGATGGCCTATAAATTAAGTGATATAAGTTTTATATATCCGATAACCCCATCTAGTCCTATGGCAAGTAACATAGATAATATGAATAATAAAAACATAAAAAATATTTTTAATGATAATGTAAATGTTTATGAAATGCAAAGTGAAGCAGGTGCTGCTGGCGCACTTCATGGTGCTTTAAATGCTGGAAACTTAGGTACAACCTTTACTGCAAGTCAAGGATTACTTTTAATGATCCCTAATATGTATAAAATGGCAGGAGAATGTTTGCCCGCTGTAATTCACGTGGCGGCTCGTAGTTTAGCATCTCATGCCTTAAGTATTTTTGGCGATCATCAAGATATTTATAGTGCTAGACAAACTGGCTTTTGTTATTTAGCAAGTACGAGTGTTCAAGATGCCCATAATTTAGCGTTAATTTCTCATTTATCAGCCATTGAAAGTAGCTTACCATTTTTACATTTTTTTGACGGATTTAGAACCAGTCATGAATATAATGTTATAAATGAAATAAGTGATGACGTAATTAAAAAATTAGTAAATTATGATAAAATCACTGAATTTAGAAATCGTGCTTTAAACTCAGATAAAAGCATCACTAAAGGAACAGCACAAAATGAAGATATCTATTTTCAATCAGTACTAACTAGAAATAAAGATTATGCCAAAGTTCCCGATATCGTAAATGATTACATGCAAAAACTAAACAAAGAAATAGGAACAGACTATAAACCATTTAATTACTATGGTGGCACGAACGCTAAAGTAGTGCTTATCGCTATGGGATCAGTATGTGATACTATTAAATCAGTCGTAAAAAATAATCCTTTATTTGGTTTAATCGAAGTACATCTATATCGTCCATTTAGTAAAGAATATCTAATTAACGTATTACCAAAAACCACTAAAATAATTGGTGTATTAGATCGTACAAAAGAACATGGTGCCAGTGGTAACCCACTATATTTAGACGTATTATCATCTCTTAAAAATACCAATATCAAAATTTATGGCGGAATCTATGGACTATCAAGTAAAAATACTACCCCAAATGATATTTACGATGTATACATGAATTTATTAAATAACCCAAAAGATGATTTTTCAGTCGGTGTAGTAGATGACGTAACCAATACAAGCCTCACTCATTATAATTATATTGAAGAAGATAATTTTAGAGAATTTAAAATCTTTGGTTATGGATCAGATGGTTCCGTAAGTGCATCAAAAGATATGCTAAAAATCTTAGGTAAATCTAACTATGTTCAAGGATATTTTGAATATGATTCTAAAAAAAGTGGTGGCGTAACAGTTTCCCATTTAAGATTATCTAACGCCCCAATTAATGCCCCATATTATACAAATCATCCTGAATTATTAGTAGTAACCAAAGACGAATATTTCCATAAATTTGACATGATAACCGGTTTAAAACAAGCTGGCAATCTAATAATAAATACCTCAAAAACCGAAGAAGAATTAAATAAATTCCTACCAACAAACGTTAAAGAATATATAAATAAAAATAATATCAAAACATACATAATAAACGCTAGTAAATTAGCAGAAGAAAATGGAATTAAAGGTAAAATAAGTTTAATAATCGAAACTTCAATTTTAAATTTATTAAATATTCCAAATTATCAAAATATCTTAATTGAAAACGTTAAAGAAAGATTTGCTACTAAAGGAGAATCTATTGTTGAAAGTAACATCAAAGTTATTAAAGAAACTCCAAATAATCTATTTAATATTAAGATTAATAATGATGAAAGTATAAGTATTACTTCAAGTAACAATATCTTTGAAATGATTAATTCAAGACGTGGTAACGAACTAACCGTTAAAGATCTTCTTGATTATAAAGATGGTACCTTTCCAGGTGGAACAACCAAATTTGAAAAACGTAAAATTAGTGAAGATATACCTGTTTGGAATAAAGAAAAATGTATTAAATGTGGAATGTGTGCTTTAGTATGTCCTCATGCCGTAATAAGACCATTCGAATTACCTAACGGCGAATTTATTATCAGTATAAGTGGAGCCGACTGTACCGGTTGTGGTTTATGTATTAAAACATGTCCAAAAGATGCATTGTCATTTGGTAAGTTTGATGAAGAAAAGCAAAAAGAGGCAAACGAACTATTTAATAATTATGAAAATCCTAAATATCCATTAACAACCATTAAAAATATTGAATTAAGAAAACCATTATTTGAGTTTTCTGGAGCATGTGCTGGTTGTGGAGAAACACCTTATATTAAATTATTAACTCAAATTATTGGTGAAAAATTAGTTATTGCCAACGCAACAGGTTGTTCAAGTATATATGGTGCATCATGCCCTAATACCCCTTATTCTGTATCATGGAGTAATAGTTTATTTGAAGATGCTGCTGAATATGGTTTTGGTATTCTAAATAGTTATAACAACTTACAAAATCGTATAAAAAAAGAATTATTTAGAATTAATAATGAAGAAACAAAATATCTATTAGAACTATTAGACTCTAACGATTATGATAAAATAAAATCCGAATTACCAAAATTTAAAAAGTACATTAATGAAGATTTATTAAGTTTTGTAACACCTAAAAGTGTATGGACTATCGGTGGTGATGGTTGGGCTTATGATATCGGTTTTGGTGGATTAGATCATGTTGCTTCATCAAATGAAAAAGTAAGAATTCTTGTATTAGATACCGAAGTATATTCAAATACCGGTGGTC
Source organism: Caryophanales bacterium UBA6331 (assembly GCA_002438065.1). Classification (GTDB taxonomy): domain Bacteria; phylum Bacillota_I; class Bacilli_A; order RF39; family UBA660; genus CAG-533. The sequence goes on along the minus strand of DJSP01000115.1, from coordinate 21,489 downwards.
AATCAAGTAAATCAAGTCATCTAGGTCAAGTTTGTGAATTTGCGAGTGGCGGTAAGAAAACACCTAAAAAAGATTTATTTAAAATTGCTATGTCATATCCAAATATATATGTCGGAAGTATTAGTTTAGGTGGTAACTTCATGCAAGCAATTAAAACAATTAAAGAAGCCGAAGAACATGATGGCCCATCAATTATAATTGCTTACTCACCATGTATTGAACAAGGTATTAAAGGTGGAATGAGTAATTCAATCAAAGAAGAAGCACTAGCTGTTGATTCAGGTTATGTCTTATTAATGAGATATAAAGATAATAAACTATATCTAGACTCTAAAGAACCAAACTTTGATAAATACGATGAATTCCTATCTAATGAAGTTAGATACAACGCATTAAAAATAAAAGACATAAAAAAAGCAAACGAATTGCTTGCTATAAATAAAGAAATAGCGGTCCAAAGATACAACTATTATAAAGAACTTTCTAATAAATAAAAAAATAGAGGCTATCCCCCTGGGTTAGCCTCAAAGAATAAAAAGGGGTTGGCTAGTGTGATACTAGCACCAATTCGCCTTTAAGTGAATTGGTACTTGTTATACTAAATGAAAACGACTTAAATGTCAACAATTTTTTGTTAAAATTTAAAATATTTTTTAAAGGAGTCAAATATGCTAGAAGATATTAAAGGAATTGGTCCCAAAACCTTAAAATTATTTCAAAATTTAAACATCTTTACCATCCAAGATTTAATCACATTCTATCCCTATAAGTATAAATTATATCACCCAGTCACCCTAGATAACTATGAAGAAAACACCGAAGTTTTAATAAATGGATATGTCGCATCAGATGCTAAAATATACTACATCAAAAGAAATTTAAATAAAATAAGTTTCAGGTTAAACACTGGTACTAAACTAATAAACGTTACCATCTTTAATCGCCCCTTTATTAAACAACATCTATCATTAAATAAATACATTTCCGTAATAGGAAAGTATAACATCAAAGCCAATACATTTACAGCTAGTGATATAAAATTAACCCCAATAATTAAAGATGAAATAGAACCAATTTATCATACAACCCAAGGATTAAAACAAGTAAACATCCACAAAATAATTAATAATTTATTAGAAAAAAATATTTATGTTCCCAGTCTAATACCCGAAGAATACATTAAAGAATATTCATTATTAGATAAACTAACTGCCATAAAAGAAATTCATAATCCAACTAGTACTAATAATTTAAAACAAGCCGAAATATGTCTTAAGTATGAAGAACTATTTGAATATACTCTAAAAATAAATTATTTAAAATATTTAAAAGATAAAACAACAACATCATATATAAAAACATTTGATACCACAAAACTAGATAATTTAATATCAAGTTTACCATTCACATTAACCGATTCACAAGTAAATGCCGTAGAAGATATTAAAAATGATTTTAACTCACCAAAACATATGAATAGATTAATTCTAGGAGATGTTGGAAGCGGTAAAACAATTATATCTTTCCTAGCACTTTACATGAACTATTTATCCGGTTATCAAGGCGTCCTCATGGCACCAACTGAAATATTAATAAAACAGCACTATGAAAATATCAAAAAAATCTTAACAGATGTAAATATTGAAATATTAACCGGTTCAACAACTAAAAAAGATCGTGACAAAATAATTGAAAATCTAAAAAATGGCCAAATAGATATTTTATTATCAACGCATTCAGTCTTAAATGATGATGTCGTATTTAAAAATATCGGACTAGTTGTAACCGACGAACAACATCGTTTCGGTGTAAATCAAAGAAAGAACCTTCAAAACAAAGGAGAAAATGTTGATGTACTTTATATGAGTGCTACTCCAATTCCTAGAACCCTAGCCCTAACTATCTTTAAAGATATGGATATAACCGAAATTAAAACAAAACCATTAAATAGGAAACCTAAAATTACCAAATTATATAAAACATCAGAAATTAAAGAAGTTCTATATGAAATGCTAGGTGAAATAAAAAAAGGACATCAAATCTATGTAGTTAGTCCCTTAATTGAAAATGAAGAAGAAAATACTAAACTAGCCAGTGTTAATTATTTATATGAAAAAATAAATATAGCCCTTAATGGTAAAGTACCAATAGGTGTTCTTCATGGTAAATTAAAAAATGAAGAAAAAGAAAAAATAATGAATGATTTTAAATCTAATAAAACTAAGATCTTAATATCAACAACCATCATTGAAATAGGAATTGATGTTAGTAATGCTACCATGATTGTTATATTTAATGCCGAAAGATTTGGCCTGGCAACCCTTCATCAGTTAAGAGGCCGTATAGGTAGAAATGATATAGAGTCAAAATGTATTTTAATAAGTGACTATGACACACCAAGATTAAAAATATTAGAAGAAAGTGAAGATGGCTTCTACATCTCTGAAAAAGATTTTGAATTAAGAGGAGCCGGTGATTTATTTGGTGTAAAACAAAGCGGAGATATGGTCTTTAAAATAGCAAACTTAAATAAAGATTTTAAAATATTAAAAAAATGCAGTGAAGACTCTCTAGACTTCTTAAACAAACATATTAACGAAATAGATAAATATCCTATTCAAAAAAACATAATAAGTGGTGTAAAAAACTTAAATTAATGATATACTTATAGTAGAAGGAGTTGAGATAAATGAATAGAGCAAAAATTAAAAATGATGCCAAGAAAATGATTGAAGGAAATCTATGGACAATTTTAAAACCAGCATTAATAGTTATTGTTATTTCTACTTTAGCCGGTGGAATATCTAGTGCAATCTTTACGGATGATACATTTTTGGGACAATTATGTACTTATTTAATTTCATTAGCAACTATGCCATTATCATATGGTTTAACTGCTTTTATTCTTAAATTTGTAAGAAAAGAAGAAGTTGAATACGATGAAGTTTTCAAATATTATTCTAAATTTGTTCCTATATTCTTATTAGGATTATTAATGTATATTTTTATTGGTCTTTGGTCTTTATTATTTGTTATACCAGGTATTATAGCTGCTATTTCATATAGCCAAGCAATGTTTATCATGATCGATGGTGAAGAAGAACCAGGTGCTTGCATCAAAAAATCTAAAGAGATGATGTATGGCTATAAATGGGATTATTTCGTATTTATGTTAAGTTTCTTTGGTTGGTATTTACTATGTGCACTAACAATGGGTATTGCCCTAGTATATGTTGCACCATATGTTTCAGTATCAGAAGCACTATACTATGAAGAACTTAAAAAAATTACAAAAAATTAAATAATATAAATTGACAAACTATTCATAATTTTATATTATTAAATAGGTAAGGTAATAAACCTTACTGATCCTCTAACAATCTAGTTAGAGTGTATCAACCAAAACCCCCTGAAGAGGACATGATTCATTATGTCCTCATTTTATTTGCAATAAATTAAAGGTATCGCGAAGTTTTGAAATTTATATAATAAGTTTTAGGCGACATTTAGGCGACATTTTTTGAAATGTATCCATTTCTCAAAATGTAAAGTAATATTTGCTTTTTTTGTAAAATAATATTATAATTATTTTGAGAAAAGAGGAGGAATACTATGGAATATTTACCAAGAGTTGTAGACAAAGAAATAGATGAACTTATGGAAATTATGGGTGCAGTACTTATTGAAGGTTGTAAGTGGTGTGGGAAATCAACAACAGGTATGCATCATGCGAAAAGTATCATAGAATTTCAAAATCCAGATAGAAAACAAGAGTATGATAGAATAAAAAATACACAACCTTCATTATTCTTAAAAGGTGAAAAACCTAGAATGTTTGATGAATGGCAAATGTATCCAGTTGTGTGGGATTCTATTAGAACAGATGTTGATCATA
>DJSP01000115.1:0-17482 GCA_002438065.1 Caryophanales bacterium UBA6331 | reverse complement strand
GTGAAACTATGCATACTGGAACTGGTAGAATATCAAGAGTATTAATGCGTCCTATGAGTTTATATGAATCTGGTGAATCAACTGGTGAAGTATCATTTAATGATATTATAGAAGGTAAAGATATATCTGGTGTATCAAAATTATCTTTAGAAGATTTAGCAAGTATTATTGTTAGAGGTGGATGGCCTGCATCTATAGAAGTAAAAAGTGATGCCAAATATAGATTTGCTAAAGAATATGTTAAATCTTTAATACATGAAGAAGTAAAAAGAGTAGATGGAGTAGAAAGAAATCCTGAAAAAATGCAAAATGTATTAAGAAGTCTTGCTAGAAATATTTCTACTCAAGTATCTAATGCCACTTTAGAAGGTGATGTTAGGAATAATTTTGGTGATGATATATCTAGACCAACATTAACTGATTATTTGAATACATTAGAAAAACTATTTGTAATTGAAGATGTTAATGCCACTAATTTAAATTTTAGAAGTAAATATGCTCTTAGAACAAAACCTAAAAAATATTTTGCTGATCCATCTATTGCAACCGCTGTATTAGAAATGAAACCAAGTGATTTAATCAAAGATTTAAATACTTTTGGTTTTATTTTTGAATCTCTTTGTATGAGAGATTTAAAAATATATACTGGAAGTCATGGCGGAGATATTACTTTCTATCGTGATGAAAAAGATTTTGAAGTTGATGCTATCTTAAGAACAAGTGGTGGTAAATGGGGAGCAATAGAAATTAAACTTGGTGCCGGATATATTGACGAAGCTGCTAATAATCTCTTAAAATTTAAAGATCGTGTTGATATAGATAAATGTGGTGAACCATCGTTTTTAATGGTATTAACAGGTGCAGATTACTCTTATAAACGTGATGACGGTGTATATGTAGTATCTATAGGAACTTTAAAAAATTAAGATAAAAAAAGAAATCAGGTAATGAAAAATATATCTGATTTTTATTTTTAAAACAACATCGGTATATTGCTAAACAGTTTAATATATATAATGCATAATTATGATATAATGATATATATAGAAGGTGATAAAATGCAATATAATTTTAATAATTGGAACGTTGATCTAATACAAGAACCAAATAAATTATTAAAAAAATTAACTGAATTTAACTTAAAAGGTAAAAAAATAAAAAGTATTAGAATAGTTGGATACTGCTATGATATATCTGAACAGCTAGACAACACTGCATATCAAAAATATGGGGATGAAGTAGCAAAAATAGAAAATTTTAAAGATGATTATAAATTTACTAGAAATATTCAATTTGATAATCCAATAATCATTGAGTTTGAAAATGGTGATAAATTTGAAATTGATTATTCCGAAGGAAGTTCTTTAAAAATAGGTTTAAATTCTCTACCTGACAATATTGAGCCGAGTTGTAATTACAATAATATTGATGGCAATGTGATATTTTCAAATTTAATAAATCAAGAAATAATTGGATACGAAATAGGAATGCAAGACGACTTTGAATTAACATATGACTTTACTGGATCATATGGGATTAAGGAGCCTAAAGGACAAGAGTCATATATCTCGTTTTTAAAAATAATTTTAACAACTGGATTAAGAATATATTTTACTAATGATCTTGATTACGGATATATGGCTGTAAAAGAATGGGATAAAGACACCGAAATAAAATGGGAAGAATTAAAACAAGGTATAAAAGAATAAAAAAATTTAAAAACTAGATTTCGTTAAAATGTAATAATTAAAAAAGTGTATATGTTTATACATCTGCTTTTAAATTGGTATGATACAATTATGTTGGTGATAATTATGGATTATGTATTTGCTATTTTTTCATTAGCCCTAATCATATTTGGAATCATAATTCTTGCATTTTGGTTTATATCAAACAAAAAACGAAAAATAAAAATTGCTAGAGATGATTATGAAAAAGTAAAAATATTTTATGAAAATATATTAAAAAACAACCACCTTAGTTATAGTCATGATTGCTATGCAGCAGTAGATTATTTAGAAACAATTAAAGCTATTTGTGAGGAATTTCTAAAAGGTCATAAAAATTTAGGACAAGAAGAAAACGATTTAATTGAAAATTTAAAGGATAATGAAATAATTAATGAAATGAAAAAATTAAATCTTACATTTTTAACTCCAAATATAAATGAAATATTGTTAATTATTTATAAGTATTATGATAAAAAAGGAGTATGGAAAAATGAAAAATGAAACAAATAATAAACCTAATAACAAATATATATTACCTAATCCAAGCGACTATATCAAAAATGGTAATTTATTAAAATCTATAAAAGCTTGTCAACTAGATGCATTTATATCATTAACTAATAAAAATAGTGTTACAAACATATCTTTTGAAGATTATCCTAACCTTTTAGTTTATGGTATACAAAGATCTGGAAAATCAAATTTCATTGAGAACATAATATTTAATATATTATTAAAGAGTTCACCATTAGACAATAAATTAATAATTATAGATACTAGGAGACTAGAATATGCTAGTTTAAATGGAATACCGCATTTAATATGTCCAATTATTTTTGATTATCAAAAAGCATATATGGCACTTGATAAAGTAATTGATATAATTAATGCAAGATATGATATTTTATCAAAAAATAATTTTAAAGATATTGAAAAATATAATTCAATGTCAAATCAATCTAATACAAATAAATTATCAAAATTATTTATTATTATTGATGATTTGATCGATTTAGTTGAATATTCAAAGAGTGAAATAATCGAAAAAATAAGTTTAATAATTCAAAAAGGTAGACAAGTCGGAGTATACATAATTGTTGCAACAAGTAATATTAGTAGAGATTTAATTAATATAAGTTTTATAAATCATTTTTCAAATAGAATTTGTTTTAGAGCATATTCTGAACGAGATTCAAAGCTGTTACTAAATAAACCTGGTGCTGAAAAACTTAATGAATTCGAATATTATTTAAATTCATCACTAAATGTAAGTGATGGGAAATATAAATCTTATAAACTTGATGATGAAAGTATTAATAATTTAATCAAATTTTTATCAAATCAAAAAATTAAAATAGATGACGCTATTGTACTTAAAGAACCAAATGATTATATTAAAACAAATATAGAAGAATATGATGATCCTTTATATGATGATGTAGTAGATTTTGCAATATCAACCGGTAAAATAAGTGCTTCATTGATACAAAGAAGATTTCGGATTGGCTTTTCAAGAGCAGCAAGAATGATAGATTTACTTGAAGAAAGAGGAATAATTGGACCACAAGTTGGATCAAAACCTCGTGAAGTATTAATTGAAAATCCCAATGATATATTAAACAAAGATAATAATGATTCACGTGAAGAAAAAATTGAATCAAACTTAAAAGATGAAAAAATAGATAAAGAATATGATTCTTCCAAAATTATTTTAATTATTATTTGCATTATAATATTATCAATAATGAAGTATCTTTTTTATAATAATTAATCTATAACATCTAAATAATTTATTTTATATTAATGATACAACTTTTTTGTATGAAAAACAATAAGATATAATCATTATAATTCAGATAAATTGGTAAAAATTATGTTATAATTAGATGTAGTTAGGAGGAAAAAATGTTAAAAGGAAAACCATTCGTTAAGTGGGCTGGCGGCAAAAGGTCTATAATAGATAAATTAATTAAATTATCTCCTGATAATTATGATACATATTATGAACCTTTTGTAGGTGGTGGAGCAATGTTATTTGAATTAGCTCCCAAAAATGCCGTTATTAACGATTACAATATAGAATTAATGAATGTTTATAAATGCATCAAAGATGAAAGAAATTTTAATTTAATGTGTAAAGAATTAAATAAACATGAAACGAATCATTCAGAAGAATATTACTATGAAATAAGAAATTTAGATAAAGATAAAAAGAAATTTAATAAATTAGCAGATTACAAAAGAGCTGCAAGAACAATTTATTTGAATAAAGCTTGCTTTAATGGTTTATATAGAGTAAATAGTAAAAATGAATTTAATGTACCTTTTGGTAAAAAATCAAAGATAAATACATATGATGGAATCAATTTAGGAATAGTTTATTCATTTTTAAATTTAAATGATATTAAAATCTTATCTGCTGATTTTGAAACTGCGGTAAAAGATGCAAAAAAAGGTGATTTTATATATTTTGATCCACCATATGATTCAGATACCTCTACATTTAACAGTTATACCGAAAATGGTTTTGGAAAAGAAGAACAAAAAAGACTATCCAATGTATTTAAAGATTTAGATAAAAGAGGATGTTATGTAATGTTATCAAATTATAATACTTCTTTAGTAAAAGAATTATATAAAGATTATAATTTTAATTATATAGAAGCACAAAGAAATATAGGTGCCAAAGCCAAAGACAGAGGAATTGTTGAAGAAGTTATTATAACCAATTATACAAATAAAAAGGGATTCTAGAAAAAAGTATTGGAGGATTTAGCCAATGAGAAAAAAATATTATTACGAAACAGATAATTTTAAATTAATATTAGGTGATTCCTTGAAAGAACTAAATAAAATAGAGTCTAAAAGTATAGATATGATATTCGCAGATCCGCCATATTTTTTATCTGGAGATGGAATATCTTGTAGTGGTGGTAAAATGGTCTCTGTAAATAAGGGAGATTGGGATAAAAAAATAAACATATCCGAAAAACATAAATTTAATAGAAAATGGATAAAACAATGTTACAAGATACTAAAAGATAATGGTACAATTTGGATAAGCGGTACAATGCATAATATTTATTCAATAGGAATGGCATTAGAACAAGAAGGATTCAAAATAATTAATAATATAACATGGGAAAAATTGAATCCTCCACCAAATATAAGTTGTAGATATTTTGTTCATTCAACTGAAACAATACTATGGGCAAAAAAAGATATCAAAAATGCAAAACATAAATTTAATTATGATTTAATGAAAGAACTTAATGGGAATAAGCAAGCAAAAGACGTTTGGAAAACATCATTAACCAGACCAAGTGAGAAAAAATGTGGAAAGCATCCAACACAAAAACCTATCGCAATATTAGAAAAGATAATATTAGCTTCTACAGATGCAGGAGATTTAATATTAGACCCTTTTAATGGAAGTGGTACTACTGGAATAGTAGCAAATAAATTAAATAGAAAGTATATTGGTATAGATTTAGAAAAAGAATACTTAGACTTAACAATCAAAAGAAAGGAAATTAATAAAAATGTATAAAGATATTAATATAGAAGAATTATCTGAAAAATTTGTTAATAATTTAGTTGCAACTAATAGAGGATTTAATTTTTATGTCGACTGGAATAATGCACTAGATTATAAGCAATTTGAAATAGAATTAAATGCTATGAATGTGCTAATTAGATGCAATAATATACATGAAAAATTTGTTGAATTAGTTAGAAAAGTACCAACTGTAATAGCAACTTTTCCACTTTTATTTGCATTATCTAAAGATGAAAGAAAAGGAGTATGGAAAGGAAAAAATGAACTAAAAGTAGTAAATGAAGATTTAGATGAAGATGATTTTTATTCATATAACTTTGATATAAACCTAATAAAACAAGGAATTAGTGAGGATAATATAGAAATTTATTATATATTTTTTGAAAAAATGGGTTTAAAAGATTTATTTGAAAATCTATTAGAAAAAAGTGTTATAGATTATGTGATAGGAGTTTTAGTTGGGCTAGATTCTAATGGAAGAAAAAATCGTGGCGGCAAGGCATTTGAATTTGCTTGTGAACCCATAATATCAGAGATATGTGAACATTATGAAATTCAATTGATTGTTCAAAAACAATTTAAAATTTTGAAAAAAATGGGATTTGATATCAATGAAGATGTTGCTAATCGAAAAGCAGATTTTATTTTAGTAAAAGGAGACAAAGTATTAAATATAGAGGTCGATTATTTTTATCGCGGTGGTTCAAAACCTGAGGAAATAATTGATAGTTATATAAACAGGCAAAACGATTTAAAGAAATTAGGAATTGGTTTTGTTTTACTTACGGATGGATTTTGTTGGGATAATAAAGACAAAAATCAACTAAAAAAGGGTTTTAGAAATTTAGATTATTTATTAAATTATCATTTAGCTAAATATGGTATGTTAGATGAAATAATTGAAGAATATTTTAAATAAAAGAATTAAGATATAAGATATAATAATTCATTAGTAATTGTTTATATACTATAGAGGGAGTGATTATATGAAAAAAATCCATTTTAATGTAAATGCTTATGCAGCTAGGCTTATTGGCAGAGAAAATGTATCAAAACTTGATGGTGCAATTTTGGAATTAGTAAAAAATACTTATGATGCAGATGCAACCATTTGCTTAATATATTATAATTCTAAAGATAAATATTTATTAATTGCAGATAATGGATGCGGAATGACTGAGGACATAATTATTAATAATTGGATGACTATAGGCAATTCTACAAAAGTTAATGATTTTCATACTGAAAAAGGTAGAATTCAAACTGGAGCTAAAGGAATAGGAAGATTTGCACTTGATCGTGTAAGTGAAAATTGTGAAATGTATACAACTACATATAATGGAAGTATACTATGGAGAGTTAATTGGAATACATTTAATCATGAAAAAAATATAACAGAAATAACCGCTGATATTGATAATAAACCGACTTTGAATGTAAAAAAATTTTTAAAGAGTTTAAATATAAGTGAAATAAATGATGATTTCATATCAAATTTTAATACTGGAACGATATTCAAACTTACACATTTAAATGAAGAGTGGAATAATACAATAATTTCAGATATAAGACAAAGCTTAATTTCATTAATACCAGCAAACATAGAAAATGAATTTAAAATCTATTTTTTGGAAGATGGAAAAGATTTATCTGATTCAGAAATAATTCCAAATACAATTGATTCATATGATTATAAAATTTCTTTTAAATACAATAATAGTACTGTTAAAATACTTGTTGATAGAAACGAATTTGATTTTGGCGATAAGTTTGATGATGTAATGAAAAAATCAGGATTTACAAAACAAGATATAGAATATTTTCGCGGTAAATCTATTAGTATGGATTTATCAATTTCAGAACTAGTACCTGGTGCAGAACAAAAAGTAATTGAATCATTAGGAAGTTTTAGTGGAGAATTTTATTTTTATAAAAATAGTTTTACAAAAACTGATAAAGAAAAGTTTTTCTATAAAGAAATAACTGGAAGAAAAAAATATTCTGAAACTTTTGGTGGCATCAAAATATATAGAGACAATTTTAGAATTAGACCATACGGCGAGGCTAAATCCTCAAGTTTTGATTGGTTATTGTTATCGAATAGGAAGTCTGCTTCGCCTGCCGCTATTTCTCACCCGAGCGGAGCTTGGAGGGTTGCAGCAGAGCAAATGTATGGGAATATTAAGATTTCGAGAACCAATATTAGTTTACCAGATCAATCGAATAGAGAAGGAATTGTTGAAACTAAAGCATTTAAATTATTAAAAGAGATTTTGATATCTATTATTAGTATTTTTGAACGTGATAGACAATATGTAGGAAGAAAATTATCTGATTATTATAAATTGATGAATCCTTCCGAAGTTTATCAGGCTGAAATAATTAACAATTCAAATAATGACAATAATGCTTATAATAGTTTGATTGAAAAAAGTAAAGCGAAAATTGTAATAGAAGAGAAAGAAGATATAATACAAAACTTAACTGACGAAAATAAAATGTTAATGTTATTGGCAACATCTGGCATTATTACTAACTCATATGTTCATGAAACTAAAACCGCTGTCCATAGTATTGGAATGTGTTTGAGTACTGCAGAGGAAGCATTATCTTTAGACAATGATAAAGAAGAAGCATTAAAAAATATTGAAGAAGCAATAAAATATAAAGAAACAATGAACTGTTGGTACAAAGTTACAATTGATTCCATAACAAAAGATAAAAGAATATTGAAATCTATAAATTTATATGAATTATTAGATAAATATATTGAAATTTGGAAAAAAAATCTTAAAATTCAAAACATAAATATAAATTTTAAAGGAGATAATAGTATTAAGATGCGCTGCTATCCATATGAAATCGAAAGCATTATTAGTAATTTAATTACTAATAGCGTTGCAGCTGTTACAAATCAAAGAGTACCAAATATTAATATTAGCTTAAAAATGGAAAATGAGAAAATACTATTAGTGTATGAAGACAATGGAAGAGGGTTAAGTGATGCCTATAAAAATAATCCAGAAAAAATACTAGAGGCATTTGAAACAGATAAAAGAAATGATAGTGGTGAATTAATTGGAACAGGTATGGGATTGTGGATTGTTAATAAAATTGTTAAATATTATAATGGCACAATTGATTTATCTGATAATAAAACGAGGAAAGTTGGATATAAAGTAATAATTAGTTTTTAAAAAGGGAGGCATATAATGAAATATATAATTGGATTTGTTGATGATTTAGAAGACATGATTGCAAAATATATCAAAAAATTTAAAAGAAGTGATATTGACGTTATTTATGCTGAAAATTGTTTGACATTTAAAGACATTTTTGAATGGATTTTAGATAATAAAATTAACTATTTGTTAGTCGATTATAAATTACAACAAAAGTATGATTTTTCTGGAAGTGAATTAATAAGATACATTAATAATAAAGTACCTGATTTACACTGTATAATATTTTCTTCTGTAAATGACATTAATGACGATTTAGTTATGAAAAATAATATAAAAGAGAAATCAATAATTGAATTGAGGATTGATGATCCTAAATACAAAGAGTTTATAGCAGAAATAAAAGATGGAGCTAAGGTATTTGAAACTAGAAAGCAAATTAGTTTAGAAGAATATAAAGATTTATTAACAATCAAAATCACAAAGGGATTTAAAAATGCAGCAGATGAAGAGAGATTTATATTTCTTTACAAAATTTTAGTTTCATATGGTTTAATTGATAAAATTCCAAGCGAATTATTGAAATCAACTGTTGAAGAGAAAATAGATATTTTACTAGATAAACTAAATAAATATGTAAATTAGATTTAAATATGTGGTGATATAATATGAATAATAGAGTGCATGGAAGTGTAAAAATTAGAAGAAGTATGAATATTCCATCTGTAAACAACTACTTAAGTTATAAACAACAATTGATTATCGATTTTAAAGACCTGTGTGGGTACTGTGGAAAAAATAGACGTTACTTTTTTGATAATTTTCAAATTGATCATTTCAGACCAAAGTCTAAATATCCTGAACTAAAAAATGATTATACTAATTTAGTATTATGTTGTCCAATTTGCAATAGAAATAAAAGTGATGATTGGCCAATAAATGACTTAAATTTGTATCATGATGATAGCATAGGATACGTGGACCCAGCTTCCGAAGAATTTGATAAAGTATTTTTTAGAAATGAAACAGGTGATATTTGTTCCAACTATGATTATGGTAAATATATGATAACAAAGTTAAAATTTGATATTCGACCAATAAAAGAATTATGGAAACTTGAAAAACTATATCAAACCAAAAAGATTGTTGATCAAAAAATTGAAAATGGAAATATTTCAAAAGATGAGTATAAAAATTTTTATCAAATTTCTAAGGAAATAGAAGAACTAACCAGATTTCTAAAATATGAAGAGGGTGAATAATTTGAATAAAAAGGAAATAGGTGAATACTACACTCCAAACAATCTAGCTATTAGCATGGTTAAAAAGATAAGTGATAACATTGCAAATTCTGATATACTTGAGCCATCCGTTGGAGAAGGGGTATTTCTTAATCCGTTATTACAACATGAACCAAAATCGATTGATTGTATAGAATTGTTTCAAGAAAAATGTGATTTTATAAATAATAAATACAAATCTGATAAATTAAATGTAATTTGCAGTGATTTTATTGAATATTCACTTAATTGTAATAAGAAATACGATATAATAATAGGAAACCCACCTTATATAAAAAAAAGTAATCTTAATGAAGAAATTATGATTAAGTCAAAAAAATTATTAGAGTTCTTTTCAAACAACAAGATTAGAATAGAAAATATATGGGTGTCCTTCATATTGGGTTCAGTTAAATTATTAAAAAAAACAGGATCGATATACTTTATTTTACCATTTGAATTTCTTCAGGTTTGTTATTCAGAAAAATTAAGACTCTTTTTAGAAGAAAAATTTAACAAAATAGAAATAACTGTATTTAACAAAAAGGTTTTTCCTTTAATAGAACAGGATGTTTGCCTGTTATATATGACAAATGATGAAAAATATAATAAAGAATACATAGAATACAAAGTTGTAGAAGATGAAAGCAATATAGAAAATTATATTTATGAAAGTAAAATAATGAAAAATAAACCATTAAAAAAATGGACAAATTCCATCATTAGTGATGAGGAAACAGAATTAATTAAATCAAAAAGTAGTATTTTTCAGAAAATATCAGATTTTGGATTTACATCACCAGGAATTGTTACAGGTAATAATAGTTATTTCATAAAAAATAATGAGTTTATTAATAATACAAATGCTGAATGTGTTCCAATAATATCTAAAAGTTGCTTAATTGGAAATAAAATTCTTTTTTCTATAAATGATTTTAATGAACTTATAAATCAAAACAAAAAAGTTTTTTTATTAAAATTAAATCAAGAAAAACAAAATTATTCTAAAGAGCTTATTAAATACATTAAATTTGGTGAAGAAAATAGAATTAATGAAACATATAAATGCACTACACATAAGCCATGGTATAATGTTCCAATAATAAAAAAGGGTGACGTTTTGTTTTTTAAAAGATATCATAAAATGCCTAAATTAGTTATTAATGAAGCAAATATTTATACGACGGATATTTCTTATAATATAAGATTAAAAGACAAATATGATAAGAAAAGTTTTTGCTTTTGTTTTTATAATTCGTTGACTTTGGTTATGTCAGAATATTGTGGTAGATTTTACGGAGGAGGAGTTTGTGAATTAACTCCAAGTGAATTTAAAGAATTACCATTACCTTATAAAAAAATAACTGATGCCGATTTAAAAAAACTAGATAAAATGGTTAGAAATAATGAAAGTGTTGAAAAAATAACAGATTTTGTAGATTCAAAAGTGTTAAAAGAATTTATAAGTGAACATGAAATAAAAATTATAAAAGAAATAAGAAATAAATTGACTAGCAGACGATTAAAATAATTTATGTAATAACTTTACTGAAACATTTGAAAATGTGATTAAGATAATAAATGATAAAATTAGAAAAAAATGTTGCGTAAAATTTTATCGAATTTTTGACTAAATTGGTCTGTCTACAGCAAATAAACATCGAGTTTTCAAAGATAAAAATTTATTTATAATAAATATAAATCACTATTAAGTGTGATAAAATAAAAAAGATTATATATTAAATAAAAGAACTTTAAACGTAAAAGAAACTATAAATAGCAGACCAAGTAAAATATTTATCTAAAAGTTTTAACATAATAACCTCACATCTAAAATAATTATAACAATAATTCTGTTGCTAAACAACACAACGAGCAACACAAAATAATAATTATGAAGAAATTAGAAATAAAGTTGTAGAATTTTGTAAGGAACCAAAGACATCAGACGAAATTAGAAAATATATTGGTATAGAAACAAAAAGCGTTTTATCTAGAAATATAATTAAACTATTAATTGCATCAAAGAAACTTGATTATACAAATAAAAAGAGTGTAAATGCTAAAAATCAAAATATATTTCTTTATAAAAAATTAGCATATATGGCTACATAAACTATATATGCTTTTTATATTGTTTAAACAATATTTTAAAATTTAAAACATATCAATTATTTATGAATTAAAGAACTATAAATATTTAGAATTGCAGATATGAAAATGCTTATGAAAGAAATAGACCACTGGATAAGAAGAAAACTTAGAGTTATAATTTGGAAGCAGTGGAAGAAAATAAGGAAAAGATACACAAGTTTAAGAAAACTTGGAATATCACATAGAGACGCATATGTAACATCTAACTCTAGAAGAGGTTACTATCATATAGCACATACGCGTGTTTTAGAACAAGCGATATCCAAAGAAAGGTTAAAGAAAAGAGGCCTAGTTAACTTACTAGACCATTACCTAAAAGTACATATTATTACAAATTAAACTGCTGTATATCGAACGGTACGTAACGTGGTGTTAGAGGAAGTTGCATTTACATTTTAGTAAAAATTTCTCTCTACTCGATTGCAATAAAATAATAAGTTTGCGAGTTAAATCTGTTACTAAAATATTTTTAATAAAAATCTAGATGCAAAAAATATTAACATTTAATCATTAAGAAAAAGTGACAAAAGTGGCAAAAATTATCAATGAAAATAATTTGTTTCTTGACAATTAAACTGAAAATACTTAATTTATCAGTTTTTATTACATTGACAATGATACGGACAAATGATATAATGTCCGTATGAATGAACAAAGAGGTGAAATTATGGATTTTATTACAAAAGAGGAATTTATAAATGAAAGTAATATAGAAATCATTCAAAAACTTATGGAAAAAAATAATGGATATATTACTGCAAAAGAACTTGAAAATTTTGATATAAGCAGAAATTATCTATCTATTATGACTAAAAAGAATATGATAGAAAAAGTGGCTAAGGGAATTTATATAGATTCTGCTAAGATTGAGGATGTATATTATGTACTTAGTGTAAGTACTCCAAAAATAATTTATTCTCATATGACTGCACTTTATTTTCATAATCTATCAATTAAAGCACCAGATAGTTCTTTTGATATAACAGTTACAAAAAAGTACAATAATCCTAAACTAAAAAAACATAATGTTTTCTATGTTGATGATAAGTTCTATAATATTGGAATTACTGAAGCTAAAACACCACAGGGGAACAAAGTAAGAGTTTATGATGTGGAAAGATGTATTTGTGACATAATTCGTTCAAAAAAAAGAATGGATATAGAACATGTTAAATATGCAATTAAAGAATATCTTAAAAGAAAGGACAATGATCTAATAAAACTTTCAAAGTATGCTGACATGTTTGGTATAAAAGAAGAAGTTATGGATTTTGTAAGTATGATGTATGAATAGTATGCAAATAAAAGACAAATTAAAAAATATAGCAGTTAAACGAAATTTAGATTTTAATACATTACTTCGTTTATATATGTATGATAGATTTATAGAAAGATTAGCTGTAAGTAAGTATCGTGATAACTTCATTTTAAAAGGTGGGTTCTATTTAAGTACATTATTTGGATTAGAAAATCGATCTACTAAGGATATAGATACTGCAATAAAAGACGCTGATTTCACTAAAGAAAATGTTGAAAAGATGATTAAATCAATTATTGAGATAGATATTGCTGATGGTGCTTTAATAAGTTTTGTGGAGATTGGCAATATACGTAAAGAAGATCAATACGGTGGCTTTAGAGTTATTTTAAATGTAAAAGTAGATACAATTAGAGAAAATTTTCAAATTGATATAACAACAGGAGATCCTATCACACCAAAACCAATTGTATATAAATATCGTCCAATATTAGGAGATAGTTATGTAAATGTATGGTCATATAATATTGAAACTGTAATTGCCGAAAAGCTAGAAACAATTTTAAGAAGGGCTGAAGCTAATAGTAGAATAAGATATTATTATGATATATATTTGATATATACTAAGGGTTGGAATGACGTTAAATTAGATGATTTGCGTCAGGCAGTAGATAAAACATTTGAAAAGAGAAATTATATCGGAAATATTGAAGAAACCATAGCAATATTAAAAGATAGTGAGATCATTAAAAATAGATGGAATACATATAAGAAAAAATATGAATATGCAAATGATATTGATTATGATGAAATAATGAAATGTATTGAAGAAATTGTTAAGGTAATAGTACCAGTAGCAGTATAGGAAGTTTTGAACACCAAAAACATTTATTAAATATTAAAAATTTATAATTATATGGATAGTTAAGTATTAAAAATTTTCCCATATTGATGGTGGTTTAGAATATTTAAGAAGAGTAGGAAATCTTGACGATATAATTGAATTATCTAAATTTGAAATAAAGTAGGAGGGTTAGAAATGAATCAGGATAAAATGCATTTAATTAATAAAATATTTAATAATGAAACTATAAGAACAGTATGGGATAAGGAAGATGAAAAATATTATATAAGTGTTGTTGATATAGTAGGAGTTTTAACAGAAAGTGAAAATCCACAAGTATATTGGAGAGTAATGAAAAAAAGGCTTAAAGATGAAGGAAATGAAACCGTTACAAATTGTAACGCTTTGAAGTTAAAAGCTCAGGATGGTAAATATAGATTAACAGATGTAGTTGATATTGAAGGTATGTTTAGAATAATTGAATCTATTCCAAGTAAGAATGCTGAACCAATAAAAGTATGGTTAGCTAAATTAGGAAGTGAAAGAATTAATGAAGTATTTGATCCTTCACTTGCTGCCCAAAGAGCCATAGATATTTATCGTGCTAAAGGTTACGATGAAAAGTGGATTGCCAAAAGAATAAAAGGAATTCAAGATCGAAAAGAATTAACTGATGTCTGGCAAAAAAAGGTATAACTGAAGGAAAAGAATACGCTATACTAACTAATGAAATCTATAAAGAATGGTCAGGTATGACCGCAAAAGAATACAAACAATATAAAGGTCTTCGTAAAGAGTCTCTAAGGGATAATATGGATAACATTGAAATAATATTAGCAGATTTATCAGAAGAAACAACCAAAAGACTTGCCGAAAAACATAGACCACAAGGTTTAGAACAAAATAAAGAAGTTGCCAGAATGGGTGGACATGCAGCAAAAGTAGCAAGAGAAGATATAGAAAGAAGTTTAGGAGAATCTGTTATTACCAAACAAAATAGATTAAATTATGAATATGAAGAAACAAAGGAATTAGAAACTAGCAGAAAGTAGTAAATAGTCAGAATATATAAAAAATTATTGAGAAATTAGCATTATTGTTAACTGATTTAACGTTTTGTAAATAAGTTAATGCTATTATAGAAATGAAATAAAAGGGTTAAATAAAAAAGATTAATAAATTAAAGTACTTAATTAACAATTACAATGAAAAAAATGATACAATTTAAGTGTAATTGTTAAAACGGATAGGAGAATATATGGAGTAAAAGTATTTTATTAACAATAATTGCAGAATGTTTTTGTCAAAATGAATATATGTAAAAATAAGTGATAACACAAATATAAAAGAAAGAAGGAGAAGAAATTAATGGATAATAAATTTAATAATATGTTACAAGAGTTTTTAAAAAATAATAATGTTAAAAGTATCGACGAGGCAAATGAAAAAATAAAAGAATTTATAGAAAAATACAATAATGGAGAAATGGAATATAAAAATACGCCACTTGATGATGCTTATGAAATATTAGAGGAAGCACAATATGCCGCTAACGAAAAAGCTGCAATTAAGCTAGCTAAAAAAGCCTATGAAATGTCACCAGAATGTTTTGATGCAATATTATTTCAATGTGATTTAGAAAAAAACGCAAAAAAAAGAATGAAACTTTTAAATGAAGGTCTAGAATTTGAAAAAAATAGATTAACTAAACAAAAATATTTTGATAAAGAAAATATAGGTATATTTTATGGAATATTTGAAACCAGACCATATATTAGAGGATTAGTTATTAAGGCGGAATACCTTTTAGAAGAAGGAAAATTACGTCAAGCAACTAATATATGCAAAGAAGTTTTAACCTTAAATGAGAATGATAACTTGGGTGCAAGATATTTGTTAATGGCAATATATGCTACATTAGAAGAAGAAAAAGATATGCTAGACCTATATAAGAAATATCCCGAAGAAGATTTAGAAATGCTATTTCCTTTATTTGCGTTATATTATAAAATTGGGAATGACAAGAAAGCAAAAGAATATTTAAATAGAATTGATAAATGCAATGCAAATTTTGTTAAGTATTTTAAAGGTACTATAAAACAAAGTGAAAAAGTAAATCCAGGATATTATAGCAGAGGCGATTCTTCTGAAATCTTTATGTATCTAGAACGATATGATTATTTATTAATTACAATGCCTAGACTTCATGAATATGTTATAGAAAATTTAAAGAAATAGAAAATAATACACTATAAGAAAAATAGTACTGTAAAAATTATCATACTGATAAGAAAATAGATAAGAATAGATTTATAGTGAATGGTATAGATAATTCAAACAGTCTTATGTTTTATACAAGACTAATAGTAACAATTGAAATAAATTTCCAAAACCTGTACAAAAACAGAACTTTTGGAAAAATATTTCCAAAAGTTTATCTTTTATAAAAATGCTGTATAATTATAACTGAGGTGGTTATATGATAAATATAATAAATAGACCAGAATATCTTAGCGAATTGATTAGATGGAAAGATCAAAATTTAATCAAAGTTATAACAGGAATAAGAAGATGTGGAAAAACTACATTATTTGAATTATATATTGATTATCTAAAAAAGTCAGGTATAAAATCTAAGCAAATAATACATATAAATCTAGAAGATGCAGATTATGATTTTAAAGATTACAAAGAATTATATAATTTTATTAATCAAAAAATAAATGACAATGAAAAATTTTATGTATTTATTGATGAAGTACAAAATGTTGTTAACTTTCAAAAAGCAGTAGATAGTTTATATATAAAAAAGAATGTAGATTTATATATTACTGGAAGCAATGCATATTTATTATCTAGTGAATTAGCAACATTGTTATCCGGAAGATACATAGAGATAAAAATGTTATCTTTATCATTCAAAGAATATATAACCGCATTTGATAGTGATAATTATTACAAGTTATTTTTGGACTACATGAAAAATGGTGGTATGTCAGGAAATATAAATATATTAAAAACAAACGATCATTATCCCAAAATATTATTAACTTTAGATATGGCTCTTGAAGCATATTATAATGGAATAACAAAATAAATGTAATTGATTGGTTATTAAAAGATAAATAATATATAAAATTTATTTTATAAACACACAAAAATCAGCGTTACCCTAGCTGATTTTATTTTTATATAACAGGAATTTCATACTTAAAGAAAAATGTAATAAATGTATGATTTTTATTGACAAACATATGTATGCTATATATAATATTAACTACAAGTTAAAAAGGTAGGTGATATTATGTATAAAGCATATAGATTTAGAATGTATCCAGATAATGATCAAATTATATTAATTAATAAAACTTTTGGATGTGTTAGATTTGTTTATAATTATTTCTTAAATAAATGTAAGAATAGTAAATATTATAAGGCATTTGATATGTGCAGGGAATTAAAAGAATTATATATA
>DJSP01000082.1 GCA_002438065.1 Caryophanales bacterium UBA6331 | reverse complement strand
TTTTTTGACAGATTTATATCCAGACTTATCGTCTTGATATCTTTTTACATAATGTGGCTAGTTTTCCATAAAACTTTTCACACTATCCAATATTTTATTTATTTTTTTACCTAGTAAATAGAAATCATTTGGAGTATATTCTTTAAATGTCATATTACTAGTGTTTAATATTATCCCTAAGTTATTCTCTTTAACTATGATATCATTTTTAAGAAGTAAATTAAAGGCATCTTTACACTTAATTTGATAATTTATTTCGGTATTTATAACTAATAAGTTATTATCTGTTCCTAGACTTAATAATGAAATGTTTTCTTCTTCAAAAGATTTTTGTAATTCTTTTGTATTAATTAAACAGTTATTCATAAATTCTTTAAATTCGTCTGTTGTTGTATTTAATAATGTATTTAGAGTGTTAATGGTACTATTTATAGATAAGTCATAAGTTAATTCACTAGTGTTAGATAAAAGAATAGTCTCATTTATTCCTTGTAATTGCTTATCTAAAGTACAGATTATATAGTCAGCATACTCAAAAGGAGATGGAACTTTGTTAGTTAAAATTAAACCAGAAATATTTGATATATCAACAATTAGTTTAGCATTTATTAAATTTGCCATTTCTTTTATTTTTTTATAGTCAATAAATCTTGTATAGCACGTTGATCCAACAAAGATATATTCAGGATTTTTATAAGTAATTAATTTTTGTAATTCTTCATAATCAATTAGTCCTCTATTAGTAGAAATTATGTAATCATCATTACTTGAATTATTTAGATAAAATATATTTTGATTTAAAAAATCATATTCATTATAAATTTTAATGTATTTACACTTGAACAAACTATTAATGGTATATTTTAGTAAGTCTTCAATATCTTGATATTGCTTGTTTTTGATATTTAGATAGATATTTTGGGTTAAATCTTTTATATTATCCTTAGTTAAATAAGCATCATCACAAGCCAAATCAACTACTTTATCTTGATATTTTTCATATTCTTTTAATAATTTGCTTAATCTTCGATTCAATTAATTTCACTCCTTTTTTATACAATAAAAACATATTATGTGTTTTACCACGCAATATGTTTAATTAATAAATTATTCCGCCCCACTCAACTGCTGTAAATCCTTCTCTTTCAAAGTGTGGTAGTTCTTGTTCTTTAATTTCTATTTTATGATTTACTTTTTTTACATGCATTCTAATTCTTAGTAAACTATCTGGTTTTGGATTTATAATTAATTCATTTTCTTTTTGTAAACTTTCAGTTGTTTCAAAATACACTAATGATTTTTTATTTTGTTCTAATATTGGTAACCAGTACATTATAAATTCATTTCTTTCTTTATCATTTAGTCCAAGGATACTTAGTTTTTCTTCTAAAAATTCAATTGCATTATCTTTTTCTACATAAAATCCTTCATTGAAATTATATTTATTTAAGCTTAGTTCTTCCCAATATAGTGCATAGTAATATTTACCATTTTGATCATACATATCTCCACTTGGTAATACTTTTACGTTCCATGAATCTACATATTTTGGATAAGTTGTTGTAAGTAGTTCTGGTTTTGCAAATTTTACTTCAACATTTGTTTCAGTTTCTGGGTATAAATATAATACTGGTTTTCTTTTAATATTAGCAGAAACAAATCCCATTAATAGAAAAATTATATCTGCAATAAAACATATTGTTATAATAACTTTATATTTTTTTATTTTATTCTTTTTCATTTAGATATCTCCATATCACAAGGACAATTTAATCCAGTTTCAATTTGTCCATCCTCATTTATATAACTACAACTAGCTGATCCATTTTCACAAGTTGAGCAATTAAATTTATTCGCACAAGGACTTTGTGGAGTGATACATCCATTATTAGATATTTTCAAAAATGTTCTTATGCCTATTAACAAAGTTATAATGATATTGATAATCATAATTATAAAATATTTCTTTTCTTCATTCATTTTAGACTCCTTAATTTATTTCATTTAAATTATTTAAGTGTTCATAACTCTTTTCAGTTACTACTCTTCCTCTTGGAGTTCTTTTTATAAATCCTTCTTGCATTAAGTAAGGCTCTACGACATCCTCTATAGTTGATTGTTCTTCGCCAATAGCGCTTGAAATAGTTTCAACTCCTACTGGTCCACCATTGAATTTATTAATAATAGCATCTAAATACTCAATATCAATTGAATCTAAACCATATTTATCTACTTTTAATCTTTGAAGAGATGTTCTAGTTGTATCAAGTGTTATTAAATTTTCTCCTTTAACACAGGCAAAATCTCTTACTCTTTTAAATAAACGATTGGCAATACGTGGAGTCTTGCGGCTTCTTCTAGCAAGTTCTAAAGCGGCAGCATCTTCAATATCCATGTCTAAAACTCTACTAGTACGTTTAATAATATTTTTTAGTTCTTCTTCTGTATAATAATTTAATTTAGATACAATACCAAAACGATCTCTTAATGGTGCTGATATATCTCCTGCTCTTGTTGTTGCTCCAACTAAAGTAAATGGAGGTAAATCGATTTTAATACTTCTAGTTGAGCCTTCCTGTCCAACGACAATATCTAATTCAAAATCTTCCATAGCTGAATATAATATTTCTTCAATAAACTTAGGAATACGATGAATTTCATCGATAAATAGAACATCGCCTGGCTCTAAATTAGATAGTACAGCGGCTAGGTCACCACTTTTTTCTAGGGCTGGACCAGTTGTTGTTTTAATATTAGTTCCTAATTCATTGGCGATAATATGAGCAAGCGTAGTTTTACCAAGTCCGGGAGGACCATATAGTAAAACGTGATCTAATGATTCTTTTCTTAATTTAGCTGCTTCAATAAAGACACGCATATTTTCTTTAACTTCAGTTTGTCCAACATATTCATTTAAAGACTGTGGTCTAATGTTATCATCAAATGTATCTTCTTGTAATTCTTCACCAGTTATAATTCTTTCTTTTTCCACTTAATCCTCCTTATTTTAGCATTAATTTTAATGCTTCCTTTATTTGTTCTTCTAATTTTAATTCTTTATTTATCTTAGGTAAAATATGTTTAATATCAGTACTCTTGTATCCTAAACTTTCTAGAACTTCTACTAATTCGTCATCTTCAGTTTTCTCAATTGTAATACTTCCAAGTTTTCCTTTCAAATCTAAAATCATTTGACGAGCAAGTTTTTCTCCTACTTTAGGAAATTTCTTTAAATATAGAATATTCTCTCTTTCAATGGCATCACTTATTCCAGAAATACTTCCAGTTGCAAGCATTGGTAAAGCAGTTTTAGGGCCTAATCCTTTTACACTAGTTAACTTTAAAAATAAAGTTTTTTCTTCTAATGATTTAAATCCATATAATGTATTTTCATTTTCACTTATAAATGTATAAGTGTAAATTGTATAATCTTTATCTATTTCATAACTATAAGGATTAGCTACATATATAATGTAACCAATTCCATTGTTATCAATAATTACGTAATTACTTTCTATTATTTTTATTGTTCCTTTTATATAACCAAACATATATTATCCTCTCTAATACCCATTATAAACTATTAAATTAAATATTAAAATAGATATTGAACTTTTTTATTAACAAATTTTAGACTATAAACGTAAACTATAATAGATACGGTTAGGAGGTATAAGTATGTATTATTATGGATATAATGGTGGTACTAATTATGGTTATTCTAATCCTTGCTGCAATACCGGGTATGTAGGAAATACAACTGGTGGATATGGACTAGGTGCTGCTTTATGGATTGTTTTATTCATTTTACTAGTAATAATTATTGGTGCTGGTTGGAGCTGGGGAAATAACAACAATAACAACTAATTAGAATTTATTCATCATTAATATTTGATATAGTTTAGAAAAAGGCTTAGAACTTTCTAGGTCTTTTTGGTTGGTTCTATATTTTAATGTTCTAAAAAAAATTGAATTGAAAAATTAAGGAAATTGTGCTACAATGTATTTGTAAGGAAAACTTACATATAATAAAAAAGGAACATTTAGTTTTCGAACGCTGAATGTCTATCCTATAAATATTTGGTTAAGACACCATTCTATACGAATGAGTGTCTATTTTTTTACTATGTATACCAAAAAAGATATACATAGAATAATGAGGCATACGTATCTTAGAAATTTAATAATAAATTTTCTTTTACTCATATGCATCACCTCCTCATCTTATTATTATTAAAAAATGAGGATAGACACCCAGCAACTAATTGTTCCTTAGCGGTTATTATACTATTAGTGTAAATCATAAACAAGCGAACAAGTTTATTTTTTAATTATGTTGTGAAATTACGCTGTAAATCACTAATTTAAATCTCATTGTAAAATTAAGGTAATTGTGCTACAATGTATTTGTAAGGGAAACTTACATATAATAAAAAAGGAACATTTAGTTTTGCAATGCTGAATGCCTATCCTAAATATATTGTGATAAGACATTTAATTATCTTAAATTTAATGGATAATTAAGTGCCTATTTTTTTATTATGTATACCAAAAAAGATATACATAGAATAATGAGGCATACGTATCTTAGAAATTTAATAATAAATTTTCTTTTACTCATATGTACACCTCCTCATCTTATTATTATTAAAAAATGAGGATAGACACCCAGCAACTAATTGTTCCTTAGCGGTTATTATACTATTAGTGTAAATCATAAACAAG
>DJSP01000012.1 GCA_002438065.1 Caryophanales bacterium UBA6331 | reverse complement strand
ATTTATTCTATTTTACTGAATTAATTCCTATTATATTGACAAAAAGTTAAAAAATAATTTATAATAAAAAGCATGAAAAACGAAAAAGAATTGTCTTTAAAAAATTTACTTATTCCAACACCTTCAGGAAAACTAGAAGAATATATTAGGAAAGGAATGAAAAACGATGGGAGCATATATGCATTTATAATATCTTATATAAATAAAAACAATTTTTATAATATAATAATAAATAAAAAATTTATATTAGCAATTCCAAAAAAGTTAAAACAAAATATTAAATTAGTTGTTTCACATATTGATAATACTTATGAGAAATGTTTTATGATTAAAAACGGAAATTTTTACATAGGAACATTTGATAATTCAATTGGAATATTTACAAGTTTAAGTTTATTAAATAATAATTATGATGATGTAATTTTTTGTTACACCGACTGTGAAGAAACCGATATGTCAGGCATTAAAGAATTAAATATTTATATGCAAGAAAAATTAAAAACTTATTCATTTAAATACATTGTATTAGATGTTACCGAAGAAAACGTAAACGTTAGTACAACCATTGAAAATTCGAATTTGGATATATATGAAACTAATGACATTAAAATTATTCAAAATGAAAAATGTGGATATGATGAATCAAAGTATTTATTAAACAAAAAAAATATCAACACGTGCAGTATTTGTGCAGTTCTATTAATGAGAAATGAAAAAGATTATTGTCATAATAGAAAAGGAAATTACATAAAAATTGTCAATATAAATAAATATAAGAAAAACGTAAAAACAATAATAGAGAGGGAATTATGAGAGAAGTAACTACAATAAAATTAGAAAAAGAAAAAAGTTATGTATTAACAACACCAGGAAAGTTAGTTTTTTTAGAAGATTGCAATGAGAAAGAACTTAACGATTGCATAAATGAATTAAAACAAGAGCAAGAAGAAAAAAAGGAGAATTTAAACAATACAGGTAATAGCGTATCACTTGCAGTAATACCAACATATAATTGCAATTTAAGATGTGTATATTGCTATGCAAATGGAGGTAGAGATAAAAACAAAATAGATATTAATATTGTAAAAAAAGCAATTGATTATAAAAAAAATAGTAATCCCAATGCAAAGATACTAGATTTATATTTTGTTGGTGGAGGAGAACCTTTATTATATTTTGATATTGTAAAAGAAATAACAGAATATGCAGAAAATAAATTTGAAACTGTTATAATAAATGTTGTAACAAACGGAACTGGTAATAAAAATGTAATGGATTGGTTGGTAAGTCATGAAGCAAACGTCAGAGTTTCCTTTGACAGTATAAATCAAAATGAACAACGACCTTTAGCAAACGGCGGTTTATCAAGAGACATAGTAATAGATAATATTAAATATTTATTATCAAAAAATACAAATATAATGATACAATGTATTATTACATCAAAAACAGTTAATAAAATGAGAGAAATTATTGATGAAATGAAAAATATTGGCGTAAAAGTAATAAAGTTTGAACCATGTTTAATGACAGATGTTTCACGTGGAGAAATATCATTGCAACCTAATCCAAAAGAATATGCTTTAGCTCTAGTTGACGCAATAGAATATGTTGCAAACAATAACATAGATATAATGATTGATACAGGGTATTTTTCAAAACCAATGGATGGAAACTATTGTGGAATGGCCGAAGGTAATTTCACAATTACACCAGAAGGAATGATTACATCATGCGTTGAGGTAAGTAGAAAAAGTGAACCATATTCTAATAAAGTAATGATTGGCAAAATAGAAGAAAAAGTAAATCTTAATAATGAAAATATTGATTTTTTAAAAAATTTAAATTTTAAAAATCAAATTGGTGGATGTTGTAAATGTGAGTTAAAATTTATGTGTTTGGGAGGTTGCCCAATGGCGAATATATGGCAAAATGGTTTACCTTTATCGAAATCACAATTTACTTGTACAGTTGAACACATATTTTTACCAAAAATTCTGACAAAAATGATAGAAAATGATAAAATAATTAATGTAATGTGTGAAGATCCAACAAGGATTTTTGAATAGGAGGTGAAAAAATGAAAAAGACAACTTTAAAGTGGAATCCAAAAGTAGTTGTAGCTAAATCTCATCCAGGCTGCTGCACACAAAATGGCGGATGTGGAAGAAAACATGGCTAGTAAAGGGGTAGAAATTCTACCCTTTTTGAAAGGAAATTTATGACAAGATTAGATATTGAATTAATAAATAAAAAAATATTTGAAACTAGAAGTCAAGCGCAAAACGAAATAAAAAATGGAGTAGTCTATGTAAACGGAAAGAAAATTACTAAAAATTCATATGAAACTAAAGAAAATGATATAATTGAAATTAAAGGAGAAACTTTAAAATATGTATCAAGAGGCGGTTTAAAATTAGAAAAAGCATTAAAGGAATTTAATATAAATCTAGAAAACAAAATAATGTTGGACATTGGAGCATCGACAGGTGGCTTTACAGATTGCGCTTTACAAAATAATATAAAAGAAGTTATTGATATAGATGTTGGAACTAATCAATTAGCAGAAAAAATAAAAATAAATCCAAAAGTAAAGTTTTTTGAACAATGTGATATTAGAAACTTTGAAAATGATTTATTAAATAACGTC
The DNA here is from genome assembly GCA_002438065.1 of Caryophanales bacterium UBA6331. Classification (GTDB taxonomy): domain Bacteria; phylum Bacillota_I; class Bacilli_A; order RF39; family UBA660; genus CAG-533. The sequence continues at coordinate 20,138 of DJSP01000012.1, read as the reverse complement.
GATATTATTACAATAGATATATCATTTATTTCCATCACTAAAATATTAGAAAAAATAGGAACAATAAACAATGCCAAAGAAATAATATGTTTAATTAAACCACAATTTGAATGTGGAAAAGAAATTGCTGATAAATATAAAGGTATAATTTTAAATGAGGAAATACATAAAAATATAATTAAAAGAATTATTGATTCATTTTTGAAAATAAATTACTATTTAAATGGTTTAACCTTTTCGCCAATTAAAGGAGGAAATGGTAATATTGAGTATTTAGCCTACTTTACAAAAATAAATGTAAATAACGTAGTAAATATTGATAAGTTAGTTGAAGAAACTTTTAATAAATTAAAATAAATTGTTAAAAATTTAAATAATTATTTTTTTAACAGTTTATTTTTTTATTATAAACAAGAACAAAATAATAAATTAATTACTATCCATATAAATGTATGGTAAAATATTATTAAGACATGAAAGGAATAACATGAATATAGACATTGATTTAAATAATAAAATTTTAATAATACCAAATAATATTAAAACAAAAGTAGTTAAATATATTAATAATTTACCAAAATTATCTAGCGTTAAAATATTAACAGATCAAGAATTTATTACTAATCTAACAATTGATTATAATGAAAAAGCTACAATTTATTTAATGAATAACAAAAACTTAAGTTATCAAAACGCTAAAGAAATATTAAAAAATATAAAATATGCTACCAATGATAATAATGAATCTTCTAAATTACAAGAAATAACAAATATCAAAAATGAATTATTAGAAAAAAATTTATTAATAACAAATAATCGCTTTTTACCTTTTATTAAAGATAAAGAAATAATATTTTATGGTTTTGATTATATTAATAAATTTATAAAAAAGCTTATTACAGACAACAATTTAAAGGTAAATATTATAGAAAAAGAATATCAAAATATAAACCCAAAAGTTTATTTATTTGATAATGTTTCATCTGAAATAGAATATATAGTTGAAGATATTATATCCAAAAATTTAGATTTATCTAAAACTTATATCTATGGAATTAATAACGATAATAAACTAATAGTTGACCGCATATTTAAAAGTTATGGCATCCCTATTAACTTAAATTATGATAATACCTTATACAATACATTTATAGGAAAAGAATTATTAAATAATTTAAACAAAATTGATGAATTTTTATCTAAAATAAAAGATGATAAAATTAAAAAAACAATTATTAATATATTAAATAAATATTATTTTGTGGATAACTATCAAGATATTAACAATATAATCAAAGAAGAATTAAAACAAACTAAAATTAACAATACTAAAATACGTAACGCTGTAAACGAAATTGATATCATAAATAATATAGTTGAAAAAAATGATAATGTTTATATCATAAATTTCAATAGTGAATATATTCCAGTAATAAATAAAGACGTTGATTATATCTCGGATAATGAAAAACCAGAATTTTTAGAAACATCAACTGAATTAAATAACATTAATAAAGAAAGATTAAATAAAGTAATTAGGAATATTAACAATTTAACAATTACAGCAAGTCAAAATAATTATAATGGACCACTAAATATTTCAACTATTGCAACTGATTATGATTATGAAATTAGAAGAGTGGAAACGAAAATAAGTAAATATTCTAATAAAATTAACAAATATAATCTTACTAACATGCTAGATAACTATTCAAAATATAATAGTAAAAACGAAAATCAAGATATTTTATTAAATACTTATCCAGATTTAAGATATAAAGAATATAATAATAATTACACCAAAGTTGAAGCAACTGATGAATTTAGTTTGTCTTATTCAAAAATGAATAGTTTCTATGAATGCCCATTTAAATACTATTGTGATAATGTGTTAAAACTAAATACATATGAAGATACATTTGATACTTATATTGGTTCGTTATGTCATTATATATTATCAAAAATTTATACAGATAACTTTGATTTTGATAGAGCAAAACAAGAATTTTTAGAAACAAACAGTTATCAGGCAACAAATGAAAATTTATTATTTCAAAATAAAATTTTAGAAGAATTAAAAATTGCAATATCTTACATTTTAAGTATGCAAAATGTTACTAAATTTAATGAAATAGAATGTGAAAGAAAAATTGAAACAACCATAAATGATACTAAATTTGTTGGAATCATCGATAAAATTCAAAAATACCAAAATAAAATTATTTTAATAGATTATAAAACAGGAAATCCTAAAATTAATCTAAAAGAATGTCAATATGGTTTCAACTTACAATTACCTACTTATATTTATTTAGTAAAAACAATTTACCCTGATTCACAAATAGTAGGTGTTTATCTAGAACATATTCTAAAACCAAAATTTAACTTTAATATGGATAAAAATGATAATGAATCATTTGAAAATTCACTAAAATTAGAAGGATATTCAACATCTAATGAAGAAATACTAGAAGAAATAGAAAGTACCTATGAAAATAGTGCTTATATCAAAGGAATTAAAAAGAAAAGCGATGGCTTTTATAAATATTCTAAAATATTATCTAATGAAGAATTTGAAGAACTAGAAAAATTAGTAACTGAAAAAATTAATAATTGTATAACTGAAATAAAAAATAACAATTTTGATATAAAACCAGTTATATTAAATCAAACAAATAAAAGCTGTCCAAATTGTAAATATGCATCTATTTGCTATCATACTGAAAAAGACAATGTTTACATAGATACAAAAGGAGATGACGAAAATGCCGAATTGGACTAAAGAACAATTATCAGCCATAACAACTAGAGGCAAAAATATTATAGTTTCTGCTGGTGCCGGATCCGGTAAAACCGAAGTATTATCCGAAAGAGTTATCCATAATTTAATGAATAACAATATTCATATTGATGAAATGCTTATCTTAACATTTACTAAAAATGCAGCCTTTGAAATGAAAGAAAGAATTAAAAAGAAAATTAAAATGCATGATGAAATAAAAGATGAATTAAAATTAATCGATTCTGCTGATATTACTAACTTTGATGCTTACACCCTTGCATTAGTAAAAAAATATCACTACATGCTTAATTTAGACGCCAATCTAACAATTATCGATTCTAGTATAATTAACAAATTAAAAAAGGATATCCTAAATGAAATATTTGATAATAAATATCAAGAAAATAATGAAAAATTTAATAATTTAATAACCTCATTTTGCAATAAAAATGATAAACAAATTAAAAATATAATTCTATCTTTAGATAACAAATTAGAACTATTATCTAATAAAGAAGAATATCTAAATACATATATTAATAACTATTACAGTGAAAATAATTTAAACAATTTATTTAATGAATATACAAACAACCTATTAGATAAAATAAACACTATTAAGGACTTATTAGAAGATATTCAGTATGAAACTGATGCATCATTCTATGAAAAATACTATAACGGATTACTTCCCTTAATTAATGCAACAACTTATGAAGAAATCAAATCATCCTTAGATATTCCCAAAACAGTAAATCGAAATTCTACTCCACTTGGTAAGGAACTAAAAGCAAATATATCAAACATCATAAAAGAAATAAAAGAAGCAACTATATTTTCTAAAGAAGCCTTAATAAATCAAGTGTTAAACACAAAAGACAATGTCGAAATAATTATCAATATCATAATTGATTTAACAAATAAAATTAATGAATTCAAAAATGAAAATTCTTCATACGAGTTTAATGATATCAGCAAATTTGCAATTAATCTAATTAAAGAAAATGAAAATATTAAAAATGAATTAAAATATCACTATAAAGAAATAATGATTGATGAATACCAAGATACTTCTGATATTGAAGAAGAATTTATTAACTTAATTGAGAATGACAATGTTTATATGGTAGGCGACATCAAACAATCTATCTATCGCTTTAGAAATGCGAATCCAAATATCTTTAAAGATAAATACGATTTATATAAAGATGGCACCAAAGGAATAAGAATTGATTTAAATAAAAATTTTAGATCACGTGAAGAAGTACTATCAAGTATCAACAATATCTTTAACTATATTATGGATAATAAAATAGGTAACGCCAATTACAAAGATGAACACAATCTTATTTTTGGAAATCAAACATTTAATATCGAAGGAAAAAATAACAACAATAATAATTTAGAAATTTACAATTATGAAAAAAATAATGCCAATACTAGAGAAGAAATTGAAGCCTTTATCATTGGAAATGACATAAAAAATAAAATAAATAATCATTATGAAGTATTCGATAAACAAATAAGAAACTGTAAATATAATGACTTTTGTATTCTTTTAGACCGTGGATCAGCTTTTAACACATATAAAAAAGTTTTTGATTATCTTGGAATACCACTTCACATTTATCAAGATGAAGACATTCTATTTTCTTCAGAAACTTTATTAATAAATAATATAATTGGTTTTCTAATTAAAATTAAAAATAACACATTTGACATCGAAACTAACTTTTACTATGCAAGTATTGCCCGTAGTTACTTATTTGAACAAAAAGATAATGAAATATATGAAACTATAAAAAAGCATACTATTAAATCAAGCATTATCTATGAAACACTTTTACCAATTGCTAAAGATTTAGATTATTTTTCAAATAAAGATGTTTTAATAAAAATTATTGATAAATTAAATATTTACGAAAAATTAACATTAGTTGGAGACATTAATGAAAAAAGTATTATTCTAAATAATTTAATTACTAAATTTGAAGAATTAAATAATATTGGCATTGATATTTATGGAGTTAATGATTATCTTAACAACCTAATCGAAAATAAAGATAAAATAAAAATAAGTGCAAGTCATATTGCCATCGATTCAGTAACGTTAACAAATATTCACAAATCAAAAGGATTAGAATATAAAATATGTTACTTTGCAGGATATTACAAAAAATTTAGTACTGAAGATATCAAACCAAAAATAAGATATGATAATAAATATGGAATTATATTCCCCGATTATGATGAAACCTTTATTGAAACATTTATTTCCAAATTAAGTAAAGACAATTTTAAAATCGAAGATATATCCGAAAAAATCAGATTGTTATATGTAGCCTTAACAAGATGTAAAGAAAAAATGATTATTGTTGATTCTCTTAAAGAAGATGAAGGAACAAGTTCAAGTAAAATAGTTGTAAATAATTACAAAAGAAGTAAATATAATAGTTTTGAAGATATTTTAAATTCAATATATCCACACATAACTAAATATATTACTAATATTGAAACACCTATTATAGATAACTCCTACAAAATAAACAAAAATATAAGTATTGCATCAGAAACCTCGGATAAAATTGAAATTATAGAACATAACTATAATATAGAAGAAATTGAAGAAAACAATTTTTCTAAAACTACAAATAAATTATTTACTAAAGAAGAAAAAAATAACATGGAATATGGTACTAACATTCACTATCTATTAGAAACTACCGATTTTATTAATCCAAATTATGATAATCTAACAAATAATGAAATTGATATAATTAAAAGTTTACTTAATAATGAATTATTTAAAAATGTCAAAGACGCAAATATCTTTAAGGAATACGAATTTATTGAAGAAACAGATAATGAAACTAAAACAGGTATAATAGATTTAATGCTTGAATACCAAAATCATATTGATATAATTGATTATAAATTAAAACACATAGATGATGCAGCATATATTAATCAGTTAAATGGATATAAGAATTACATCCATAATTTAACTAATAAACCAGTTAATACATATTTATACTCTATTTTAGATAAAAAATTATTCAAATTAGATTAAACAAAAAGGACTATAAGTAATTTTATTAATTATCATATTAGTCCTTTTTTATTATAAATGCATCTATAAGTTCTTATTTTCAGCAATAAATTTTGCAATATTTACATTTTTAATACCATCTACATTATCTTTAAATATTAAATCAAGTAAAAATAAATATCTAGGGTACATATCTTTTATATTATAAAATGGTTTATATTCTCTTTCTGCAGTTGTTTCATCATCAATATTTTTAGAAACTTGAATATAAAAATAATTATTACTTTGATAACGTGCAATAAAATCTACTTCTAATTTACCTATTTTTCCTACACTTAAACTATAATCCTTACTAATTAAATAATTATGTAAAATATTTTCTAGTACAGGTCCATAATTAACTCTATTGTCAGTATTATATAGAAAATAAATACTTAAATCAGCTAAATAATATTTTTTTTCTCCAGATAATGACATTTTTGACTTTATATCAAAAGTTTCACATGGATATATAATTTTGGTATTGCATAATAATTGAATATATTTTTCTATAGTTCGAATATCAATATTAATATTTATACTTTTATAATATTTTTGTATACTACTAGCTGAAATCATACTACCAAAATTATTAATTATATATCTTTGAATATTTCTAAATGTTTCCGAATTTTTTATCTTTTGGTTTGCTTTTATATCCTTTATAAAAATATCATCTAAAATATTTTGAACATATAACTTTCTATCTTGTTCATTATTATAATTTAAAGCTCCAGGAAATCCACCTTCACGAATGTATTGTTCAAATTCATCATATATTGATTCTTTTAATGAAATATTTAAAAATTTTTTTATATCAATATATTCATAAAAATTTAATGGTAACATTTCAATTTCAATTTTTCTGCCTGTTAATTTTGTAATTAATTCACCACTTAATAAATATGAATTTGAACCAGTAATAAAAATAGAATATTTTTTCTCATTACGATATCCTTCAATTATTTCTTCAAATCCCTTGACATTTTGAATTTCATCCAAGAATATATATTTAAAATCATTATCTAAAATATATGATTCTATAAGTTTATCTAATTGATCTGGAGTTTTAATATTTTTATTTGGTCTTTTATCTAATTTTATCTCTATAATATCTTTATCTTTGACTCCTTGTTCTTTTAATTCATCAATAATTGTATCAAGTAAAGATGATTTACCACATCTTCTTATTCCTGTAATAACTTTAATTATTTCCGTATCATTATAAAAGCCACGTATTTTTTTTAAATATAATTCTCTTTTATATAATTTTGTCATCATAATCACCAATTAAATTTTATAAAAAAATATTTGAAATGTCAAGTTATCGACATAAATCGGCACTATAGCAATTAAAATATGTCGATAACTAAGGTTTTCACACTATAATTAATTAAATTTTATACAAAATGTATATTTAAAACCATTGACAATCATTTAATAATTATATATTCTAATTAACATGAACGAAAAACAATTAGAAGCAGTAAAGTCATTAGAAAATACATTAGTGGTTGCCGGAGCAGGATCAGGAAAAACATTTACCATATTAAACAAAATCAAATATCTACTTGATAACAACATATACAAAGAAAATGAACTTTTAGTCATCTCCTTTACCAATGAATCAGTTAATGATCTAAAAAGAAAAATAGACTACAATCTCGATATAATGACATTTCATAAATTAGCAATAACTTTAATAAATAATCCGGATATGAAAATATCAAATGAATATTATCTAAAATTTATTATCAATGAATATTTTAATTCCTATGGTAAATATAACAAAAAGCACAACAAACTGATAAAAACAATTCTGCAGGAAATAGATATTGATAACTTAAAAAAACTTATCTTTACCTTTATTAATCTCTATAAATCAAATTATAACGATATCAATTATCTATTTAACTTATATCAAAAGAGTCACTTTATAAGCAAAGTATACTTTAAAATAATTCTAGAAATATACCATATCTATAATCAAGAACTAGAATCGAGTAATCTATACGACTTCAACGATATGATTAAAATCGCAACCGATAACATAAATAACAATTTAATTAAAACCAATTACAAATACATTATCATTGATGAATTCCAAGACACTTCTCTAAATAGGTTTAAACTTATAGATGCAATCATTAAACAAAATAATGCCAAAATATTTGTAGTTGGAGATGACTATCAATCTATATATCGTTTTTCAGGTTGTAACCTAGATATTTTCTTGAATTTTAACAAACTAGTAAATAATCTTAATATTATTAGTCTAGACTACAATTATCGTAATCCCAAAGAAATCGTAGAAGTAGCTAATTCATTTATTATGAAAAATAAAAGTCAAATAAAAAAAGAAACAATTTGCTTAAAGAATATCAATAAACCAATTAAAATATGCTTTTATAAAAATGAAAAAAATGCAATCGAAAAAGTATTAAAATTTATCGATACAAAATATTTAATTCTAGGACGTAACAATAAAGACAAAGATATTTTCAAAGTACAAGATAAAACATTTCTAACCATTCATAAATCAAAAGGATTAGAAGAAGACAACATTATCTTAATAAATTTAATAAACAATAAAAACTCTTTACCATCTAAACTTAAAAATCATAAAATAATTAACAAAATAGTTAAAACTGACTATTTCCCATACGAAGAAGAAAGAAGATTATTTTATGTTGCCTTAACAAGAACAAGAAATAATATCTATCTTTTAGTTCCCACAACAAATTATTCAATATTCATTAAAGAATTAATGAGAAACTACAAAAAATATATAGAATACATTAATATAAATTAAAAAATAACTCTATATTTCAAGAATTATTTTAAATCTTTTATTTTAATTTGATATATATTGCCAAATTTATCTGATTCTTCTATATCATGGGTATAATTTATTTTTTTATAAACATAAACAACATTATCTTCAACACTTAAAGTATATTCTCCATCTAGAATTAACATTTTTTTATATTCTTCAAAAGTCATTTCATTTTTTAAAGAATCATTATCATAAAACAATTTAAACCTCTCATTAATTTTATTATCTACATCCATTTGTGTTAAACCTAAATTTTTAAGTGCATCATTTTGTGATAATACATTTCCTGTTTCTACATTTACAAAATAACTCTTATAATTTATATTACCATATTGTGAATCATCAAAATAACTAGTTTCAATAAATAAAATTAATAAATTATTATAAACACTAAAACTATAAGAATAGGATGATCCTTCCATAGTTGCAATATCATAGTAATTATTTAAAATTTCTTTATTAATTTTTTCAATGGCCTCACCAGAAATATTTATTTGAGGCAAATTACTAATATATTCATTTTCACTATAACTAGTATTTGATGAATAAACATAATCATATTGTTTAAACATCTTTAAATTTTCTTCATTTTTATTAAAAAACAACAATACAATTACTATAAGTAAAATTATAAATAATAAAACACCTAATTTAATATAATCTTTTTTTTCTAAAATCATTTTAAACCTACTCTCTTTTGAACACTTGCTGGCTCAATATGCCAATCTTCTGTACAATTACTACTTACTCTTACATTTTTACATAGTGGAAAGGAAAGACCATATTTTCTAGCATTGTCATGAGCCCAATATTTAGCACTAATACTACTAAAGGCTAAATCAGATGCAACTCCCCAACCATGATTAGATTTTCCAGGTGTAGCTGCTAAATTTCCCCCATTACATGATTTTGTTTGATAACAATTCCAATAATATCTTTGAATATCAATTGATCTCCAAGCACCATAAGAGCTTGTACTTATACTTATTTTATATCCTTGCTGAGCAGCTGCTTCAGTAAATTTTAGTAATCTTTTATAAAAATAAATGTTATATCCATATGGACCGCTACCCTTAGTACCATCTGTACCACTTGTATAGGTATTCGGTGTGTAGAAAATTCCGTTTTCTACAACAACTTTTCCATCTTTCCCATTTTCTAAAAAATTACTATTCATTACATCATCATAATTAGGACTATTTTCATCAATATTATTATTAGACGCTATTTCTTGAGCTCTTTTTTTTGCAGCTTCGTAATCTTTTTCATAAGATTCACGTTGTGCTTTAAGTTCTTCATTTCTTTTTTTTTCTGCATTTTTTAAAGCTTCAAGCTCAATTTCACGTTGTTTTGCAAGCAATGTAATATTATTCTCATTTGCGTTAATCCAACAAACAGATTCTCCTATATCAGCTTGTCCAAATGAGTTAAGTACAACATTTATAAATGTTGGAACAAAAAATACAAAAAAAGCAGTTATAAATCTATTTAAAATAGTTTTTGCAGGTTTTTCCCCTTGTTTTATAACAATTTTATATAAATCAAAACTAGTCATTCCAATGAGGATTAAAGGAACTAAAACTCTAATAATTATTAAAGAACCTTTTACAAAATAAATAACTCGTAAAAAATTCAAGTCGGAACATATATCCATATATATCACTACCTTCAAATAGATTATAGCAAAAAAATATGGAGAAATAAACTAACTATTTGCAAACATTTAACTCGATTTTTGTTATCGAAAATCCATTAACATTGGTAAAAAACTTATCATCCTCATTTGTAATATTATCTAAAATTTTAATTAAATTATTAACAATATCATCTTTATTACCATTTCTCACATTAAAACAACTATCATAAGAACAAACATAATATATTTCTTTGTATTCTAATTCATTTAAGTAATTTTTTAAATTAAGAGTCGTTATTCCTTCAGGCTCAACAACCATATTACTACAATCAACATACGCATAACTTTTTTTATTAAATAAAGTAACAAACAAAACAAAAAACAATAATATAATAATTAAATACTTCTTCATCGTACACCTTATTTATATTATTGTCTAAATTAATTTTTTTATTTAGTTATTTGTTCAATTAATATATTTTCTATCTTATCTTCATCAAGATGCATTACAATTGATAACTCAAGCAAAAGTTTTTTGCTAGCTTCTTCATAATAATGTGAATCAACTGAACCTAATTTTCTACCAGAATCATTTCTTTTTTTATTTCTTAAAAATGCAGTTTTAACAATTGTAAATAAATCAATAGTTTCATCAGATAATAATAGTTTTCGATAACTTTGTTCTAAAGCCTTATCATTAGTCATATTAATTACACTTAAATTAGGTAAATCATCAATCAATTTAATTGCGTCCTCATATTCAATTAATGGTTTAATCAAATTAGTATCTACAGGCAAATTGACCTTTAATGAAGTATCTTGAATTGGAGCAAGTGTATAATAATTAAAACCTCTAATTTCTTTTATATTTGATATCACACACACATCATTCTTATATTTAACATAATCATTTATTTTAAACATAAACTTACTCCCTTCATCTTTAAAACCTATGTTATTATAACATTTTTTCTAAAAAAATTCTAATGATTTAAGAGATAAATTGATAAATTTAAGTATCCAGCAAATAAAATCCAATTTATATAAGGTATTTGTAAATATCCAGCTATTTTGTTATTTTTGTAAAATTTTAAACTCATTATTACAACTAAAACTAATAAAAGTATTAGCCATATAAACGCAAATAATCTTAATTTTAAACCAAAAAATATTAAAGTCCAAAAAGAATTAACAACAACTTGAATAAAATAAATAATATATACATTGTCATCATCTTTAGACGACAAATAAACACCAATTGTCATTAACACATACAAAATACTCCAAACAATTGGAAATAACATATTAGGCGGATATAAAGCCGGTTTAACAAGCATACTCGCATCATTACCTACAGTCAAAGATATTCCAAGTGGAAATAAAAAAGTAAAAAATAACAAAATTCCAAATTTTTTTAAATTCATACAATATCACCTACAATAAATATAAAATAAATGATATGAAAATATTCTCTAATTAAGTCGAAAAAACATAGAAATTAATCTATGTTTACAAGTTCGTATTCCCTGCTTCCTACATTTAAATCAGATGCAGCTTCTAATATATGAGTACCATTTTGTCTTTCGACTCTTTCTACGAAATGATCTCTTCCTTCATCTTTTGAGTTATATATTAAATCAATGCAAGCTTGATCAATAGCAACAGGATCTAAACTAGCAAGCATACCTACATCTTTCATACAAGGATCCTCAGCAACACTACAACAATCACAATCCACTGATAAATTTACCATCATATTAATATAAGCTATTTTATCTTTAAATAAGTTTGTAACACTTGAAGCGGCATCAACCATTGATTCTATAAATTTATCTTGTTCCACATTAAACATATCCTCATAACTGCCATTTTCTTTACCTACACAGTGAATATATCTCTTACCATTACTTGAAGCACAACCAATAGATAATTGCTTTAAAGCTCCTCCAAATCCACCCATAGGATGTCCCTTGAAATGAGATAAAACTAACATAGAATCATAATTCTCAATATTTTTTCCTACATAATTTTTCTTAATTACATGTCCATTTGATACTTTAAGTGCTATTTCACCATCAGCATCCATAATATCAACATCAAAATATTTACTCCATCCATGTTTTTCCATTAATTCCTTATGTTTTTCTGTCGTATTTCTTGCTCCATCATACGCTGTATTACATTCAACAACTGTACCATTAACATAGTCAATTATTGGCTTAACAAATTCAGGTTTAACATAATTTTGATTACCATCTTCACCAGAATGCAATTTAACAGCAACTTTTCCATCTAGTTTAATACCTAACTTTTCATATAATTTAATTAATCCTTCTGGACTAATATCTTTAATAAAATATACTATAGATTTTTCCATAATTTTTATCATCTCCTAAAGTAATCATAGCATAAAATAAAAAATATTAATAATAAAATGAGATATATTTACCATAATTTGGCATATAAAGTGAATAAATAAAATCATTATAATAAACAACACCTAAAATAATAACAATGGTTAAATCTATATTTAAATAAATTAAGTTTATTAAATCAATACCCCATAAACAAATAATAGTACCCATTAAACCAAAAAATAATAAACTTATCAAACATACTCTACCATTAATATTAAATAATTTGTTTGAGTAATCCCACCACCTGTTATTCCATATTTTTTCTTCTAAAAAAGAAATAAAATATTCAATTATCCCACATAAAAATAAATTAAAAAGAAACAATAATAAAACATTATCAGTAATATTTTTTATAAAATAACAAATAACCAGTCCACCTAAACCATAAACAGGTAACCACGGTCCATGTAATTGCCCCTTATTAATAAATCTATGACATTTAATAAAATACAAAAATACTTCCCATAAATATCCAATAATTGAAAATAAAATAAATATATAAATAAAATGTAAAATAATATCACCAATTATATATTGCGTAATTATTATATTATTATAATAAGAATTTGTGATAAAATAATAAATGTAAAGGAAGTATTATAAATTATGGAAAAATTAAAAGAAATATTAGAAAAAATATATGATAAAAGTATTTATCTATTAATAGCAATTATATTTATTTATATTGGTTTTAAATTAACAAATTATTATACCAAGCATCTTCAAAAAAACAAGTTACTAAAATTAGAACCTACTGTTAAAGATTTTATTATAAATATAATAAATATTGTTATTAAATCTATTTTATTTATTATTGCTGCATCTATTGTAGGAATTCCAACAACAACATTTTTTACTATTTTAGGATCATGTGGTATTGCAATAGGTCTTGCATTACAAGGTGGTTTATCTAATTTTGCAGGTGGTCTAATGCTAATAATTTTTAAACCTTTTAAATTAGGAGATTACATCGAAGTTTTAAATGATGAGGGAACTGTTAAAAATATAAACATATTTTATACAACTTTAGAAACATATGATAATAAAATAATAGAAATTCCTAATGGAATTTTATCAAATAGTTCAATAATAAATTATACCGCTAATGAAAAAAGAAGATTAGATTTAGAATTTTCAACTTCATATAATGACGATGTAAAAAAAGTCAAAAAAGTAATTTCTGAAATAATTCAAAAATCAGATTACGCAATAGACAAAGAAAATGTTATTATTTCTTTAGACAAAATGGATGATAGTTCTTTAATATATGCTGTAAAAGTATGGGTAAATACAAAAGATTACTGGAATGCTAAATGGTATTTTATGGAAAATATTAAATTAGCGTTTGATAAAAATCATATTGAAATACCCTATCCACAACTTGATATACATCAAAAATAAAAGAAAAAATCTGATATTATAAAATATTTATATCAGTTTTTATATATCATAATTTTAATAAAAATCAACTAATTTGCACGAAACCAAGATTAATAATCTAAAATCAAAAGAAAAAGACCATTTCTAGTCTAAATTTCTAAAATTTAATTCTTTCTTGAACATATTTGATTGTTTCATCTACAGTTAAAGAAATTTGTTCCATAGTATCCCTATTTCTTAATGTTACAATGCCATTTTCTAATGTATTATCATCAACAGTTAAACACCATGGAGTTCCCATAATATCTTCTCTTCTATAACGTTTACCAATAGATCCAGCTTCATCATAATCACAATTAAATTCTTTTCTTAGAGTTCTATAAATTTCTTTTGCTTTTTCGCTATGATATTTTTTAATTAAAGGTAACACAGCAACTTTATATGGAGCAAGAGCTGGATGTAAACTCATAACTTCTCTTATTTCACCATCATCCAATGTTTCTCTCTTATAACCATCAAATAATAATGCGAGAACTAATCTATCAGCACCAACAGTTGATTCAATAATGTAAGGAATAAATTTCTCATTAGTTACAGGATCAACATATTCCATTTTTTCACCACTATATTCCTGATGTCTAGATAAATCATAATTAGTTCGATTATGTGTACCATTTATTTCACCCCAACCAAATGGAAATTTATACTCGATATCACATGCTTCTTTCGCATAATGAGCAAGTTTTTCATGATCATGAAATCTAAGCATATCACTAGGAATACCTAAATCTACAAAATAATTTTTTGCATAATCTTTAAAATACAAATATAAATCGTGATCATCTTTCGGATTACAAAAAGTTTGATACTCCATTTGTTCAAATTCAATAGTTCTAAAAGTAAAATTACCAGGAGTTATCTCATTTCTAAATGCTTTACCAACTTGACCTATACTAAAAGGTAATGTACATCTACTAGTTCTCTTAACATTCAAATAGTTAACATACTCTCCTTGCGCATTTTCAGGTCTTAAATAAATCAAACTTTGATTATCAACAACTACACCTCTATTAGTCTTAAACATCAAATTGAAATCTCTTAAATCTGTAAAATCTCTTTTTCCACATTTAGGACAAGGAACTTTATTAGATTTAATATAATCCATCATTTCTTGTTCAGTCATTGCATCAACATCTACATTTGAATCATAATCAGCGATTAAATTATCAACTCTATATCTACTCTTACAACCCTTACAATCTATTAAAGGATCACTAAATGATTGAACATGACCAGATGCTTCCCAAACTCTAGGGTGCATTAAAATTGATGCATCAACCTGATAAGCATTATCTCTTTCCTCAATAAATCTCTTTTTCCATGTTGCCTTAACATTATCCTTTAAGACACTTCCTAGTGGACCATAATCCCACGTATTTGCAAGACCTCCATAAATTTCACTTCCCTGGTAAATATAACCATATTGTTTACATAAATTAACAATATCCTTCATTGTAATCTCTTCCATAAATCCTCCTAACAAAAAAAAAATTCTAATATAACATAGAGACGAGTAATTCCCGCGGTTCCACTCTATTTATTCTTATATAAGAATCCCTTTTAATTTCATAACTGATAGGCTTTCCAAACCCGTCCTCGTTTAACAATTTAGATTATACTATATTTATTATTGTTTTTCAATTATTCTTTTAAATTTAACATTACTATTTTTAATATATTCATCTATTAACTTACTTTGCTCCTTAGTTTCAACATAAGCAGTTATTGCCAATGTCTTTTTCCAGTCCTTCGTATATCCATCGGTTGTCAAATTAGTAATCTTATTTTCTTTAAGCCAAACTATAAATTTCATCATTATATTCTTATTATCATTAAGTATAATATTAAAAAAAAATCTATCTTTAGAAAATTTATTACTAATATGTAACGCAAGTAAAGTACCTATTCCACTAACTACTGCTATAACATAGATCATAAGTTTCTCATTATTATCATCAACAACATTAATTAATTTATAAAATATCACACTTAATCATTATATACAAGTCTATTTTTGCAGTTAACTCTTACATATTCATTACACTTTTTTGAAATAAATATAAAAGAAAACAACCATTAAATTGGAATAAACATTACACTTTAAAATTAACCATATTTGAGATAATAATATCGTGCTGCAGCACAAAAGGAAGGAATGAAATATGAAAAGTAGAGTTAAGTGGTTTAATAATGAAAGAGGTTTTGGTTTCTTAGAATACAATGATGCTGAGGATATTTTCGTCCATTATTCAGCAATTAATATGAAAGGATATAAAACACTAGCAGAAGGTGAAAGTGTTGAGTTTGAATTAATAAGAACTAATAAAGGATTACAAGCCAAAAACGTTGTATCTTTAAGCAGTGTTATGTCTATAAATGAACAAATCGTAATTTAAATTAAATCTTCCGTATAGAGGATTTTCTTTTTTGTATTTTTATTACACTTTTTCTACAGTAACAAAATAATAAGTTTGATATGATATTTAAGTAATTAAAAAGGAGTATGTAAAATGATGTTAGATTATAAAAACACAAAATATGATTTAAAAATAAGCGTTACCAATAATGATATTGGATTAACAAATAATGACGTTTGGTGTAATATTGATATAACTGTTAAAAATAATGAATTTAAATACCACGTAAATAGACAGTCATTCAGCAAAAATGAGTTAAATAAAATAGTAAATACCATAAAGGCAACTTACTATAAAAATAAAAAACAACCTAAATTATATTTTATTAAAAATTATTTTACAATTGAATGTTATTTCAAAGAAGATAATAAATACATGGATTTAAAATTAATAAATCCCGAAAACACTAATTTCAAAAACTATACTATAATTTTTAGAAATACGGAAATATTAGATTTTCTAAATATAATAGAAAGTACAATTGTTTAAAATTATTGAAAAATTTGTTATAACATAGTAAAATTAATTTTAGGTGATTAAATGACCAAACAAGTTTTTTGGACAAAAGCAGTTGTTGAGGCATTTATTGATGAAGGAAATTTAAACGAAAGACAAATATATATAATTAAAACACGGGCTTTAGGTTACACGATAGTAAAACAAGCAGAAGAATTACATTTAAGTATTGATCAGGTAAACAAAGATATTGCTGATTTAAAGAAATTATATGATGCAACACAAAAAACTAGCAAAGTATTGCCAGTTAGAAAGCATAATAAAGCACATTTATTTGAAGAAAAGTCAGGAAACTGATTTTTTTATTTATTATAATTTATTAGCAAAACCAATATAAACATCTACTGGTATATCTTCTGCTCTATTTGATAAAGAATAACCATATTCTCCTAATATATTATTTATTAAATCCAAATCATAACCAACCAAATTATTTTTTAAAGTCTTTCTTTTAAATCTAAAAGCATTTTTAATTAACTTATTAAATTTTTCAAAATTTAGAATATTACATTTCTTACTATCTAATTTAATAATAGCACTATCCACATTAGGTACCGGATAAAAAGAATTTCTATTAACATTAAATAGTTTATTAATATCATAAAAAGCATTTAATAAAACTGTTATATACCCATATTCTTTATTTCCATTATCACTAGATAGTCTATCAGCAACCTCTTTTTGAACCATTAATAAAAGAGAATTAACCTTAATATTAGAAAAGGTTATTTTTTCAATTATAGGGGTAGTTATGTAATAAGGAATATTAGCGATTACATAAATATTTTCATAATTATAATTTTTTACAAATTCTTCTAAATTCACATTCATAAAATCTTCATAAACAATTTTTGTCTTATCATCTTCTAATAAACTTAAATATTTATCTAATGATTTATCAATTTCAAAACACACCAAATTTGCTTCATACTCTTTTAACCTTTTAGTTAAATTACCACTACCAGGGCCGATTTCAATAATCAAATCATTCTTATTGGGATTAATACTATCACAAATTTTATTTAAAATATTTTTATCCATTAAAAAATTTTGACCATATTGTTTTTTAAATTTATGATCAATCATAAAAACCTCCTAAAAATCTATCTGTTATAACCATTTCTAAGGACACTATAAGAAATTAATCTTCCTCCAACATATCTTATTGCCGCATCTTCGCTTTCCATTAATAAATCTAAATTAGTACCAGTTACACCTCTATCAAGAACGATTGCTGTAATTGGTTTATTAGAAACAGTATCTAAATTGAATTGAACAATTGAACCACACTTTAAATTACTAGAAGATGCAACAATTCTAACTTCACCATAATCTACATCATTATAATAAATTGTACCATCTAAAACATTTTGACCATTACACCCAAGTGTTCCACCACACAAAGGACAATTAGCAACGTATCCAGTTAAAAATCCATTAAAATAATCAATTGGAGTATAAATATCATTTTGAATAAACTCTTCTTCTTTTTTAGCTTTCGCAATTAAATCTATATTTTTATTAATACTTTCATTATCAATTTTAGTTTCTTTTTTACCAGTTGAAACACTAGAAGCCAAAAGAACTATAATAATTAAAGTGTAAATTTCAAAAATTACTAAAATTTTATTTTTCAAATTATATCACTACCTTAAATAAATAATAACAAAAGAATAAAAAAAAGTCCATAAAATCGAACTATATATTAAAAACATCATTAAAATTGTCTTCCAAGGTATTAGCAAGTTCTTCTAATGAAACATTATAGATTGAACATAAATATTCAGCAATAATATTAAGATTCACTGGTTCATTAGGTAATCCTCTAAGCGGAACAGGCGCTAAATAAGGACTATCTGTTTCAAGTAAAATATACTTTAAATCTATTTCTTTTAATACATCTTTTAAATTACAATTTCTAAAAGTTAGAACGCCACCAATTCCAAGTTTATATCCAAGTTTGATATATTCTCTTGCCGTCTCCAAACTTCCAGAAAAACAATGTATAATACCTTTACATTTATGTTTCTTTAATAATTCAAGTAAATCTCCAGTAGCTTCTCTAGAATGAATTATCACCGGCAAGTTATTGTTTTCAGCTAACTCAAGAAAATAATCAAGCATTTCTAACTGATCCTTTTTATTTTCTTTATTATGAAAGTAATCCAACCCAATTTCTCCAATCGCAATTATCTTTTTATTTTTAATATTTTTATTAATAAAGTCCTTCGCATCATCATTAAAATCAGATATGTTATCTGGATGAATTCCAAGTGCTCCATAAACATTATTATTATTAATTAAATCCATTACCTCACAATTAGATTTAATATTAAAACCATTTATAATAATTCTTCTAATATTATCTCTTTCTAAATTATCAATCACATACATAGGATCATAAAATTTATCAGATAAAACATGACAATGAGTATCAGTAAACATAAGAACATCTCCTCAAACAAGATAATATCACAAAAGAAAAGGTAAATACAAACATTTACCTAACCTTTAACATTTATATACATAAAATATATAGATATTATACCAGAAATAAGTTTCACATCAGTCAAAGTAACATTATCTCCATAAATAGAAATAACACCAATATTTATGGAATTAATAATAATTGGACTATCTAAACTAATATTAATAAAATTCTTATAATTGGAATATATAACATTATCTTTATCTCTAATAACAAATTCATAACCATAAACTAAATTAAAAAGTGTACAAATATCATTCAAAAATTTACTATAATTTTCCAAATAAGAATATTTAGAAATACAAATATTATCATCTTTTTGTGTTATAAGTACATTCTCATTATCTTGTATTTTAAGATTATTTCTTAATTCTTTAGGCACAACAATTCTACCTAATTCATCTATTTTTCTTACATATTCATTATTCACATATACCACTAATACTAGTTTGCAATAAATTCAAAATTTTATTCTACCTCATTAATTATTTCTTCTAAAACAGGAACCAAATAATAAA
>DJSP01000056.1 GCA_002438065.1 Caryophanales bacterium UBA6331 | reverse complement strand
ATGAAACTATTCACACTACCATTATTACGAAGAGGATATAAAGTTAATATAGGTAAAACTTCAGATTATGAAGTTGATTTTGTTGCTGAAAACAATTATACAATTAAATATTATCAAGTAACTCAAACGTTAAGTGATGAACAAGTAAAAAATAGAGAATTAAGAAGTTTAGAGAGTATATCTGACAATTATGAAAAAATAATTTTAGCTATGGATAAATCAATAAATAATGATTATAACGGAATTAAAGTTAAAAATATAATAAATTGGTTGTTAGAAACTGAAGATTAGGTTTTATATATTTTAGATTATTATGTTAATGTAACATATAAAAAAATAAAGTAAATCTTTATTAAGTTGATATTATTTTTCCATAGATATTAAATTATATATTTGTTAAAATACTATTAAGAAAGAAGGATAAAGATGTTTATAAATAATCCTGATGAATTAGATCAACATTTTTTAATAGATAAATATGTAATTAATAATTTTATTAAAACTTGTAATTTAAATAAAGATGATATAGTTTTAGAAATTGGTCCAGGTGTGGGAACTTTAACTAAATTAATTGCCCCTAAGGTTAAAAAAATGTATGTAATTGAAAAAGATACTCGTTTAAAACCTTATTTAGATAAAATAAACAATATTGATATTACCTATGGTAGTTGCTTAGATATTCCTTTTCCGATGGTAGATAAAATAATAACATCACTTCCTTATAGTATTATTGAACCATTTATTTATAAAATAATACATGAAAATTTTAAAGAATTATATATGATAATGGGAAAGAATTATTGTGATAATGTAATTAATAATAAAATAACTAATTTAAGTTTGTTAACTAATATTTATTTTGATGCATATAAATATTTTGATATTTATCCTGATAGTTTTAATCCAAAGCCTAGAGTAGTATCTTCTTTAATTAAATTAACTTTTAAAAACAGATTAAATGAAAATGATATGATATTTAGGAATATGTATAGATTAAATGATAAATTAGTTAAAAATGCATTAATGGAATCTTTAATAATAGTTAAAGGATTAACTAAAAGAGAGAGTAAAGAATATATTAATAAATTAAATATAAATTCTGAAATTTTAAATAAGAAATTTTGTATGATATCAAATGAAGAACTAAAAAATTTATATGATAAAATAATATAGTAAATTGATTAGAGAAATAGACTTGATAAGTTTATTTTTTTTGTGGTATAATTTATTAGAATATAGGAGGAATAAAATATGAGTAATATAATGGTAAGTGTTAAAAGATTTATAGGAAATAAAAATACTGTTACAATTATTGGTGTTTTATTAGGAATTGTAGTGCTTTATTTCGGATATAATATAAGAGTTAAACAAGCGGTTGAACCACAAAGTATTCCATATGCTAAAGTTGAAATACCGAGTAATACTTTAATTACCGATAGTATGTTAGGAATGATTAAAGTTAGTAAAAGTTTTGTTGATCAAACACCTAATTTAGTTACAAGTAAATCACAATTGATTGGCAAATATGTGTCTTATGATACAACTATTGCAGAAGGTGGATTATTTTATAAATCAGAAGTTATGACAGAAGAACAAAAACCTAACTACATTACAGTAGATTTAGAAGAATGTCATACTGTTTATAGTTTAGCTGTTAATATGCATACAACCTATGCTAATTCAATAATGCCTGGAGATTATATTGATTTATTTGTTTCTGCAACAAATGATAGTGGTCAAGTTATTGTTACAAAATTTATTGAAAGTATTAAAGTTAGAGATGTTAGAGATAGTGATGGAGTTAGTGTATTCTCATCTGCATCTAAGAGAGGAGAACCTGCTGAATTAATCTTTAGTGTTCCAAATAAGATGTTTATATTATTAACTAAAGCAGATAATATTAGATCAAATTCAATTAAGATTTTCCCTGTGCCAAGAAATCAAGAATATACTGAAAACCATGGAGAAACTAAAATTACAAGTACGGAAATGCAAGAATTTATTGAAAGTAAATCAGATGATACATTTAATACTATAATTAGTGATATAGATCAAAAATGTTATAATGAGTAGGTGATTGGTTTGAATAGTAATTTATTTGATGAATTAGATTTTGGACCCTTGAACGAATTTTTAAAAGATGATAATATTACAGATATTTCATATAGTAATGGTGGACAAGTTTGGCTTAAAACATTAGATAAAGGTGTCTATAGAGTGGATAGACCAAATATCAATAATGCATTAATGGAAAAATTAGCATTCCAATGTTCAAACGTTATGGGTAAAACATTTAATATGGCTCATCCATTCTTAGATGCCGAGTCTGCTGAGTTACGTATGAACTTTATTCATGAATCTATTGCTACTAATGGAATTGCATGTGTTATACGTAAAACACCTGCTAAGATTAGACTTAATAAAAATAAATTAATAGATGAAAAATATTGTACAATTCAAATTCATGATTTTTTAATGAAATGTGTAGAAGGTCATTGTAATATTTTGGTTGCTGGTGAAACTGGTTCTGGTAAAACTGAGTTAGTAAAATATTTAGCATCACACACTAAAGATAATGAAAAGATAATTACAATTGAGGATACATTGGAACTACACTTAGATAAAATTTATCCAAATAGAGATATAGTTGCAATGAAGACCAATAATATTGCTTCTTACTCTGATGTTTTAGTTACATGTATGAGACAAAACCCTAAATGGATTTTACTATCAGAAGTTAGATCTGCTGAAGCAGTTATGGCAGTAAGAAACTCAATATCTTCTGGACATAATATTTTATCAACAATTCACGCGGATAAAGCATCAAGTGTTCCAATGCGTTTATATTCACTTTTAGAAAGTAATCAAGATGTTGCACAGTTCTTATCAACAATTCATAGATATGTACAATTAGCTGTATGTGTTAAGGGTTATATGTCTAAAGAACTTGGACGTTTTCAAAGAGAAATTATGGAGGTTTGTGAATTTTATGTAGATGAAAATAATAATCCTTGTTCTAATGTTATTTATAGAAAAAATATTGGTGGTGGATTTGTTATTAAAAATCCAACTAAATATTTGCTAGAATATCTTGATTTACAAGGTGTTGTTCTTCCAAGAGATACATTTAATTTAGGAAGTGTTAATAATGGTGATTCAAAAGAAAATAGGGTACAAATAGAAGAAAAAAAATAGGAAGGGATAATTATTATGGAATTAGTTATATTAATATTTATTGGTATATTTATAATAACTTATCGTAAAAATGATGGTGAAAAAATTTATGAAACATTTTTAAAAGGTATAACTAGTTTATATGATAAATATGCTCCTTATTCATTTAAAACTGTTAGAGAAAAATCAATCGAATTAGGTGAAGAATATACTGCTAAACAGTATATTACTCAAGTTATTTTATTTGGAGGTTTTGGAGCAGGAGTTGGCTACTTATATTTTTATAGTATAATTTGGGCAATTGTATATGGTGTAGCTGCAATAATGTTTATACCTTATCTAGCCTATTTACGTTGTCAAAGAGTATATAGTGAATTTATATTTGAACAAATTCAAGTTTATACTACTAATGTTATAATGGAATTTAATACAACGCAAAGTTTTGTTAAGGCTTTAGAAGGTGTTAGAGATAGTGGAGTTCTTGAAAATCCTGTTCTTGATGATGTCAAAAAAATGATTAAAATGAGTTATGATAATGGTACTATAGATGAATCTATAAATTATTTTAATCAAAAATATCCTTATTATATGGTAAAAAATATGCATCAATTATTTTTACAAATAACAAAAGAGGGTGCAAGAGATTCAGGAGAAGCTTTAGAAAATATGCTTTTAGATATTGACCAATTAGTTGAAGGTGTTTATAGAGATAAAATGGATCGTGAAAACTTCCATAAGAGATTTTTAACATTTGGTGTTGCCTTATATTTATTAGTTATGCTTACCCAAACACTTCTTGGTAAAGAAAACTATATTGACATGTTAAAACATGGTTATGTACTAGTCATATTGCATTTAATTATAATAGTTAACTCATATTTCCTACTTAATGGCGAAAAATATTATAATGAAGATACAGGAGGCGAGTAGATATGTTAATAGAAGTTTTAATTATAGGTGTCCTTCTTTATGTAATACTTGAATATAATGGCAGTATAAGTACAAATAAATTTTTAAATGATAATAAGGATTTATTTATTAAATTAAAAGAAAAAGATTATGATTTTTTTCTTAAAGCTAAATATGGCGATGCAGTCGATACCCAAACATTGTATAATTCGAGATTAAGAAATGGTTTACTTGTTATGTTTCTTTTATTATTATTTTTTATTGGCGATTTATCATATATTAAGGTTATTATTACAATTATTGCCGGATATGGTATGTTTAAATTACCTTATTTTCAAATAAAAAAATATTATAAATCACATTTAAGTAAAATTGATATGATGCTTCCATATTATTTAAAAAATTTAGAAATTCTTGTTCAACATTATACAGTACCTGTTGCTCTTGGTAAATCAATTACCGAAGCTCCCGAAATATTCAGAAATGGTTTACTTGAATTAATTGAAAAAATAAATGCTGGTGATTCAACTATTAATCCTTATATGGATTTTGCAAAAGAATATCCTGTTAGAGACTCAATGAGAATGATGAGATTATTATATCGTCTAAGTTTGGGTAGCCAAGAAAGAAAACAAGAACAATTATTAACTTTTTCAAGAAATATTTCTAGTTTGCAACAAAAGGCTAGAGAAACAAGATATAAAGCAAGATTAGAAACAATGGAAAGTAAAACAAGAGTTATGTTAGTTGCTACAACTGTTGGCGTAATGATTTTGCTTGTAATTTCAATTATGATGTTATTTACTAGTTCAGTTTAGATTTAAGAGAGGAAAAATGGAAAATATTAAAAAATTATTAGACATATTATATAGTTCTAAAAATGGAATGATTTATTTTTATATAATAACTTCTTTAGTAGCGTTAATTTTTATAGTTTTAATAATATTAACTATAAAAAAAGAAAAGAAAAATATTAAAGTAATAGAAGAAAAAATAATAGATAAAAATAATGATAAAGATATTGATGTTACTATTCCAAATGATAAAACATTAAATGATAATTTATCAAAGGAAGAAAAAGAAAATTTAACTAAAGATAATAAGATAAATGAAGTTATTGAAAAAGAAAAAATAAATAATGAAGAAAAAATGGAATTACCAAAAACAAAACAAGATCAATCTAATTTAAGTATTTCAAGTGAAGAATTTTTAAAAAATTTGAATGAATTAAAAAATAGATAAAAACAGGTGTATCATCTTGTTTTTTTATAAAAAAATATGGTATACTCTTTTTAGAATAAGGTAGGTTGGTAGAAATGCTAGATAAAATTAATGAAATTAATGGAAAATTAAAAGAAATTTTAAATGATTTAACCATTGAAAAAGAAGATTTAGATAATTCATTAAAGATAGTTCAACAAAAAATTGATTCTAAAATAGATGAAGCAAAAGGTTATAAAATTAATGTAGATGATTATAAATCAAATATTACAGGTCTTGAATCAGAAATTGCATCTTTTGAAAAAGATTTAGGAGATTTAAAAGAAAATTATGGAAATAAAGGTTTAGATGCAATTGTTGATGTTGGTACTAAAGAAATAACAACTAAAATTGTTGGAAAACAAAAAGAGATAGCAAAACAGGTTGAAAAAATAAATGAACTTACAGATCGAGCAAGAACAATTAAAGAACTATTAATAAATCTAAAAAAAGATAAAAAGGAAAAGAAAGAAAAGTTTGATTGTGTAAATGTTGCACTCGAATACTATAAAGCAGAATTTGAAAAAATTATTAATTATTCAGAAGAAAATCCTGAATCACTTGTATTTACACCAACTGAGTCAGCAGAAGTAGAAATTGAAGATGCACCAGTTGTTATAGACGAACCAATTGATGATAGTCCTGTTTTTGATGAAATTGAATCTATAGATAAAGAAGAAAATGATGAAAATAACAAGCAGGCGATAATTGAAGATGCTGCTATAGAAATTTCTGATAATGAGCCTGAAGAAAATGATAAAAATGTATCTGAACCAGTTTTATTTGATAAAGAAGAAAAAGAAACTAAAGAAAATGATAATTCCTTTGAATTTGATAATTCATTATTTATGTATGATGATGAAGATAGTAATGAAATATCAGATAGAGATTTTGGAAATATTGATTTAGATGATAGTTATAGTTTTTTAGATGCAAATAATTCAAGTGAAGATAAGGATTTATTAGCAATTGAAGATGATGAAGATAGTCATTTTGATGATACTATAAGTTCATTGTTTGCAACGCAGAAAGACGATAATATTGATTTTAAAACATTAAATGATTCAATAGATAAAGAATATGAAAGCATTTTTGGTAAGAAAATAGAAGAAAAAAGTAATAAAGAAAATATTGAACAAGAAATAAATGTAGATAATAAAGAAAAAAAATCGTTGGATAGTAATGAAGAACATACTGGATTTACTGAGTTAGATATATTTGGTACAAATCGTAAAGAAAATGATTCTAAACTTTCTAATGAAAATACAACTACTGATATTGTAACTAATTTCTTTATTACTAATAAGATTGATTTTGATAAATTTAGTGATGAATACAAAGAATATTTAAGAAAAATATTTAATCCAATAAACTTTACTAAGGTATTAGAGGTATTAAGAAAGAATAATATTGAATTAGATGGTATTTATCAAAATCCAAAAGTATTTGAGATGGATAGTAGTGAACTTGATAGTATGATAACTAAATTATTAATAGCAAATCAATCTATTCATAATATATCATTAGTGCTTAGTAGTTTACCTAATATAACTTTATTAGATTTAAATGAAGTAATATCTAGTTTTGGTACAAACATTAAAGAAGCTAATATAACAGATATAATTATTAAAGCAAAACATTTAAGTGATATGGGAAAGGCTGATAGATAATGGATTATTTAGTAGATTTAGGATTAACAAATGAAGAAATAAATAATATAACTTCTTCTTTAAAAGAGAGTTTAGAATTATTTCCTAATGTTGTTAAAGAAAATTTTAATACTTTAAAAGATTTAGGTTTAACTAATGAACATGAAGTATTTGTAAATCATTTAGGAATGTTTTTAATGAATCCAGATAAATTAAAAGATATATTTAGTAAGTATGATCATGATGATTTAATAAGATGTTTAGAAAAAAATCATAAAGTTATAGAAAAATTATAAGTGTAAAGTAATGTATATTTTAAAAGATAATGCTTAAATGTGTTATCTTTTTTGATATAATTATATAGAAGATGGAGATGTAAAAAGTGAAGTATATTAAGTATTTATTATTATTACTATTATTTTGTTTTATTACATCTGTGAGTGCAGATACTACTTACAAAAGAGGTGTAATTGCTAAAGATGTAACAGGTGTTTATGTTAGAAGTTGTGCAAGTAGTAGTTGTGGTAGAATATTAAGTGATATTGGAGCTAAGATAAGTATTTCTTATCCAAGAGCGTTTGAGATAATTGGGGAAAGTGGTAATTTTTACAAAATTAAATTACAATATAGTGGATTTTGGTATGAAGGATATATTTCTAAAGGTAATAGTTCAGTTTCTTTTGTAGATGTAAATGAGTATACAGTTAGTGATAGTTTAATAACTGAATATATAAATAAAGGATTTCCTGAGTCATATGCTAAAAGTTTAGCAATACTTAAAACGATTCATCCATCATGGGAATTTAATCCTTATTATGTTAATGCTACTTTTGATGATGTTGTAGCTGGAGAGACTAGATATGTTAACTTAAATTTAATAGATAGTTCAAATACAACTTTAAGAAGTACGGAAGATGGAGCATATTCTGATGGAAAGTGGATAACTTTTGAAGGTGGATGGTATGCTGCTAGTAAACAAACGATAAAATTTTATTTAGATCCTCGTAATTTTTTAAATGATGAAAGAGTATTTATGTTTGAAGAACTTGGATATCAAGAAAATATCCATACAGAAGAATTAGTTCAGACAATGCTTAATGGTTCATTTATGGAAGGCAATGCTTTTTATTATAATGATAATGGAGAAAAGATTGAAATAAGTTATGCTAAAACATTTATGGATTCAGCAAAGAAAAATGGAGTAAGTCCCGTTCACTTAGTTGCAAGAACACTTCAAGAACAAGGAAATAAAGGTTCAGCTTTATCTAGTGGGGATAATGCAGAATATCCGGGATATTATAATTTTTTCAATATAAATGCAAGCGGTAAAACAGCTACAGATATCATTAGATCAGGACTTGCATATGCCCAGAAAAAAGGATGGAATAGTCCATATGCAGCTATAGTTAATGGAGGAGATTTGTTTAACAAATATGTTACTAAATATAAACAATCAACCTTATATTTACAAAAGTTTGATTTAGCAGGTAGTACTTATTATAGTACTCAGTACATGCAAAATGTTAGAGCTCCTTATAGTGAGTCATTTGATTATTATGAAGGATATTATGATAATGGATTAATAGATAAAACTTTTTATTTCTCTATACCCGTATTTAAAGGTGAAATGCCTAGTATGACTACATTAGATGTTAATTATAGTGAAGATAATACACTTGCCAGTTTAAGTGTTTTAGGATGTAATTTAATGCCATCATTTATAAGTAGTGCAACAAATTATACATGTTATGTTTCTAAAGATACAAATAAAGTGACAGTAAGTGCAACAACTACTAATTTGAACGCTAAAGTTGATGGAGCGGGAGAAATAAATTTAGATAACGATGATACAAAGATAGAAGTAATTGTTACAAGTGCATCAGGGGATAAAAAAACTTATACAATTTTAGTTCAAAAAAGAGATGAAATATTATATAGTCCTGATGAAGTATTATCTAATTTACAAATAAATATTAAGAATAATTATATAAGTCATTTTGATTATAAATTAGATGCTACTTCATTATTAAGTCAAGTTAATTTAAATTATCCAACTATGATTGCTGAAGTAAGTGAAAATAAAATACTTTCTACTGGTATGACATTAAAATTAAGAGGTAATGGAGAAAAAACATATACTATTGTTATTTATGGAGATAATAATGGAGATGGAAATATTGATATAATTGATTTACTTAAGGTACAAAAGGATATTTTAGGGGTTAATAAATTAAGTGATGCTTATAAGGAAGCTGCAGATGTTAATAAAGATGGTGTGGTTGATATAATTGATTTGCTTAAAATTCAAAAACATATTCTAGATGTTAGTAAAATAGAACAATAGGAGGAAAAATGAAAAAATATATTTTAATGTTTATGATGTTGTTATTGCCACTAAATATTTATGCAGCTACTGGTTCAATTAAAGGAAGTAGTAGTTCTAGTAACGTAACTTTAAATAATACGTTTAAGGTAACAGTTAAGGTATCATCCAGTGGTAAACTAGGATCATGGCAATTTGGAGTTTCTTATGACAAGTCTAAATTATCACTTATTAGTGGTGAGCCAAGTGTTGTACAATATGGAGACGGAGCTAGTTCTTCAAAAACATATACATATAAATTTAAGGCAATAGCTGTCGGAACAGCAACTATTAATGTGGAGAACACTAAATTAGTTGATTGGGATAGTGAAAGTGTTATTCCAACTAGTTCTTCTACTATAAAGATAAATATTAAAGAGCCAGTAATAATTAATTATTCATCAGATAATAATTTAAAGTCTTTAAGTGTTGAAGGATTTGAAATAAGTCCGGCTTTTGATAAAAAAACTTTAGAATATACAAGTATAGTTACTGCTACTACAACTAAGATTAAAATAAATGGCGAAGTAAATGATAAAACAGCAAAAGTTAGTGGTTTAGGTGAGGTAGATGTTAAAGAAGGATTAAATGAGTTTAATATAGTTGTTACTGCTGAAAATGGGACAACTAAAACTTATGTATTAAAAGTAACTGTACCAGAAAAGGATCCTATAATGTATACATTTAAAACTGGAGAATTTAATATTTTAAGAAAATTACCTGAAGAGTTACCAACTAATTTTGTATCTTCAACTATTAAATTTAATGATGAAGATATAACTTGTTTAAAAAACGAGAACTTAGATTTAACTTTGCTTTATTTAAGAGATGGAAATAATAAAGATGGCTTTTATATTTATGATGAAGTTAATAATGAGGTTACATATTATAATGAACTTGGTTCAAATGATTTTAAAATATATTTAACTAACAAGGAAATTATAATTAAAAATTTAGAAAAGAAAGAAATAACTATTAATGATGTTAAAGTTACAGGTTATAGATTAACCAAAGATAGTAATAATTATGTTATAGCAGGAAGAAATATTTCTACTGGTAAAGATGGTATATATCTATATGATAGTGTTAATAAGACTA
Source organism: Caryophanales bacterium UBA6331 (assembly GCA_002438065.1). Lineage (GTDB taxonomy): Bacteria > Bacillota_I > Bacilli_A > RF39 > UBA660 > CAG-533. The sequence goes on along the minus strand of DJSP01000056.1, from coordinate 450 downwards.
TATCTTTATTTAATCAAAGTGATTATGATAATTTAATTAACACAAATAAGTTGTATATTTATGTATCTATTGGACTTGGAGTATGTGTTTTAATTCTTTTATTTGCTTTAATTCTTGTTAATAATAGTAAAAATAAACTTTCTAAAGTATTTATGGCTAAACAAGAGGAAATGGTTAATCAAATAAATAAAGATAGAGAAAATAGTATTAATAAAAAGAAAACGAGTAAAAATAAGAAATCTAAAAATAATGATACTTTAGATAATGATCAAAACAATAGTGAAGATAATAGAGAAGGGGAAGAAAATATTTTAGAATAAATTTTTCCTTTTTTCGATGTATAAAAAATGTATAAAATAATTTGCAAAAAACGATGTATATTAATTTAAAATTTATAGCGAATGTAAATCAAATGTAAATTGACAGGGGGGGCATTTTAGATATAATGTC
>DJSP01000074.1:20450-21709 GCA_002438065.1 Caryophanales bacterium UBA6331 | reverse complement strand
GGTTATTGGGATTTAAACAAATATTATAGAAAACCAATTACAAAAAATGATTTTGATGAATTAAATCAACATTTAATTGATTTAACTAATTTCATTGGTCATTCATTATTAACTGGAAAAAATAATGGAAATAGTGGGGAACCCATGATTGAAAATACTTTATCAATTAATGCAAGTTTGTTGGACTTTAATAAAACTAGAAAAGCCATAATGGGTAATTCTACAAATATTGGAGAACCTAGTGGAATTGGTATTGTAAATAATTTAACAAATCAATTAACTGATTATAATTACATTCAAAAAATATGGACTAATATAAAATTATTCTGTCAATGTGAAAATGATTCTACAATTGAAAAATGATAAATTTAAAGGAAGATTGAAATACATCTTCCTTTAAATATCTTAAATAATAAATATAAAAATAAACTATTATTTTTATTAAATAGAATTGTAAGAAGGTGAATGAATGCCTAATGATTTAGAATTTAAATTGATTAATTCATTTAAGTGTAAAAGGTGTGGATCTACAAATTATGATAAACTAATATATACAGGTGCTCATACATTAGATGAAGATGATTCGGTTATATTAGAAAAATATGTATGTAGAAATTGCAATCTTCCTTTTTTATTAGAAGATTATATAAAAGATGATACATTATTGCAAAATATTACATCATCTCCATATGAACTTATGAATGAATCAGAATTTACTGATGAAGGTGTTGAAAATATTAATGAAGATTATAAAAAGGAGACTAAATAATGTTTAAAAGTACAAATCAATTAATGGCAGAATTAAAAGTATTAGAATATAAACTTGATAAAATACGTTTATTTATTAATACTAGAAAAAATATTGTAGATCCAATTGTTAGAGGTGAATTAGAAAATATTTTATTATTAATATCTAAATATGAAACAGTACCTGCAGATTGGAAACTTGAAACTCCATTAGTTACTAATTTAGAAGATATGGAGGAAAATGAAAATGTTTAATTTTAAAGATAATAATAATGATAATTTATTGAAAATTATAGATCAACTTAGAGAAGAAAACAATAAATTAAAAAATGAATTAAATGAAGTAGCTAATAATACAGGTAATTGTATTATTAAACAACTTCCTGATGGGTCTATGGAATTAAATGGTGTACCATTTGATAATACATCCAATGTTGATTATTATAATTCAGCTAAAGCTACTTTTTCTGAGTTAACAATGTTTAGAGTAGGTAAAGAAACTAAACAACGTG
>DJSP01000074.1:19877-20398 GCA_002438065.1 Caryophanales bacterium UBA6331 | reverse complement strand
AAAGAAACTAAACAACGTGAAATGGATAAATTAATTAAAATTCATATGGAAGAAGTAGATGAATTAAAGCAACAAATTTTATCTTTAAATAATAATAACAGTGAATTAATTAGTCAATTACATGAATCTGAAAGTATAAATGTTAATTTAAACAAAACTATAAAAAATAAAGATTCTCAAATAGATAATTTAAATAAAAAATTAAATGATGCTATTTCTCAAGCTAAATTAACTCTTGATGAAATTAAAAAACGTTATGAAGCATATATAGAACATTTAAATAAAGATGTTGAAACATGGAAAGAAAGATATTTAAAAATTAATAATACAACTTTGAATGGTACTATTATAACTAAATATGGTAAAGTATTAAATAATGAAGGAGAAGAAATCAATGAATGAAGTAAAATCATCAATGGACAAAATTAAAGAAGAAATGGGAGCTAAAGGTTATAATGTATTTTTTGTATCTAAAGATTGTGAAATTGCAAAGAAAATTCCAAAAGAACAATTTTTAGCTA
>DJSP01000074.1:0-19819 GCA_002438065.1 Caryophanales bacterium UBA6331 | reverse complement strand
CAAAAGAACAATTTTTAGCTAAGTTTTGTGAATTTTGTGAAAAAGCAATTGAAGTGAAAAAGAAAAAAGGTCATGATTATGGAGATGTATTTGAAAAAACATATGGTGATTATGGTCTTCTTTCACCAATTATGAGATTTAGAGATAAAATGGGTAGAATTGAAACTCTTATGAAAGTTAAATCAAATCAAGTATCTGATGAAAGTATTAAAGATACAATTCTTGATTTAGGTAATTATTGTTTTATGACTGCTGCTTTAATGGAATGTATTGAAGACTGGAAAAATCAAAATAAAGTTTCTATAATTAATGATGAAGAATCAAAATAATAAAATAGAAAAATTAGATAAAGAATTAGATAATGCATCATCATTGATAAAATTATCTAATTCTTTTGACAATATAAATAAAGCAATGAATATTGCCTGTAATAATATTTATAAAATTTTATTTGATTATAAATTTTCAAAATATTTATATCAAGAATATATTTTATTGAATAAATCTCGAAAAGAAATTGCTATTAATTTAAATATGTCTGAATCATCATTATATTATTATATATTAAAATATAATTTGAAAAAAGATCAACAGGCTAAAACAAAATTAATGTTATCTACATTAAAGCAAACATGTAATCAAAAATATGGAATAAATCATCCTGGTGAATTACCAGAAGGACATCAAAAAAGAATTTATAATATAGTAAATAAATCAAATGGTCATTGGGATAAGACTTATTATACGTCATTAAAAAGATCTGATACTACTAAACAAAAAATGAGTAAAGCTCAACAATTAAGACGTAAAATGGAAAAAGAAGGTGACAATAATTGAGTGAAAATAATGTTCCAAAAAAACGTGGACGAAAACCAAAAAATAAAAATACTGAAATCATTCCAGTTAATAATCAACCACAAGTAAAAACAATATCTTTAGCAAAAGCAGATAATACACAAGATATATTAAATGCAATATCAAATGGAGAAACTGTTGAATTAGATGTTGATAAACAAGTGTTATTAAATAACTTTAATACATTTATGTTAACTGAAGCATATGGTCAATTACCTACAATTATAAAATTATATGAATTACAAACAAAATGTTTAGATAAATATTATGAACAGGTAAATGATATGTTAGACAACGATGACGTAAATGTATTCTTATTAGATAAAATCATTACAACAATTAATTCTTCAATTGATAGATGTAATAATATTATTTTAAAATTAGGTTTAAATTCTGATATAACAGATTCATTAATGATTAAACATGTAGATAATTCTCAAAATATAAATATATTTCAATCACAAATATCTAAACAAAAAGTATTAGATACTGTTCATGAATTAATAAATAGTGGTTATTTAAATGATGATATAGAATCTTAATTTTAAAATATAAATGTAAATATAATAAAACGTATTGAATAATATATTTGTATTATTTGATACGTTTTATTTTATATATTTAAAACTAAAATAAAAATATATAATATTGTAATGAAAAGTGGTGAGATTGATTGCTTAGAGAAATTATTAAGTGTATGAATTATGACTTAATGAGAGCTAAACCAAAAGTTGGACAATTATATTTTTTAACAGATTCTAGAGTTTTATATAAAGATTTTGGTAATGATTTGTCTCAACGTTTAAGATTTAATGCTGTCATTCTTTATAGTGATAATGATAGACAGTTTAATGTAAGACCTGAACCAGGTAAATTTTATTATGTAGAAGAATCCAATAGTTTATGGTTATATGATACCCGTTGGGTATTAAAAATTGGTTCAGATATTCAATATAATACATACACAAATGTAGGTGGCACAATTTCTCCTGTTATAAATAATGATGAGTCAATCACTGGAGTAAATGGGGATAAAATACTTGATAATAATGGATTATTAGGTAATGGATCTGTTGTAATTAGAGATGTGAATAGAATGTCTCAAGGTATAATTGAATCAGACTCATTAAATAGTTATTTGATGTTTAAATCATTTAAACAAAATGGTATGTTATTTATTCCTGATGCAAGTTTACCTTATAATGATTTATCAACATCTTTAGGTGCTTTACATTTAACTGTAGAACATTATGAAACTGATAATGATTTGAAATTAAAAGGTAATGCCTATTATTATGGTGATTGGAATAATGCAGGTGAAATGTATATTATTAAAAAAGCTAATGTAAATGATATATATCCTGATTATAATCCAACAAATGATGAAGAACTTGTTAAATACTATATTGAATGTTCTAAAACATCTATTGAACCTGATTTAACAAATAATACGTCAACATCTAAAAATGTTAAAACTTATTTTTCTATTCGTCCAATATCTAATCATTCTGCATATATTCATATCATTTCTTTTTATGATGATAATGTTAACTCTGTAGTTAAAAATGATTTAGGTGAATTAATATTTACTAATAGAAATGAATTAATATTAGATGAGACGTTAGAGTGTACACGAAGTACATCTGTTGAAAAAAAGAAACACATAAGTAAATATACATTGGACAAATACGACGATGTTATAACAATAGAACAAGAAGAATCTGGAATAATGGATTGTATAATATCTGAATTATGGATGGATAAAAATAATACACCAACTTTATCAGTAGATATGTGGAAAAAATATAGAGTAATGACTACTGAAGAAGCTATAGATAATAATGTTTATATACATCGTGTTGTTTAAAATAAAAATATAAATAATTATTATAAATAAAGGAGAAATATTTAATCATGTTAAAACCACTTCATGGAAACATAATACTTAAAGAAATTCCTGAAAAGAAACAATTTAAAGGAATTATAATTCCTAAACAATTTGCTGCTAATCAAATTATTTTTGCAAAAGTAATTGCATTACCTAAAGAAGAATTACATATTAAAAATTTAAAAATTGGACAATATGTAGTTTTAGGTTATTCTCCAGTTTGGGAAAAAAAATATAAACATAAATATAATAATGAAGAATATCTAATTGTGGATGAATATGCAATTTTAGCAATTGTTAATGATAATGAATTATTAGAACTTATAGATGTGGAGGAAAATATTTAAATGATTACGTTTGATAAATTTTCTATAGCACCTATGAAAGTTAGAATTTTATATATTAAAAAATTACTTAATGTTTTAGGATATAATTTAGAAGAAACTTTTTATGACGATAAATATTATAAAAGAGCTTTAAAAAAATTTCAAATAGAAAATAATTTTACAGGTAATTGTGTTGTTACATCAGATGTATTTGATGTATTTATAAATAAAATTCCTGAAGCAAATAAAATTTGGAAAGATATGAGGTGATTAATAGATGAATTGTAATTATTTAGATCCAAACTATAAATTAGTTTATGTTAAAAGATTAACTAAACAAAATTGTTTTTATGAAGATAATGGAGAAGCATCTGAACCATTATTAAGACATGGTATCTTAACTGATAAATTATATAAAAATAGAAAATATATTTCTACAATAAATGGTGAATCTGAATTTAATCCATTAATAGAAATATATACTAGAATTTTTACAGACACAACTGGAACTATGATTATTAATGTATTTGATATTGATATGCATCAAGTTATAAAACAAATTGTAATAAATATGGATAATAATGATTTTAGTATATCAGATTTTAATGCATTATTGGAATCATATAAATCTATTTGTGAATCTGATTCAAAAACAAATTTAATAGATTTATTAAAGAAAATTAAATTTGAATCCGATGATTTAAAATTTGAAGAATATTGCTAATTAGGTGGAATGAAATGATGATAATAAATCATAAAATATTATTAGAAAAAAATAGAAAAGAATTATTATTAAAACAAAAACGTGAAACTCCAGAAAGAGTAGAACGTGCAAATTCATATTCTATTAATAATGTTACAATTGATTCTACCGCTTTATTATCTGATTGGTTAGTTATTACAACTAATATATCAGGTAATGGGTCTACATATTCAGATTCAATAGCATTTAAATTTGTAATGACTGATTTAATAGAACAGGCTAAAAAATCTCCAAAACATGTAGTTAATTCAAAATTAATAATTAAATCAATACATGAATCTTTAGATAAACAAGATATTTATATTGATTGTAGCTGCTCTGATTTTTGTTTACATCCTGACACTAAAATTAAATTATTAAACAAACAAGTTGTAAGTGTTAAAGAAATGTATGATATGTATAAAAATGGGGAAAAGCTATGGGTATACTCTGTTGATGAAAATGGTGAATTTAAACCTGGTAAAGTGTTAGATGTATTTATAACTAAACAAGAAACTGAATTAATAGAGATTACTTTAGATAATGATAAAAAGATAATCACTACTAATAATCATAAATATATGCTACGAGATGGAACGTATTGTGAAGCTAAATCATTAGTAGTAGGTCAATCTTTAATGCCATTATATTTTAAAAAATATAATGGATATGAACAGGTTAAATCTAATGTAAATTTGAAAGCTTGGAATAGTGTTTATAAAATAGTTGCAAATGAATGTTTTCCAAATGCAAAGGATGATGTTTTTGAAAGATGTGAAGAAAGTAATATAGCAATACATCATTTAGACTATAATAAATTAAATGATTATCCATCTAATTTAAAACCAATGGGATTGAAAGAACATATTAAATTTCATTCAGATTTTATATCAAATAGATGGAAAAATGATAAATCATTTAGAGATGCTATAATATATTCGTTGAAAGAAACCAATGATAAACGTTGGAATGGTCCTAATAATGAAGAAAATAGAAAATACATTGGTAAAAAAATTAAAGAATATTATGAATCATTGACACCTGAAGAAAAATCAAAACGCGTAGAATGGACTAAAACGCCAGAAGGTAGAAAAAAATTTAGCAAAAGTCTAAAACGTGTTTGGGATGATTATAGTGAAGATGATAGAAAAAAAAGAATTAAAATAAGTACTACTAATTTAAATGGTATTAATGGTGAAAAGGCATCAAAACGAATGCAAAATTATTGGAATAATTTATCTAAAGAAGAATATATAGCAAGATGTAAAAATGCTTCTAAAATAGGAAAAGAACGTTCAAATATAATATCAAAACAACGTAAAGAATTTTGGAAAAATGTTAATAAAACAGAAAAAGATGCGTTATTAAATAAAACATTTAGAAATTCTAATAATAAAAAATTAGCAAATATTGGAAAAATGAAAAAAGTAATTCAATATTTAATTGATAATAATATTCAAGTAAATGAAGAAAATTATAACAAATATAGATGTAAATCATGTGCACCAAAAATTTTGACATATTTTAATAATTTTGAAGAATTACTTAAAGAATGTAATTATAATCATAAAATAAAATCAATTAGACATATAAGTTTAGATGCTCCAATTGATGTATATGATATAACTGTTGATAAATATGAAAATTTTTATGTAGACGCAGGTGTTATACTTCATAATTGCTATCGTTATGCATTTTGGAGTACTCAAGGAAAATTTAAATGGGGTAAATTACAAACATCAAATGGTAAAAAAATTAGAAATCCAAATAATGATATGGGCTGTATGTGTAAACATTTATATGCATTATTAAGATCTAATAAATTTCTTAATTTAATATCAGATAAAATAATGAGAACTATAATGGCTAATTTAGATATATTAGTTAAAAAATTTAATATAGATATATTAGAATTTGTAGTTAATACAGCTGCATATGATAAAATGTTAAGAATGAATATTGATCGTGATAAATCTGGTAAATTTGCTAAAAAAATTAATGATGAAAAAGATAAAAAACCTGAAGATAATAATAATGAAAATTCAGATGAAACTAAAACTGAATCTATAGATGAAATATCAACATCTGAAGAATTACAGAAAGAAACAAAAAATAACATATATAAATTAATTCAATATTATACTAATGAATCTGTAATGAATATTATAAAGGATAGCACTACTTCTAATGATTATATCCATTTTATAAAACAGGCTACAAAAAATATTAAACATGAAAAATCATTAGAAAATTATTTAATAAATAATATTTCATGTGCTAAGTTATTAGAATTATTAAAACAGTTTGATAATAATTTAGCTAATGAAGTTATTGAAAAAATGTCAAACACAATATATAATTTTTAAAGGAGAATAATAAATAATGAAGAAATCAATTGACGAGAAATTAAAAAATCTTTTAGCTGAAAGAGAAACAATAATTGCTGAAATGGAAGAACTACAAAAAGCATTTGCTGCTCGACAGCAACGAATTATCGAAATTGCTGGAAGTATTAAAGTTATTCAAGAATTAATAAATGAAGAAAATGATGAAGATGGTAAAAAAGAAACCAGCAAATCCGATAAAAAATAAATTTTTATTGGTAGGTGAAAAATATGGTTAATTTAGTAATTACTCAAGATAGAAAAGTAACTGGAGATAATGGAAAAATAATTGCTTATGAAGGTCAAGATTGGTCTGAAGTAATCAATATAGTACATCCTCAATATCCTGGATGTAAATATTTTATAGAATATAAATATAATAATACTATATATAAAAACGAACTTGATGCAAATGGACATGTATCATTAAAAGTTGAAAACTCAGGATATTTAAAATGTCAATTTTTAGCTATTAATATTGCTAATGGAGATATTGAGTTTTCATCATATCCTTGGAATTTAATTATTAAAGAATCACTGAAAACAGAAGCTGAGCATTATCCTTGTGATTCTATAAATCATACTTATTGTCATCATCATGAACATGCAAATAAATCATGTTCTTGTAATTCAAATTGCAGTGATGATAATTTCAATGCATATGAAGCATATGGTAAATTAAAAATGGCAATTGAAAATGAAAGTGATATTAGATTTAATGAAATACAAACATTAATTAATGATATTGCAGAAATTAAAAAATATTTACATTTAGATGATACAACAGCAAGTAAAATAGATGCTGATTTAATGATTAATGAAGGGATATGGTATGCTAATAATTTATCTATAAATTTCCCAGAACAATCTAAAGCATATAAACTTGTTGTAACTAAATATAGTGATACTAATTTATTACAGCATGCATATGAAACTAATTCAACTAATATTTATTATAGAAGTGCTACCATTTCTGATGATAATTATGTATGGAATAATTGGGTTAAATTAGATGTTGTTTCTAATTAACAAGGAGGTGAATATTTAATAATGAATATTACAGTAAAACAAAATGGTTTTGTAACTGGAGATTTTTTAGAACCTGTAGCATACGCAGGTGAAGTAAATTCTAGAATATTAAATATTGTACATCCTACTTTTGAAAATGCATTTTATCAATTACTGGTAATAAAAGATAATAGACCGTATGTATTAGGTATTGATAATGGAAAAGTAATCATTCCACCCTCATTAACAGATATTGCTACAAAATTAGAATGTCAATTTTTAGCAACTAGAAAAAATGAAAACATAGATACATCAGCTAATACTTGTGATTGCTATCCTGATTCAGCCAATGATTGTCGACATATGATATTTAAATCAGATAAATTTACATTAAAAGTTGCAGAAGGATTAAACTTAAATGGATTAACTCCAATTCCGCCATATGAGCAATTAGTTGAAATTTATAATAATATAAGTAAAGCTAAATTAGCTGTAGAACAAGCAAAAGCAGATAATATGAAATTATTAGATGACATTAATGATAGGATTACTATTTTACAACGTGAAAATAATAAAATTACAACAAATGTTGCTACTAATAAAGAAACTGAAGAAATGATTGATGATGTATTTATTAAAAATAAAAATTTATTATCATTACAATCAGACTCAAAAGTTGCTACAGATAATGAAATAAAAGAAATGTTGAATGATACATTTGGCTTTTAGTCAATGAGTAAATACAACGTACCCCCCCCGATATGAAAATGTCGGGGTTTGTATTAAGAAAGTGAGGTTTTGGGTATGGCATATGATGAAACAAAACTCATTAAATTAGGACAAATGAAATTATTATCAAAGAAAATTAATGAATTATTTGCAAGGAAATCAACATTAAATGCATTAGCAACAAAAGTCGAAAAACTTGAAGAAGTTGGAGCTCAAGCAAACGTCATTGAATCTATTTCAATAAATAATAATAAAGCAACTATTACTAATAAAAATGTAAATATTACAGTTCCTACAAAAACTTCAGATATAGAAAATGATAAAAAATATCAAACGTTAACTGAAGTTAATACGTTAATAGCCAACGCAATTAGTGAAAGTGGTCATGCTAGTTTTACTAAAGTTACAGAATTACCAGCTGTTAAAGATGCTAAATCTAATATTATATATTTATTACATAATGAAGATACTAAATATTATGATATGTATGCTCTAATTGATAATAAATTAGAAAGATTAGATGATACATCTATTGATTTAACTAATTATGCTCAATTAGATAAAGTATTATATACAAATATGACGCCTACAGTATCATCTCATGGCGGTGTTGCAGTAGGCTCCACATTTAACAAAGTTCCAATAACCGATATGTTAACAAAAATATTATATCCCTGGGTGGCTCCTGTAGTTACTACTAAAGTAGATACTCCTTCAAATGGTGGTACTTTTGAAAAAGGAAATAATCAAACAATAACATCAATATCAACCACAATTACTAAAAAGTCAGCTAAAATAACTAAAGTAGAATTATTTTACGGTGCAAATTCATTAGGTTCTAAAGTAGATTCTGATTTAAATACGATTAATACTTCGGGATCTGGTTCATTAACTTTTACTATAAATCAAGTAGTATCATCAAATTCTAATTTTACAATAAAAGTTACTGATGCAGATAATAAAGTTACATCGGCAAATACAGGAACATTTACATTTGTTTATCCATATTATTATGGTGTTATTAATAATTCCGCAACAATTAATGAAACTACTATTAAAGGACTTACAAAAGATATTAAAACTAAAGGTAATAAAACTTATAAATATACTTCTTCAAATCAAAAAGTTATTTTTGCTACACCGGTTAGTTATGGTAGTTTAACAAAAATTTTAGATCCAAATAGTTTTGATATTACGTCTACATTTACTAAAACTCAAATAAATATAACTGGTTTAGATACTACTAGTCAAGCATATTATGTATATTCTAATGATCCATCAACTGTTACAAATTTCAATATAACATTTAATTATTAATGTAAGGAGGGATATTGAATGGCTAATTTGTTTGATAGTATAACTGGAATCCCAATAATGAGTGGATTTAAACTTCAAGCAGAAGTTGCAATAGATCCAAGATTTGTTGTAAATACTTATGAAGATTTAAAAAACTTAGTTATAGAAAAAGGTGCTTACGAAGGAATTAAAGTATATGTTAAAGAGTCGAAGTCATTTTATTCATTAAAAGGAACTACATCTGATGATTGGGTAGAAGATGTTAGTGCTGGATCTACTATTTATGTTTTAAAAACTGATGTAGAAACAGATATGGTTAGTGACGATGAAACCAAAATTCCATCTAGTGCCGCTGTTTGGAATAGGTTTGTAGATATGACAAATCAATTAAAAGTATCTAAATCTAAAACAAATGGTAAAATTAAAGTAGGAATAAATGGTGATGAGATTACTGTTTATACATTACCTGAAACAGTAATTCAAGAAAGTAATATTGCAACTGATGCTGAAGTTACATCAATGTTAGATGAAGTTTTTAGTACATCTACTACGTAAATTAAAATAAAAATATAAATAAATGTATATTATTAAAAATAGAGGTGAGTAACATATGAAATTTGAATGTGTTGATGCAAAACAAGAATTTGAAGATATATTAAAACCATTTGAAGCAACTGAAATAAAATCTATTGATGAATTTACAGATGAAGATGGTATTTATTATTCAGCAAATATTATTATGTCTGACGATGCTACATCAAATGTAGATAAATTGATTAAAGATAACGGTGCTCAATTTATTGATAATGGTGAATATATGTTTGATACTAAATATGGTTATTGTGATATTTCAGATGATGGGGATCAATTTACAATTGAATGTTTTGTACCAATTGAGTGCTGTGAACAAATTGATGAAAGTATGATTCCTGTTGAAGAATCATCAGATCCAAAACTTGGTAAAAAAATAAAACAATTAAAAGGATGGAAAATTTATCAAGGAACTGATTCTAATGGTGATGAATTATTTAGATGTTTTACACCTGATGAAGATAGACCTGCTATTGGATATGAAGATTGGGAATGTGAAACTTTAGATCAAGCAATAAGTTGGATAGAAAATTATGATCTTGATGAAAATTATATTCCAATTACTGAAGGTGAAGATACTGAAGAAAATATAGTTTATAATAACGTTCATGATATTGATGGAAAATCATATGAAGTTAATATTGTTAATGGTGATGATCCTGAATATTATGATGTTTATGTAAATGATAATTTATGGATTCAAGAACCAAAAAATTTACATGATGAATGGACTGTAAATGAATTAAAATTATTAGCATTTAATTCTTGTGTTGATTTATATAAAGAAACTGTTTTTAAAGATATTGAGTCCTAATATTGATTAATTTCTAATTTATAAATTTTGTATATTTTGTTTATATCTTTTTGTAAAGAGTGTCTAATTTATTTAGATGCTCTTTTATTTTATAATAAATATAAAATAATCTTTCATAATCAAATGTATTATAAATAATATGTAGAGTTAAAGTCAGAAGATAATTTAATTATATATTATATAATAATAACATCAATGAAATATTATTATCTTCTATGTTATAAAATTCTTTATTAAATATTTTATTAAAGAAACAGGAGATAATGTAAATGGATATAAATAATGCTTTAAAAAATTTAAATAATATTGAAAAACAACAAGTATTAAAAATCTTACAAGAAGCTAATTCTAAAGGTAAATCAGAAGAATATCAAAAATTAATGAATGATATTTGGGATGAATTACCTGTTGATGTTGATACTTTTATTGATGATGATAAATATATGAGAAATTATTTTTATCCTGATGGTAAATCTTGTATCGTTTATCCTCGTTGGCGTAAAGAAATGAAAATAATATTTAAAGATCCATATAAATATTCAGAAATAACAGTAACAGGTGGTATAGGTTTAGGTAAATCAGAATTTGCTAAAATGTGCTTATGTTATTTATTATATCGTTTAATGTGTTTAAAAAATCCTCAATTATTTTATAATAAGCCAGTTAGTAAACCGATCGTATTTTTATTATTCAATAATAATTTAACTTTAGCTGAAAACGTATTATTAAAACCATTTGTAGAAATGTTATCATCATCTCCATGGTTTATGGAACGTGGTCAAATTACTGGTAGAGAACATATAAGATATAAAGCAAAAAAGAATATTGATATTTTACCTGGATCAAAATCTAATCATGCTATAGGTATGGATGTTTTTGCTGGTTTAGTTGATGAAGTTAATTTTGCGCCTGGACAAGATGTTTCATTAGAAAAAAATAAAATAATGGAAACATATAGTGCTATCAATGGTCGTATTACATCTCGTTTCCGTGTAGAAGGTAATATACATGGTAAATTATTTATTGTATCTTCTAAAAAATCAGAATATGATTTTATTGAGCAATATGCACAAAGAATGAAAGGTCAACCAAATTTCTATATTATTGATGATAAAATTTGGAATATCGTACCTCCTGAAAAAACTGGTTATACTGGTAAAATGTTTAATCTAGCTATTGGTGGAGATATATTACCATCTAAAGTTATTGGTGATAATGAAGATGTTAATGATTATATAAAACAAGGCTATCAAATTATGGAAGTTCCAATTGAAGAAAAACAAAAGTTTATATTAAATATGGAACAATCATTAATGGACGTAGCTGCAGTATCAGTGTCTTATGTTACTAAATTTTTGAATTATGAAATAATTTCACAATGTTATTCTGAAGATAAAAATCCATTTAGTCAGGAAATAATTTCCACAGGTATTAAAGATGCTATGGAAATTTCTGACTTCTTTTTATTAAATGAAATTTCAAGAGAAATTCGAAAAAAACCAACTTTTTTACATATAGATACTTCATTAACTGGAGACCGAACAGGTATTGGTGCAGTTTGTATGTTAGGTAAAGAAAGAACTGATAAATTTGATATGAAAGCTAATAAAACTATAAAAACATATCAAACTATTTACAAACATGTTTTTAATGTTGAAATTCAATGTCCTAAAAATTCAGAAATATCATTTCAAAAAACTAGAAATTTTATTTCTTATTTACGACAAAATGGTTTTAATATATGTGGAATAACAACTGACGGATTCCAAAGTGCAGATACTAGACAAATGTTGCAATTAGCTGGATTTGAAAATGTTGATAGATTAAATTTTGAAAGAACACCTGAAATTTATATGAATTTTAGAAACGCTCTAATAGAAAAACGAATTAAATTATTACGTTTAGAAAATCTTGAAAGAGAATTATTATTGGTAGAACGTAATAATCAATCTGGTAAAATTACTCATCCTGAAAATACAGGTGATGGACACGGGGATGGCGCTGATGGTTGCGCCGGAGCATTATATAATGCAATATTACATGAAGAAGAATATTCAAATGTTTTAACTACATTAGAAATGTTATCACCTGGAGATGGAGATATTGATAGAAATGAAATATTAAAAATTGCAGCTGGAGTACAAAATATGATGTATGAATCACAACAACAAAATATACAAAAACAAAATTCAGAAATACCAATAAAAACAACTTCAAAAATGTCTGATTGGATTTTATAAATAATTAGGAGGTGAAATAAAGTGTATAAAAAATATCCAAAAGGATTAAAGTTAACACCAGAAAAAGAACACTTAGTTTTAGATAATTTGGGAATTGCCCATAAGTTAACACAAAAATGGTTTAATGGAGTCTGTGATATTGAAGATATAAGACAACAAGCTTATTTAACTTTAGTAGATTGTGCTACTAAATATGATCCTAATAGTGGTAATAAATTTAATACATATGCTTATGCATGTATTGATTTAAGCCTTAATAATTATGTTCAAACATATAATAAATTAATAAATATACCTATAAACAAAATATACAAAATTTATAAATATTTAAATTTACCTGATGAAGAAAAGGAAGCATTTAGATTACAAGCTAAATTAACAATGAATGATATTAAATTTTATAAAAATTATGAAATAGTTTCAATGGATGCTCAAGTTGTAGATGATTATGATGATGTATGTAATTTTTATTCGATTGATGAAGAAGGATATGAAAGATCTGATAATATGATAGCAATTCAAAAAATATTGGCAAATTTAAAAACATTAATTCCAAATAAACTACATAGACAAGTTTTTGCAGAAGTAATATTAAATGATTTTGATAAAGATACTTATAAAGATATTGGTAAAAAATATAATATTAAATTAAAAGATGTATTAACTATTATTGAAGAATGTCAAAAAATAATGAGAGAACATAAAAGTGATTTTATTTAGGTATTAAGATGTAAATGACATTGTATAAAAGATTTGTGGTAATTATTATAATTTATATATCAAAAATTAGACAAGGATTGAAGATGATATAATGCTATCTGAAAAAGCGTTAAATTTTCTCAATTTTTGTCTAATTTTTTATATAATTTTTGAATTAAAAAGATAAGTAAACGTAAATAATACTTTGCTATTTGAATGAATTATATTAATTATGGATTGAAGTATAAATAGCTTTCAATTCAAAAGTACTTTATGATTTAAATAAAATTATAAAACTATAAAATCTAAAGAGGTGAACAAATAAATGATACTTTATACGCAAAATTGTCCTAAATGTGAAGTTTTGAAGAAGAAACTCTTACAAAAGAATCTTTCCTTTGAAACATCATCTGACTTTTCTAAATTAGTAGAAAATAATATTGATACTTTACCGGTATTAGAAGTAGATGGAAAATTATTAGAATTTCCTGAAGCAATTACTTATGTTAATAATTATAAAGGAGAGATTTAAAAAAATGCAGGTTAATATTAAAACATATAAACCATTTACTGCTGCGGTAAATGATTTAAAAGAAAAGTATGGAGAAAAATTTCAATATTATAATGGTTTTCACGATTCTCAATTATCATTAACAGAATTTATTGATAATTTTGTAGATACCGATACTGTTGCAGACGCAACTATAGATCCAAATGCTAATAGTGCTACAAAAGATATTAGAACTTTAATGAATGATATGATGAAACCATTTCAAAAACTATTAGCTTTTAATAAAATATTTCACGATACTTGTAAATTTTATGGATTAGAAACTGCCAGAGAATGGTTAGAATGTGAATGGAATGGATTATTTTATATGCACAATGCTTCTACATCTAGTTTTCTTCCATATTGTTTTGCTTATGATTTAGATGATTTAGTAGAAAAAGGAATGTTTTTTATTGATCATTTTGGTGCTAAACCTGCTAAACATCTTGATACATTTAATTCACATGTATTAGAATTTGTTAGCTGGGTAGCTAATAGATCATCTGGTGCAGTTGGATTACCTTCCTATTTAATTTATTCTTTTTGGTTTTGGAAAAAAGATTGTGAAAATGGATATGTATTAAAATCACCTGAATATTATAGAGATCAACAATTCCAAAAAGTTATTTATGATTTAAATCAACCATATATGAGATTAACTGAATCTACTTTTTCTAATTTTACAATTATGGATAGAGAATATATTACTGAAATTTTTGGTGGTAGAGAATATCCTGATGGAACATTTGTTATTGATTATATTGACGAAATAATTGAATATCAAAAAGCATTTATGAGAATGGTATCTAAAATTAGAGAAGAACAAATGATGACATTCCCAGTTCTTACATTTTCTTTACTTTATCAAAATGGTAAATTTGTAGATGAAGATTTTGCAAAATGGTGTGTTAAACATAATATGGAATGGAATGATTCTAATTTTTATGTAGGTAGAGATGTTACATCATTATCTTCTTGTTGTAGATTAATATCTAATGTTGAAGAAAAAGAAAAAGTTAAAAAAGCAAATGGATTTATTAATTCAATTGGCGGTACTTCATTAAAAGTTGGATCTACTCAAGTTAATACAATTAATCTTGCTAGAATTGCTAAAATTGTTGAATGTATGAATATTGATAATATTGATGATAAAATAGCAAAATACTTAGAACTATTAACATATTATCAAGAATTATCGATGAAAGTATTAAATGTTGTAAGACATGTTATTAAACGTAATAATGAAAAAGGATTGCTTCCTAATTATAAATATGGACTTATAACTTTAGAAGATCAGTTTATGACTCAAGGAGTTACGGCAATTTATGAGGCTGTTAGAGAATTTGATTTATTAGAAACTGATGAATTTGACAATGTAAATTATTCAGATAAAGGTTTAGATTTTGCAGGTAAAATTCTTGATACTATTCAACATAATATTGATGTATTTACAAAAGATAAAGATTATGCAATCAATATTGAAAATGTTCCAGGTGAATCAGCTAATGTTAAACTTTGTAAGAAAGATCATGATTTATTTGAAACTGATTTGTATTTAAAATTATTTGAAGATTCACGTTTGAAATAATATATAGTAAATAAAATTATAAGAAAGAGGTAATGCTATATGCAACAAGTTTTATATAAAAATCAAGGAAAATTTAAAGATGACTTTACTTATGGTAATCAATGGATTCCATTAATGGAAAGAGTAACTCTTAATGATAAAATTCATTTAGGTGCAGAATTAGATAAAAAATGTAGTGGTGGTCAAATTAGTCATGTTAATATTCAATCAAGATTTCCAAATTTTGAATCTGCTTGGGAACTAACAAATAAGATTGCTGATGAAGGCGTTATATACTTTGCATTCAATATGAAAATAAATGTATGTGAAGATGGTCATGCTTTTGTAGGTAGTCATTGTAAATGTGGAAAAACTGCTGTAGATCAGTTTTCTCGTGTAGTTGGATTCTTAACTCCTAAAAGTAGTTATTCAAAAGAACGTAAGATGGAATTTGATAAAAGACAATGGTTTAACGTAATTGATTAAATAATTAAAATGATTATAGGAGATTATAATTTTTATATGATTTCCTATAATCATTCATCAATAAGAAAGGAATATAAATAATCAAAATGGCTATTACAAAAACATATTCTAAAAAACAAGCTAATACAATTATTACAAATGCAATTATAAAATTAACATTAATGAAAAAAGATGCTGATAGAGAATCTATAAAGCAATATTTAATTTCAAATAATATTACTGATGATTTAATAAATTATTTTAATGGATTAAAAAGATCTCAAATTAAATCTTTTAAAGATTATGCTAATAAACAAATTGAAAAATTTAATTTAAAACATGAAGCTGAAATTATATTAAATGAATATGAATTAAACTTATCACTAAATGATGTCAAACTACTTTTTAATGATGATGAAGATATAAGTTTTAAAAATATAAAGGATAAAATGTTATTAATTTTAATGTCATTTAGAAGAGATAATATGAACATTAAAATCTAATTATAAATATTATCAAGATAAAATAAATAAAGAATCGAGGTTAAACAAAAAATGAGTCAAAAAGGTTCTTTAGTTAGAGGAATATCTGCAGAAATGCAGGATATGATTTTAGCTACTTTAATATTTGATGAAGATATGTATGATGCAACTAAAGATGTTATATCTGAACCATTTTTTTATGGAGAAGATTATAAAACATTATTTAGAGCGTTAAAACAATTTCATATATCTAATAAAGCAAGACCAACATTAAAGGATATGATGATCCAAGTATCATTAATTATAACCAATCAATCAGATTTAATTAATGCAAAAGCACTATTGAAACAATTACATAATGATTATATTGAAGAATATGGTGCTAAAGAAGATACAGTAAAAAGATCTTATTTTGAAGAATTTGTAAAAAGGAATGGTGCTGAATATTGTTTTTCGACAATTGTTGAAGATAGTAAAACAGATGATGGCATAGACTGGGGTAAAGTAATTCCAAAATTTAAAAAATATACTGATTTTACAATAGTTAATTCAACACCATATAATATGGGAAGTATAGATGAATTAAAGGATGTAAGAGAAGATGCATTAGGCGGATTAGATTGTACTAGAAAAATTCAATGGTTTTTACCAGAATTAAATAACTTAATGAACCATAAAGCATTAATTCCAGGAACTCTTACAATGGTTAGTGCAGCTCCTGGTACCGGTAAAACATTGTTTTTAGTAAATCAAGCAATTCAGGCAACAAAAGATGGATTTGTTAGTTTACATATATTTCTTGGTGACTTAAACAAGTATGATGCTGATATGAGATATCTTGCTAATTATAGTCAAAAGAAATTAGGGGATATACTAGGAATGACAATAGACGAACAACAACAATTACAAAAAGATTTAAATAATGTAGGTGACACAAAAGATGCTTTAAGTAAATGTTGGTTACATCCATTGCCATCTGGTGTTTATAATGTTCAACAATTATGTAATGAAATATTATCTATGCAATTAAAATATAATGTTCATTTTGATCAAATTATTATTGATTATGATTCTAATATAAAACCAAATAGTGATAGTATGTATGATAGTGCTGGTGAGATATATAATTATCTTAGAGAATTTGGTATTAAAAATAAATCTGTTATGATAGTTGCATCACAACCAAAAATAATGTTTTATACTCAAGAGGTATTAACATTAGATGCTGCTTCAGAATCTTCTATGAAACAACATATAATTGATACTATGGTTACAATGGGTAGACCTGGTAGAGTAACTGCACCTATAAGTATTTTATATGTTGCAAAAAATAGAAATGGAATTGGAAATAAACAAATACCATTATTTATAGATGGATCAAAACAAACAATAAAAGTAATATCAAGAGAAGAATATGATAGAATTAAAATTGATTGTGCAAATAATGAAGAATAATATTTAAAATATAATTATAGAAAAATCTCTTATATTTTTTGCATCCCCATTTTATAAGGATTACTAAAATAATAGTAATCCTTTTATTTTTATAAATAAAATAAAAATATATAATATTTTCATATAAAAGAAGGTGAAATATAAATGCCGATTGAAAATTGTGGATGTGGTGGAAATTTATTAGATAGATATTATTCTTTATTTACATGTTCTCATTCTAATTGTGAAGAATGTCATTGGACTAATAATAAATGTTGTAATGGATGTTACTCAGATTCATCTTCTAATTCATCTGATTCCAAATGTATAAATTATTATGATATTAATATGCAAGATGTAATAACATCTAAAATAAAAGCTTTTGGATATTGTAATAATCACAAAGCATTAGGAGTACAATTTACAGATGGAACTAAAAAGTTATATCTTAACGTAAGTGAAGAAACCTTTAAAGCTTTAGTTGACTTAAATAAAGATTTATTATATATGTTTTTAGAATCAAATGTAATAAATCCTAAAGATGATGAAGGTAATAATTTACCTACAACTTGTATAGATATACCATAAAAGGAGATATATAAAACATGGGATTTTTTGATAATTTATCCAGAAAAAATGAATCAGTTAGAATAAAGAAAAATTCTGATGATGAAAATAATTTATTTTATAATATTGATAAAGTTAACGATACAATTACAGAATCTAATGATGATATATTAAACATGAATGAAATTAATAAATTTCGTTTATTAAAATCAAATAGAAACGAAAAATTTAATTCATTTGATTTAATGTCTCAAGATTCTCGTGTAGCATCAATTTTAAATATGTATGCAGATGATTGCACTCAATATAACCAATCATCTAAAATTATTTGGGCTGAATCATCAGATCAAAATTGTGCTGATTTTGTAAATAGATTAATTGATAATTTACAATTAAATAAGCATGCTTGGAGTCATATTTATTCTTTATGTAAATATGGAGATTTATATTTAGAATTGTTTTATGATGATGAAAAAATAAATAATATTAATAGTGCAAATTCTTATTATAGACCTATTGGGTCTACCATTGAAGAACATATTGAAATGGTTAGAAATCCAGGTAGTATGTTTGATTTAGTTTCTCATGGTAAAACTTCTTTTTATGTAAAAGTAAATTCTAATGAAGAAAATTATGAAGCAATTTCTCAAGGTATGCAAATGTATCAAAATTCTTCTAGACCAGAAGACAATTGTTTATATCCACCTGATAAATATATACATATATCATTAAATGATGCTTATAGTAGATTTGCTAATAAATATATTTTACAAAACACTGAAACAGGTGAAGATGAAGAATTTGATATTAAAGAAGGTACTTCAATTTTAGCAAATGCTTTTAAAACTTGGAGTGAATTAAATTTACTTGAAGATTCAGTATTATTAAATAGATTATCTAAGTCAGCTATAATTCGTTTAATTCAAATTGAAGTTGGAAATACTGAAGGTGAAGATGTTCAAGAAGTATTAAAATCATTAAGAGATAAAATATCAAGAAGTAGATACTTTGATAAATCTACAGGTGATTTTAAAAATCAAGCTAATCCAGGTCCATTAGAAAATATTATTTACCATGCTACACATAAAGGTAATGGAGCTATAACACATTCCACTATTGGTGGAGATGTAAATGTTAAAGATTTAGCTGATATAGATTATTTCTTAGAAAAATTCGCTCAAA
>DJSP01000044.1 GCA_002438065.1 Caryophanales bacterium UBA6331 | reverse complement strand
AATTTATTCTATTTTACTGTAATTTTATTAATTAATATGATAAGATTATTTTAGAATATGAGGGATATGATGAAAGAAAAAAGTGAAAAAAGAAATTATAATTATGCATTAATATTGTTTATATTAATGTTACTAAGTTATTTATTTAATACTATTAATATAAATATATATAATAATGCAACAATATCGATAGGAGTTGTATTATATTCTTTAACGTTTGTTATTAGTTCAATTATGATTGAAAGGAATAAAATAAAAGATTGTAAAAGATATTTAATTTCTTCAATTAAATATATAATATTATTTTTTGTATTAGTTACTATTATGTGTCAATTTAATAGTTCAAATGAATTAATTAATTCAATTAAGAATGTTTTTACACCAAATATGTATACAATTAATAATTACAATTTATATTATCCTGATATTTATAAATTAATTGTATATTTAATTGTTTATTATTTTTCACATTATATATTTTTTGTAACATACGAAGTTAGTTATGAAAATGTAGGTTATTTAATATCGTTTTTATTATCAATATTAATTGGATTTATATTAGATCAAATGTTATTTACAACAATTTATAATGTTCCATATTTAATTAGTAATAAAATAGTTTTAAATGAATTTTTAAATATATTAACAAGTAACTTTATAGTAACGCTTTTAAGTTCAATTGTTTTATTATTATTTATTCCTATATTTAATAGAAAAAAAATTAATTAAAATAAATAAATATTTTGTTTATAAAAGGTACTTTATAAAATTATATAGAGTCCTTTTTTATTCCATAATAAAAGGAAATAAAGCTTATTTCCAATATTATTATTTGTTGTATGAACAACTATTTTTTTTGTTAAGTTGATATTTTTTTATTTCATTTTCAGTCAAATTGGTATCTTTAATATTTATCTTTTTTAAGCTTATTTCTCCATTTTCATTAACATAATAATATAAATCATCATTTTTTAATCTAATTGGATTAAGTTCAGTTGAATTTGGAATAATTGGTGCTGCTGTAACATTTTTTCTTTTAAATATAATATTATCATCTTTTGAAACATAGATAAAACCACAACCTCCAGTACAATTGGCTACATATTGGTATACAAAATAATTATTTTTCCATATTAAATAATGTTTCTCAGAACATGAATCTATTTTTGTAGGCAGTGTAAAGCTATAATTTAAAACTGACATTTGTACCTTTTTACAGGCATATTCTGCAGAATTCTTTACTGAATTAGCATCAAAATCAGTGCATTCAATTTCATATGGCATTTTATTATATTTTAATTTTTGATTAGAAAAATTTGTATTTAAGTCTATATTAGATTTTAAAAGTAAATCGCTTGCTTCTAAAACTATAGCATCTGGATCATTTTCTTTAGGATATATATATTTATCTTCTTTAGATACATTAGAATTATTAGTCTTTTTATATGTATATATACAACCAATTATTAAAAGAAAAACTAATACGATTAAGATTATTAAATTTTTCCATTTTATTTTACCTTTCATCGTTATCCTCCATTTAACTTATGGATTTCCAACAATATGTGTCTTCATAATCTATATATGTTTCATCTTCGCATCCCCAATAATTTTCATTATGACATACTGTATCATAATCAAAAACACAACATGCTCCACCAGGGTCACAATCGTAAGAACCTATACATTTACCAACGCCAACACATACATTACGAGTTTTCAAAATTGTATTTTTAATGACTATTGAACAATCATTTTTATTTAATGCATTATCCATAATATAAAATGTAGTAGTTCCAAGTTTTATTTTATCACTACTTGAATTTGAACCTGTATATGTTTGGTTCCATCCACTGTATAAAATATTAGTATTTTCAAAAGATGCTGTTATTTTTCCATTTGATAATGATAATATGCATGTTGGAGCATTATCATCTCGTTCCCACTTTGCATAAATATCCAAAACAGGTACATTTATTGTATCATAAACATTTGCCTTTTTTGATAATAATGTATCATAATACCAACCT
The DNA here is from genome assembly GCA_002438065.1 of Caryophanales bacterium UBA6331. Lineage (GTDB taxonomy): Bacteria > Bacillota_I > Bacilli_A > RF39 > UBA660 > CAG-533. The sequence goes on along the minus strand of DJSP01000044.1, from coordinate 636 downwards.
GTAAATTGATAATGGGGAGTTATTGGAATAAAATTTTTATTTAAAGTTTTTTCGCCATCTGTAGCTTGTTTAATACTTGCTTTTGGCTTTGAATTTTTTAATCCTTTTATTATAATTGTTTTAGGTATAGGATTATTTAAAACTCCATTTATATTATCATTTTTGTAAAAAGTAGTATTTTCATTAAAGTCATTATTTGTATCAAGATGAAGAATTAATGTATTTGTTAATTTATAAATATTGCTACCATTTTCATTTATTCCTTCTTTAACGATATATTCTTCAAATTCATTTTTAATGTATAAATATATATTTATTTCATCTTCATCTTTTAATTTTGGAAAAACATCAGTTATGGTAATATTTTCTTTTATTTGTTCTTCTTTATTTAGTTTAATCCACGAATATGATTTAAATGTTGAGCTTTCACCTGCACAACTATTAATACTTGGTATGTCACCATTCTTAACTGCAATTACACAATATTTCATATCAACTTTATCAGTTGCTTTAAAACTCATTTGTGCCTTATAAGCATTAATAGAGTCATTATTTATAACTTTAAAATCATCAATTATTTCAGGCTTACTTGGTTTTACAGTTATTGTTCTTTCTGCTATCTTTTTATTTGTTGAT
>DJSP01000045.1 GCA_002438065.1 Caryophanales bacterium UBA6331 | reverse complement strand
CAACATATTATACACTAACTCCTATTAATGATAGAAGAGCAAGTGAGACTATTACTTCTACTAATGTAAATCCTTTTTTATTCATATATTCTATCTCCTACTCTAATAAGATTATATCAAATTTTATTTAAAATGAATATAAAAATTAAGACGTGAAAATTATAAATATACATATTATTTATTTTAATAATAGATCTTATTAAACTTAATTATTAAAACTTTCTAATTTAAATATTCGAAAAAAAAGGAAATAAATGCTTATTTCCATTATTATTAGTTGTTTGAACAACTTATCTTTTTATTAGTTTTATATTTTTTTATTTCATTTTCAATTAAACTTTCATTATTTATATTAATAGTTCTTAAACTTATTTTTTCGTTATAGATAACATAATAATATAAAAGATTATCTTTTAATTTCATTATATTAATTTCGGTTGAATCTGGTGTAACTGACGTAGTTATAACATTTTCTCTATAAAACATAGGATTATTGTCTTTTGTTATTGTAATATAACCACAACCATCATCATTATTTGCAGCATATTGATGTATAAAATAATTATCTTTTAGTATAAAATAGTGTTTTTCTGAATTAGAATTTAAATCTGTAGATAATATAATTGTATTATTAAGAATTGATATTTTTACTTGTCTACAAGCATATGCTTTAGAATCACTTGGTAAATTTGTATCAAAATAAATACATTCCATTTCATATGGTATTTTATTATATTCTAATTTTTTATTAGAAAAATTTGTTCTTAAATCTATATTATCATTAAAAATTAAATCTTTTGCTTCAAATACTAAGGCATCTTGATCATTTTCTTGTGGATATATATTTTTATCTTTTATATTAGAATAGTTTATATAAATATATACACAGCCTATAATTAATACTGTAATAATTATTAATAAAACAATCAAATTTTTCCATTTTATTCTATCTTTCATAAGTTTTCTCCATTTCTTAATAATTGCAAGAATTTTGCTGATAATATACTTTATTTTTTTAATATTAATTGAATATTTTATTTGTTAGTTATATAACATTTTTCATTTTCTGGGCCATCATAACCTTCTGGACAATAATATACAGTTCTTGTTTGCTCACATTCTTTCCAAACTGTTACATAACAGCTATCTCCTGCCCATGCACCATCTCCATACCATTCATCACTACTACTACCACAAGATACTGGCTCATTATAGCCACAACAGTTACATGTATATGTTTCAGTACGAGATAATTGATCTACTAAATTTATTTCACATGATGATGTGTTTCCAGCATAATCAGAAAACATATAAACATGTTTACCATTGCTTAAAGAACTTCCTCCAGTTATCCAATTTCCTAAAATTTTACCCGAATCATCACTTATTTTTGCTGTTAAAGGATCAGTTACTTCTATATCACATGTAGGTAGCATGATATCTTTAACCCATTTAGCATAAACTTTGACTACATTTTGTATTATGTCATCATTATTAACCTTATTTATTAATGACATATCATAAAACCATCCATCATGAAAATATGATCTGGTAAAAGGAACTTGATTTTTATTAAAATATGAACGTACTGCATTTTGAAATTTTGTGTTTTTATCTAAATTTTTTATAATAATTTTTGATTCTATTTCGTCACTCATTGTTCCATTTTCACTAATATTTTTATAAAATTTAGTATTTTCATTAAATTCCTCATTAGTATTTAAATATAATATTAATATATCACCAATTGAATAACTTTTGGAGTTTTCATAATTATCATATTCTTCAAAATCATTTTTTACAAATACGGATATTTTTAATTCTTTCTCATCTATTAAATTATATGGAATTATTTGTTCAATTTTAAAATTTTGATTTAATTCTTTTCTATTAGTTAATTTTATCCACTTATTTCCTTCTATATCTAAAGTATCACTTGTTCCTTTGCAATCTGTTACTTTTGGTGTGTCATCTATTTTAGCTGCTACTAGACAATATTTTAAATCTAATCCGTCTGCATCTACTGCATATAAATTTAATTTAGCTTTATGAACATCAAAAGCAGGATCTTCTATATTTTCTATTTGGTAAGTTACATTAAAATTTTTGATATCAGGCTTACTTGGTTTTACAGTTATTGTTCTTTCGGCTATCTTTTTATTTGTTGATTCATTAACATCTGTACCATCAATGGTATATTCGTATCTTATTTTATATGTTCCTATTTTACTTGTATCTATTTTTGATATATTTGTTGTTGAATCATAGCATAAAGATCCATCTTCCATATAGGCTTTTATATTTTCATTTGGTTTTAATTCAATATCTGCACCTTCTCCTTCAGGTGTTACTATTTGGAAAGATGAGGTATTTTTACCTTTATAACATAGGTCTGTTTCTTGATTTTGATATGTTGTACTATAATTTGCTGCATATAAATGTAATTCTGTTATTTTGTCATCATATGGATATTCTACTATCATTTCTTGTTCTTCATTATAATATATTTTTAGTTTTTCATTTTCATTTAATTTTTCTTTGGTTTCGGGATTTTTTAAATTTTTATTTATGTATCCCTTATTAACTAAATCTCCGATTTTTAATATTTTGTATGAATAGTTACTATTTAATTCATTCATTATATCTACTGTATTATTAGCATATAAAAGAGCACTTGATTTTATTTTTTCTACATATTCATCATAGTTTTTTACTTCTTGATTTTTAAATATTTTATTTAATGAGATTCCTACTGCTACTCCTATTAATGATAGAAGAGCAAGTGAGACTATTACTTCTACTAATGTAAATCCTTTTTTATTCATATATTCTATCTCCTACTCTAATAAGATTATATCAAATTTTATTTAAAATGAATATAAAAATTCTAAAGAAAATTAATCTTTAGAATTTATTTTTTCATTTTTTTTAATGTTTCTTTTATCATTTCATCTAACTTATTGTGAAGAGGTAAAAAACCATTTATATTTTCTTTTATTGTTCTTTTACCATGATTATTATCATTATAATTCATATTCTTTATAGATAACTTTAAATGCTTAGTAGCATCATCTACTCCAATCACATTAGTATAAATATTATCTCCTAATTTAACATATTTATTTATATCTTTTATATAATTATTATCTATTTCTGATATATGAATTAAGCCAGTATAATCATTATCAGCTTTAACAAAGATACCATAACTTTCTATGCCAGTTACTTCAACCTCTATTATTTCTCCTACTTTATACATAATTATCTTTCCTTCTTCTTAATATTATAAATAAAATGTGATATAATCTCAAGTGGGTGTTATATATGGAAGAAAAAATAAAAGAAACAATTAATATTATTAAGCCTTACTTAAATAGTGATGGTGGCGATATAGAATTTGTTAGTTTAAAAGATAATATTGTATATATTAAATTACACGGAGCGTGTGCTGAATGTGGTTATAAGGATGATACTATAACTGATTTTGTTCTTAGAACTATTAAAGAAGAAGTTCCTGAAGTTAAAGATGTAATTAATATTGATCTTTAAAAAAATAAATATAGGCTTTAATAGGAAATTTAAGTTTTAATTTATTATATATATTTGCTAGTAGGTGTTCATATTTCCTACTTTTTTTCATGTATTCATAAAATTTACGATCTATTTCTTTTGTTTCTATATACTTGTCATATATTTTAAACATATAAGATGGATATATTAATCTTACTAATAAGTAGTTAACTAATGCTTCATTTAAATTTATTTTATCTATTAAATTAAGTATTTCATTATTAGTTAAAATATCTTCAAAAAAAGAGGTTTTAATATATTCGGCAACATCTCTAACTATTAAATCCTTACACATATTAGATGGATTATATAATTCATATTTAGATATTGGAGAACTAGTAACATGATGGGATATTGTATAAGTTAATTTGCTACTTTTATAGATTTCTTCTAAAGTATTAAAATAAGAAATCGCAATTTCAGCTAAAGATATATAGTAATCCATTGCATATTTAATCTCATTTATATCAACTACTTCTTTTAATTGTTCTAAATAATAATCTACTCTATTAGACCATAATGTACCCCAAATACATTTTCCATTAGTAATTAAATTAGAAAAACTAAATATATTTAAGTTATCATTATCTCTTACTTTAAATAAAGCATATTCTTTATCATTATAAGTTATTGTTATATTTTGTTCTTTTGTAAGCATTAATAAATGATATAACATATTAGTGTTATTTAAATAATCAATTATTTCTTTCAACTGTGATACATTTACTATTTCATTAAATAAATATTTTTCACCTTCATCACTTGTAATAAGATAATAATAATCATATTTTTTTATATCTATAACGTTTATATCATAATAATAATTTAATATATTTTCCATACTAAATTATATGTTTTAACAAATAAAAAAAGTCTAATATTTAGACTTAATTTTATATTTTTAATTGTCCTCCGTTACTGGGATTTTGTGGCACTTGATCAAATATATTTACGCCTTGATCAAATATATTCACATTTTCTGGTATTGGATTTTGGACTGGGCTTTGAGCTTGATTTTGAACTAATGGCTCTTCTGGTTTATTGTTAAACATGTTTTCCATAGGTGGTTGTTCTTGAGTTGGTGTTTGGATGACTTGTTCAGTTTTTTCTTGAGCTGGTGGAGTTGTAATATTTTCTGCTGGAGTATTAGTTATATTTTGTTCTTTTGTTAAAGGTAGATTTTTTATTTTTTCTAACATTTCTTCTAATTTAACTCCAACTTCTTGAACGTGAAGTTGTAAATCATAATAATCTTCTAATAGTTGTTTTTTTAACTCTTCTAAGTTAACTTCTTGAGATGCATTATTTGTAACTTCTTGAATTGGTTGTGTTTGTTCAACAATTGTTTGACTTGCAACATCATTTTCGGTTGGACCTTCAACTGGCTGTTTTACTTCTGGTCCTTCTGGTATTACAACACTTGGATTCTCTACAATTGGTGTTACTACGGAAGAATCAATTGCTGTTTGATTTACTGGTGAATCGGTAATTAGTGGTTCTTCTTGTGGTACTACTGTAGAACTTTGATTAACAATTTGTTCTACGGCATCTACATTTGTACCATTATTTACAGATGTAGCATTTATATTTTGCTTTGTCATAAAGTCTTTATAAGCTGCACTTAATGAGCCTAATTGTGCTTCACTAAGCGCTATTTTTTTTGATTCATTTTGTATTGTTATTGTCATTATTAAGCCTCCCAATTTAGGTATTTGATATTTTCATTATTATTAGCTGTAAGAATAGATTTCATAATACCCTTAATATTAGTCCATTCTTCATCGCTCATCATATCTGATAAGGCATTTCCATTTGATACCTCAGATACATACATTTTTACTAAATCATTTTCCACTTTTTCATTTAACGTATAAAATACATATCTTTTATTATTAGGAACATATTCGAAATAACTAATTAACTCAGCTTTTATTACTTCTCCATTTACCCTTTTTAATTCAATATTAGTATTCATAAAATTCCTCACTATTCTAATAAAATAGTACCACAAAAAAATTAGTATATCAACTAATTTTTTTAATAATAAAATATTTTGCGTCAACTGCACAATTTTCTTTTAAATACTTATCTAAATTATTATAGTTATTATAATCTTTAACTAATTTATTTTTAGAGTCATAAAATCCTTTTAATCTTAATTTACTATAAGCCCAGTCTCCTACAACATAGTCAAAATTATTAAAATAATCAGTTAATTTTTCTTTAACTACTTCTTCATCAAACCCATTTTTATAATCTTTAATTAATGTATAAGTATTTTCATTAAATGTATATTCTTTCATTTATATCACCCCAATATCGCTATTAAGAAGCCAATAAATATTTCTGTTAAAACGATACTAAAAAGTACCAATGTATCTACTATGCCATTTCCACTAGATAAAACCAATTTAAATGGATTCATATTGTGAATTTTTTCACTATTTTCTTCTTCGGTAATAATCATATTATTAATTTCATTTACTTTTAAATTAGATAATTGTTTAACTTCATTAATGGAAAGTCCATGTTTTTCATATAAGGTTTTAGTTAATAAATCAGGCTCTATTTCTTCAAATACATAATTATGTTTATATAAATAAATATTTCTTTTACGTACCCATAAATTAATAGCATCATCAATATTATTAGTAGCTAAATCTAATATTTTTTTAAGTCTTATTTCTTTTACACTTAAATAATAATCATAATACTCAATTTCTTCTTTACTTAATTCCTTATATAAATTCTTAAGTAATATCATCTTTATTAATATTTTATGTATTGTAATAACTGAATCAGTATATGTTCCTTTAACACCTAATAACCAATTATTATAATCATTTAAAGCATTTATAAATTTACTTACATCTTCACTTGATAGTCCATAAACTTGTAAATTAGTAATAAATGTTCTTTCATACTTAGTTTTATAAGGAACTATTATATTAATTCGTTCATATATTTTAACTAATAATTCTATTATTGTTAACTCATAGTAATGACTACTTGAATAAGGTTTATCACTTGTTTTATTTATATAGGCATTTAATCCATTAGTTATTGCTTCATTTATAAATATTTGATTCACCTTTACTCACCTTCTTACTATAAAAATAATATATCATACTTTTAAGATAAATTAAAGATATCACTTTGAGTTTTATAATTACTTCCGTAATATGTAGGTATTTTGCCGTTTATAACTTTACTAGCAATTAAGATATCAAAACTATTTTCTATTTCTTTATTATTGTAGGGAACAATTATATTACTTATAACTTTAAAATTTACATACATATCTAATTTTATAGTATTTATCCCATAGATATTAACATTAGTTTTAACAGAACTATCTATTGTTTTTAAAAAATTAATTCTCGACTTAATTTTAGGTCCTATATTTGTTATATAAATATTGGATGTATAGTTATAAAAAGGTACTTCTATTATTATATTATTATTAGAAACTGTATATTTATAATAGTATTTATATTCATTGTAATTAGATATAGTATTAACAACGTTATTTTTAATCTCTACTAATAAATCATAAGTATTTTCAACATTATAATTTATACTTTCTATTTCTTTTTGTTCATTATAATTAAACTCAATTAAATCATTTATTTTATATTTTTTTAATGTTTCATTTTTAATACTTGAATTAACTATATCTATAATTAGATCATTAATAAGTGTTTCGGATATTTTAATAATATTATCAGAACTTTTTTTACCAATCGTATCTAACATTGTATATGTTAATAAGAATATTATTAGTAATATGTACATAATTATTCTTTTATTATCAATTTGTTTTCTTAGTTTCATAATAAAATATATGAAAGATTAAATATTATATTATTGTTCTTTGGTTATATTATTTATATGTAATTTAAAAAAATATCTTTTAAAATTAGTATTTATATTTATTTCAAATTCATATAATAATTTGTTTAGTATAATATAATTTTTTGTAGAACGAATTTTTTTAGTTTTTCGTTTTATAGGTTAATTAGATAAAAAAATTTCAATATACTCCGAAAAAACAAATATTTGATTTCTACTATAACCTATTGTTTCTTTTATTATATTAGCTAATTTTAATTCATTTATGACACCATTGACAATTGATTCAGTTGCTCTCAATTATTTTATCAATAAGTGTAATAATTGAACATAGATAATAAATTAAAATTTATTATTTTCGGCTTTCGCCTATATTTCCTGCTTCATAGATAAAGTAACCTTTGGTCTCCACAGGCTTAAATTCC
>DJSP01000027.1:550-5509 GCA_002438065.1 Caryophanales bacterium UBA6331 | reverse complement strand
TATTTGTTTAAATCCCAATAACCTTTATTAGTAATATATTTTTTTCTTAATCCATCAATATGATTATTATTACTAGATTTATCTTCATTCATAACTAACTGATTGTTTAAAATAGCATTCTTTTCATCTTTATATTGTCCATTTTTATCATTAGTTTTAAATAAATTATATTCGGTATCATCCCAGCCCCAAGTCTTATCATTTAATACAATAGGTTTATTATTTTCATCATAAGGAACTGATAAATGATATTTTAATATTTTATTTCTATCATCAGACCCATTCCATTGATCATTGCTATTATTATATTTTGGTTTATAATATAATTTACTCATATTTCTAATAATGAAGTCAATATATAACATTTCCCATAATCTTGAAGCATCATTTTTTAATAAATTGGATTTTTCATCATGTTTGACTACATATTGTTCAGTACCTTTATAAGGCCAATCATTATCTTTTTGTATATCATAACTTTTTTCTTTATATTCATAATTACCATTTTTAGTTAATTCTTTTGTAATGCATTTAGTAACTGTTGATTTTATTTGTTCTGAACCAACAATACTAGTTTCTTTAGTATTACCTAATCCTTGTTTATAATATGTTTTTCTTATTGATGATTTTGGTTTTGTTTTAGAATTATCATTAATTCCGGCATGTGATAACAATGAACCTTTTCCAAATAATGATGTAGTAGGTATATTATTATTGTCTTTAGGATTATTATTTACTGGTATATTAATATATTTTTTATTGTTTTCAAAAAGATCATCAAGAAATCCTTTTTCAACCACATACGTTCCTGGATAAGATTCTTTAATATAATTTCTAAAATCAGTAAATATTTCTGAATAATTTCTAACAGGTACATAATAATCCGTACCATTAGTACCCCACCAATGAGATCCACCATCGATACTTCCACCATACCATGGTGACCAACTACATGTTCCATCATCTGAAGGATATACTGCTTGAACTCTAAATTGAATATAAAATCCTTCAGGATATTCTGTATAAATTGGAACATCATTATTATTATTATCTTTTATCGTAACATTTGATAAATTAACTTCAATAAATCTATTTTTATAGTTATTATTATCTGGATTTAATGCGCCGGCTGTGGCTAATTCTCTAACATCATTTTCAACTGTAAGTTGATTATTTAATCTTTTACTAAATACAGCATCTGCATAATAATCTTTATAACTAATGATGTGAAGTTTAGCTAATTCATCTTTAGTTTCAATTTTATTTAAATTAGATTCCATTTCATTAGGATAACCATATTTATTTAATTCACTTATTTTTCCTATATGAATTTGAATATCTTTAAATAAAAAGTCATTAGCAGTATTACTAGAATTTAAATTACCATTTGATGCATTTTCAATTGTTACATTGTCAATATCATCAATTAGTGTATTATTAGTTCTATATGATGGTAATCTTAATACTAATCTAAATGAATTGTTTAACCAAAATCCAGGAGATTCTTTAATCTTACCATTTGTTTGATTAAATTGTTCATGATCTACATTTGGAAATATAATTGCACCATCTGTGTTATGAATCTTATGAACATCTTTTGGTTCATCAGGTTGAGGATCCGGATCTATGTCTCCACCCCCATCACCTCCGCCACCAGTATTATCAATTATATTTGAATTTACTTGTAAATAATTAAATATTACTAATGGGTTAGATCCTGCAAAATGTACATTTTCAACTTCTTTATCTTTATTAGATCCATAAGATTGACTATTAATAGTTCCAGCTAATGCTTTTGTCCAATTGTATGAAGTATCAGTTTTATTTGAATATATAGGTACAATTACTAAATCATATATTAATCCCGTATTTAATTTATTTTCTACTGAATCTAATACTATATCTGTTTCTTTTTTAAACTCTGTATTACTAATCCATTTGTTTTCATAATATACTTTACATTTACGTAAATTATTAATATTTAAACTAATGGATTGATTGTTACGACCATTATTAGTAATATTATTTTTTAAAAATTCACCTTTATTAGCTTCATTTAATTGAACATTATATGCTACTAAAACAGGTCCTGCTTTTGGTTGTGATTTAGATCTTATTCCATATATATGCCCAGATTTATAATAATTGTTTGGTTGTTTAAAATAATTCCAATGATTATCAGTATTATTAAAATATTTACTAATTTCGTCATTTGTTAAATAATATTTATCATTATATCCAGAATACTTTTTAGATGTTAAGTTAGTTAAATCCGGATCACTTGGTACTAATAATACAGTGTATGCTGTACAAATTCCATATCCACCAAGAAAATCCATATTTGATAATTTAAATAATTCAGGATTTTCAGTTCTTGAATTTGGTGTATCGGTGTCATTATCAACATGATAATTATTGAAATATATATTATCATATCCTGCATTTATAGGTCTTGTTGTATAAGTTTCATCTTCAGGTATATATGGATAATTAATATTTAATGTAATTGAATCTGTTTCTATTTCATCATCACCGTAATTAAATAATACTTTACTTATTTTATAATATTTATCTTCTTTTATAGTAACATTTTTACTAATAACACTAGTATAAGTTTTATCTTTAATAGTTTCACTAATTAATTTTGGTTGTAATAAAGGTGTATATCTAACAAGTAGTGGTACTTCAATTCCACCAGATGCTTCATCTGGATTTAAACCTTTTATTAAAGAAGATGATTCATCAAGTAATAGTGGTAAAGCATGTAAACCACCATCTGGCTTAAATTTCAATGCAGATTGATCATCAGCTGATAAACATCTACCCCAGCCATTATTATCTTCTCCATATACTTCAGCAATTCCATGACCGTTGCCAAATAATATAATATTATTAGATTCAGTGTTGTTATCAGATTTAACATTTATGCTATTACCATCAGGAGATAAATAAAAAGTTAATTCTTTTGATGTTAAATTTTTATCATGGTCATGATAAGTAGTTGTTTTAGGTGGATTTCCTGTAGTTTTTGAATAATCTTTACATCCTGAATTTGATGTATATTGAACTTCAACATTTATTTCAAGATTAAATGCAACATTTATATATGTTTTAAAATATAAATAATGTGTTGTTCGTACTAATGGATATACATTATTTCCATTCGAGTCTAATGAATAAATTTCATCTACTCCTGGGACAATACTATTATCTCTAAATCTACCTAATGAACCAAAATTAATAGTATTACCATTTTCAGGAATAAATCCATTTTCACAATCACAATTTGTAGGTACTCTAGTAAATAATTTACCATATGATTTAAGATCATCTGATATGTCAAAATATTTATAAGATAATTTACCATAATTATTAGTACCTTGTCTAGATGGCATACTTTGCATTACTGGATTTCCGGCACTTTCATTATTTCCATTTAATTCACCTGAAAATTCATTAATACAAAACCTATGACTTGCATTATTACTTAAATTTATTTGAGTAGCATTATTTGTTCTAAATGTTTGAGTTCCATTATCTTCATAAAAATATGATCTTTGAATATCACCATCAATACCATCTGAATTCATATATATAATAGTATCACAATCAATTGTAGCATTTCTAGTAGTACCATTACTTATTATATTTAAATTTTGATTAAATGTAGTATTGTTTTTATCTTGTATTTGTATTTCTTTATTAGTTTCATTGTTATCATATTGTATTGCATTTATTACAGGTTGCCATCTATAAATATTTCCCAAAGGTTCTTCTGTAATTAAACCTTTATAGTTTTGTTTTATAGTTTTATAAATTATATTTCTTTCAGGCCATAACCAAACATCTTTATTAGGATCATTAGGATCGTTAAGCTTAGGTGCTATGTATGTATCACCCGGACTATTTGCATTGATCTTATTCATATTAGGAACAGTTTTTCCTGTATCATCTGTAGTTTGTAATGATTTTCTATAATTATTATATTCATAGCATCCACATCTATATATAACTCCAGTTGTAGTATCAGGTATAAAATTAACTCCATTCTTATCATTAGCATCATAATTATGTGTATAAAAATCTTTATCTTTAAACATATCATTTAATGTATTAATTGTAGCAACATTATATTTATTAATTAATGGAACATTATATGTCATTTTATTTGTTTGTGCATAAGATAAATTACTATCATTATCACTAATAGTTCTATTATTAATTGGAATAACTTTTAAAGTTAATCGTTCTTGATTAACTTTATATACAATTTCACCTGTTGTTACATCTGCATTAGTTGTAGTACACAAATCGCCAATACCCATTTTGTTGGTATTATAATATTGTTCACTTTTAATATTATTACCTTCATTATCTTTTCGAGTATTATTAAAATATTTTGTTAATATAGTTTCAGCACAAGAAGTATACATTGCCATTATTCTACTAATAGTATTATGTATTCCTCCAAATGTTTTACCAAAATATCCATTTTTATTTCTTTGTGCAACATCAGGTCTACCATCAAAAATATTACTTTCAATTGCACCAATGTTTTTAGCTAAATGTCGATAATTAAAAGATAAACATTGATTTACTGAAATATTAGGACTTGTTGGATGTACTGTTATTAAATTACTTAACGAACTATAAGGTGCAGTTGCTTCAAATATTGTATAATCTACTTGAGAAAATCCTGGAAAAGTTTCATTTAACTTAACATCTGATAATGAAAGACCACTAGTACCATCATCAGGACCATGCCATTTATTATATGGATTATTATTACCATATTGAGCCCCATCTTCAGTAGGATATATTCCTTCATATATTGCACCTTTATAAGTATAATCTCCAGTACCTTCTTTACCTATACAGGTTTCATTTGTTTTACCATATTTTTTACTAATGGCTCCAGATGCAGCACCATGAAACATTCTAATTCTAATTAAATAACAA
>DJSP01000027.1:0-489 GCA_002438065.1 Caryophanales bacterium UBA6331 | reverse complement strand
TAACAATAACCAGCTCTAAATAATAACATTTTACATGTAGGATAACTAACTTCTTTAGCATCTCCATCAGCATATGAATCAATTTTAATTGGACGATCTTTATGATCTCCTACAATTTCTTTTGCTATATTTGTTGGTATTGGATTTCCACTAGAATCTTTAAGTCGTAATCCATTTTCATCATGTAAATAAGATTTATATTCCCATGCATTAAATACTCTAACATCATTTAATGGTAATTTAAGTTGTTTTCTTTTATTTTCATCTTCTTCATCATCAACAACATAATCCCATGTATTAAACGTCCATAGTTGATATTTATTACCAACTTCTTTTAACGTTTCATCATTAAATCTTCCAGATAATAATAATGGACTTCCATCATTTTTAAATATATTTGTTAAATAAGCAGTACAATCAGATGCACTTGTAGTTCCATTTAAAATAGCATTTAATGATGTGTATTTATTATTTAAATCACGTGATTTA
>DJSP01000049.1 GCA_002438065.1 Caryophanales bacterium UBA6331 | reverse complement strand
CAACATATTATACACTAACAATAGCATACATTATATTATATGTTATTTACCTAAAATTAAACATAAAGAAAACCTATTCACATTTATATGACGATTCAGCATATTTATCTTTAATTTTATCTAAAGTTGCAGTTGTTAAATATTCACTAGCTGTTTCAGAACTTAAATCTACTTCCGAAATAATTGTAATAGTTTTATCATTTAAACTAACATTACAACTTTTATAAGTATTTTTATCTAGCTTACTACATTCATCTTCATAATATTTCTTTAAAGCATTCATATCATAACTAACAATAAAATCATAAACAGTTATATCATAATAAGCAAGTAATTTACTACCATCTTTATTAAAATCATAACTTCTAGTAAGTGTTACATTAACTGCATCCTTACCACTGTTTGCATCATTTAAAACTTCTTGTTTAGTTTTATAATACATTTGTGATGTTGTATATTTTTCACTTCGTTTACATTCAAACTTATTAGTGTATAAATTAATTTTTTAACGTCACCATCATTATTATTAATGCCTGAATCTTTACCACAACCTGTTAACATAAATGCACTACAAACTATTACACCTAAAATCAATAATCTCTTTCTCAAAAATATCAAAAATATTTTAACTTGTAAACAAAAAAATAAACTTCACCAACAATGATGAAATTTATTAAATTAATTCTCTCGTTTCATAACTAATTGTTTAGTTTTCATATAATCATCTTTTTTAATATCTTTTTCCGTATATCTTTTTTCTTCAAATTCAATCATTTCAATATCGCCATCTTTATTAACGTACATATCAATAAAATAAGCACCCATCGTATTTTCTAATCCTTGTCTAATTGCAAAGTTAGTTTTAGCTGTTAAACAAGGAATTAAGAACGCAATCACATTACGATATGCCATCATATGACTTTGATGAAAATGACCACTTCCAATAATATTAGGCTTAGTACCTGGTTCCATTTTATCAATATACTTTTGCATTTTATAAGATAAACTAGAAGAACATCCTCCGCCCGGATGAAACATTTCTTCACTTGTTTTAACACTTTCTTTAGGATGAAATATGCCTTTATCGTCGCCTAAGAAATGCATATCAGGTCTTTTTTCCTCAATAGCTTCGCCCATAAATACCCCACCATTTTTGCAATGAGTTTGATCATGAGTACCAGTTATAAAATAAGTATCAATTCCTTCAATTTTAGGATAATAATTAGTAATATAGTTAAGTTGTCTTGAAGCACCTAATCTAAATAAAGCATATTGATGTTCTGGTCTATTATGATAATCACCATCAAGTACATCTCCAAAATGTAATACTGTATCAATTCCTCTATCATAAGCTTCCTTATAAACCTTATTAAGTAAATTTAGTTGTTGAGCCTCATTACATAAATGAGTATCAGATATCCATAGTTGTCTTATCTTATTTAATTCACTCATATTAGGTTTAATAGATTTATTATTCTTATTTTTACTCTTCTTAACAACTACTTTATTATCAACAATATTTATATCATATCCTCTAGTGTTTAACTGTTCAATAACACCACCTAATTTTAAAGAAGATATTCCTAACTTTTTAACTAATTCTTCTAAACTTTGTCCATTTTTTAACAAATCAAATATTTTATCTTTATCATCTTTTACATTTACCTCTGGAACACTTATCGTAGTATGATCAAGTAACTCTAACTTTTTAAAAGTTCGATAATCATCTTTAATAGTGTAATAATATGGAATATACATTTGACTTGTTCCTTTTAAATTTCCTTTTTTATCTTTAGCTAAAGTAACTATCCAACTTCCAATCGTATTATATACCGGTGTATTAGCATCCTTCATTTCATCAGTTGTTGCTGTAACAGTTGGCACTTGATAACTTCTAACCCCTCTTCTTAAAAATGAATCACAAGCTGCAAAATGACTAGTAACTAAAATATCAGTCTTATCCTCATTTCTAAGTGAAGATATCTTTTGCTGTGGTTTATAACTTATAGTATATGGTACATTTCCACTAGAATGATGTAAATATAAAGAAATATTTCCACTTCTCTTATCATCACATATAAATGATACTTTCTTTCTCTTAGGTCCCAAATAAATCATATCATCCCTACGATCAGAAATTAACTTACCAATATCAACCTTATCAGTACCTCTTAAGAAACTTAAATCATGTTCGCCAGTTATAAAATAAGTAGTAATTCCTTCAACTCTAGGAAAACAAGATGCAACATATTCTGCTTGATCTTTATAACCATCTTTATGAAGAGTACTATTATAAATACTTTTTACTCCCCTATATACCCCTTCAACAACATCACCTGTTAAGAATACATACTTAACTCCCATTTCTTTAGCTTTCAAATACATATCATTTAAAATAGTTGTTTGTTGATAAATACTTCCAAATCTCGTATCAGATATTAGCATAATTCTTAACTGTTCACTATTATCTACAATATTATAAGATAAATCATTAATTAATTGTTCATGTCCAAAATTACGTATTAAAGTAACCATTGTATCTAAATCATCTTCATCATTCTTTGCTGATGTATTTAAAGTAACAATATTATTTCCCCTTCTTTTAAGTTCATGAATTAATATAAACATATCATCTCTATTTATATTATAAGACTCACATAAATCTTCCAAAATACACTCTTGTGCTAAAGTATCAAACTGTAACATATCTGCATATTCCTTTAGATTTTCTTCAGTTATTATCTTAATATCCTCAACTTCTTTAATAACATTTCCTTCTCCAATAAATAATTGTCCATCAATTTTAATATCTTTTTTCTTAGTCATTTCTAGCCTACCCTTCTCACTATTATAAGTATATTATTTGAAATTTTAAAAATCAATAAATAAGTAATAAATATTAAACACTTTTTAGAATAAAAATTTTATATTTATATTCCTTACATAGGGCATGATATTATTTACTTTAACGTTAAAATTTTTAAGACTAATTTTTATTTAATTCTTTCAACATTTTTTCTTTTATTTTATCTATATCGGTAAAAAATAAATTAGTTCGAGACTGCTGAAAAAGTGTA
>DJSP01000061.1:16545-25429 GCA_002438065.1 Caryophanales bacterium UBA6331 | reverse complement strand
AATACTTTTTCAGCAGTCTCAGGGTAACCTCTTTTTTTAATTGAATTTTTGTGATAGAATTTAGATTAGAATAAGGGTTGATAAAATATGTTTGGAAAGATAACTGAAATTATAGATAATTATGTTTATGTAGAAAATAGTACTCATGAACTAAAAAGTAATATTTTAAATATTCATGTTGTGTTCGAAGAAGTAAATAGAAAAGTTGTTGGAGAAGTAGTATCAGTTAATAAAGATATTATTAAAATATTTTTAGTAGGCGAAATTAGAAAAGATATGTTTTATTCTGGTGTAATGAGAAAACCTTCATTTTTATGTATTCCTAGAATAATTTATAAACAAGAACTTGAATTTCTATTAGGTAAACAAGATGCTGAAAATAAATCTAATATATATTTAGGAAAATCTGTTATTTATGAAAATTTTAATGTAAATATAAATTTAAATGAATTCTTTTCTAATCATTTTGCTATATTAGGAAATAGTGGTAGTGGTAAATCATGTGGAGTTGCTCGCATTTTGCAAAATATTTTTCAAGATAATAAAGCTGGGGTACCCAAAAACGCTCATATAGTTTTATTTGATGTATATGGAGAATATAATGATGCCTTTAAAAATGCGAGTGAAATTCCAAATTTGGGATATAAATCATATAATATGGATGAAAATTATAATTCAATAAATATACCTGCATATTTTTTAGATATTGATGATTTAGCGCTTCTTTTAAGTGTTAAATCGGCAAGTCAATTACCAATCTTAGAAAAAACCTTAAAATTAGTTTATATTTTTAATAGTTTAGATAATAATGTTCAAGAATATAAAACTGATATTATAGCAGAAAGTTTACTTGATATATTATCTAGTGGTAGAAATCCTAATCAGATAAGAGATCAAATTATTG
Organism: Caryophanales bacterium UBA6331; assembly: GCA_002438065.1. Lineage (GTDB taxonomy): Bacteria > Bacillota_I > Bacilli_A > RF39 > UBA660 > CAG-533. Next base: position 24,525 of record DJSP01000061.1, on the reverse strand, counting down.
CAATATTAACAAGATATAACACCAAAAGTTTAAATTTAGAAACACCAATTGTTCAACCTGGATATACTAGAACTTTAAAACAATGTTTAAACATAGATTCATCTGGAAAGTTAACAGCGTTAGATTTAGTAATAAATTATTTACAACAATTTGAAAAGTTAGATTTGTCAAATGTAATAATAAGTCATAATCTTAAATATGGATTAGAAGATATATATTATGCTTTAGATTTTGCTTTAATTAGTGAAGGAGCATTAAAAAGTGAAAAAGTATATGATGAATATAATGTTCTTAAAGTAAGATTACAACAAATATTAAATTCCGAAAATAGAAAATTTTTTGATGTAGGAAAAGAAAGAATTACTAAAAATGAATTTGTAGAGAGATTATTTAATGCTGAAAAACAATATCAAATTATAAATTTTAATTTAAATAATGTTGAAGAAAGATTTGTTAAAGTTTTAACTAAAATATATACAAGAATATTCTTTAATTATGTTACATCTTTAAAGAATAGAGCATCTTTTCCAATTCATGTTATTTTAGAAGAAGCACATAGATATGTTCAAAATGATACTGATATTGAAGTTTTAGGTTATAATATTTTTGATCGTATTGCTAAAGAAGGAAGAAAATATGGATTATTATTAGGTTTCATCACGCAAAGACCTAGTGAATTGTCTACAACTGCGTTATCACAGTGTTCTAATTTTATATCATTTAAAATATTTCATCCAAGTGATATAAATATAATTAGTAATATTTCTAGTAATGTTAGTGGGGAAACAATAGAAAAGATAAAAAATCTACTTCCAGGAATGGCTATCGCGTTTGGGTCATCATTTAAAGTACCATTATTAGTAAAACTAGATTTACCTGATCCTATGCCAAAATCAACAAGTGTCGATGTAGTTAATATGTGGTATTAAAACCATTTTTTGGAAACATAATTCTATAACTTGCATAAAAATATATGTATGGTATAATAGATTTTATGAAAAAGAAAATTAATGGAGATTTAATAATAAGCTTTTGTTTTTGCTTACTTATAATATTAAGTGGAGTAATGATAAAGGTAAATGATAAAAATAAAGAACCTGAGGTTATTGCTAATTTAGATGAAAATATAATTACAACCGAGGAAGTAATAACTACTACAACAAGAAAAGTTATATGGGATGATTTAACAGTTGAAGAGTTAACCCTAAAGTTGAATAAAAATTTATATAGTGATTTAGAAGGAACGGGAGAACATTTTGCTAAATATACCGATGCAACTGGATTAGATCCGTATTTAGCTGTTGCTATTGTTAATTTAGAAACTGGATGTAAATGGGGTTGTTCTTCTCTTGCTAGAAGTTGTAATAATATTGGAGGCATAAAGGGTAGTCCTTCATGTAATGGTGGATCATATAAAAAATTTGATACTTTAGAAGATGGTATAAAATCATATTTAGATTTAGTTTATTATAATTATTATAGTGTTGGTCTTGATACAGCTGAAAAGATGAATCCAAAGTATGCTGAAAGTACGTCTTGGGCCTTTAAAGTAAATAATTATTATAATGAAATAAAAAATACAATTATAGAAGATAGTTAAGTCTATCTTTTTTTAGTGTAAAATGGGCTTTAAATAAAAAATAATTTGTTTTATAATCATATTATGAATATATTTGAGTTTATAAATACGATATTAGAAAATGTTATGAATGATTTAGGTGCGTTTGCTCCTATTTTAGCGTGTTTTTTAATTATTAGTGAAAGTATATTTCCAATACTTCCTTTGTCACTATTTATTACTGTAAATGCATATTATATGGGATATATACATGGGTTTATAATAAGTTATATTTTTACATGTATAGGATGTTATATTTCATATTCATTTTGTTCAAACAAATTAAAAAATCATTATTATAATATGTTAGATAAGAGTGAACATAAGAAGTTAAAAAGAATTACTAAGCAAATTCAAAAATTAAAGTTAGAAGAATTATCACTTATTATAGCGATGCCATTTACACCAGCGTTTTTAGTTAATATTGCTTGTGGACTAGCTGGTATTGATAAGAAAAAATATATAATAAGTATTCTTATTGGTAAAATATCCTTAGTGCTATTTTGGGAGTTTATTGGTACTAGTTTAATAGAAAGTATAAATAATCCGGTAACTTTAATAGAAATTGGTTTATTTATGTTATTTGCATTTATAATAAGTAAAATTGTAAGTAAAAAATTTAGAATGGAGTAGATTAAAATGTTAGAATATATTATTATTGGTTTATTAGTTATTGTTATTATATTGTTAATTATTTCTTTATTAAGGAAAAATAATAATAATGAAATGATAGAAAGATTAGGAAAGTTTGAAACTAATTTTACTAAGTCTTTAGGTGATTTTAAATATGAATTTAGTAAAGATATAGATAGAGATTTTAAAGAAACTAATATGGTTATAGAACAAAGACTTAATTATATTAATGATAAAGTTAATGAGAGATTAGATGTTAATTTTGAAAAGACAAATAAGACTTTTAGTACAGTTTTAGAAAGAATTGGTAAGATAGATGAAGCTCAAAAAAAGATTGATAATTTAAGTCAAGATATCATTAGTTTACAGTCTGTTTTAACTGATAAAAAGACTAGAGGTATATTTGGAGAAACTAATTTAAATTATATTTTATCTAGCGTGTTTGGTGATGTAAAAAAAGTATATAATACCCAAGTTACTATGAAAAATGGATATATTGCTGATGCTGTTATTTATGCTCCAAATCCATTAGGTACTATTTGCATAGATTCAAAATTTCCTTTAGAACATTATGAGATAATGACTGATCGAAATTTACCTAAGGCGGAAAGAGATGCTGCTTTAAAAGCGTTTAAGGTGGATGTTAAAAAGCATATTGACGCTATTAGAACTAAATATATAATACCTGGAGAAACGGCACCAGAAGCAATTTTGTTTTTACCAGCTGAAGCAATATTTGCGGAAATTAATGCATATCATCCGGATTTGCTAGAATATTCTTATAAATCAAATGTATGGATAGCAGGACCAACTACTTTAATGAGTACACTAACTATTATTAATATGGTAGTTATGAATATTGAAAGGGATAAATATGCAAAAGTTATTCATGAGGAATTAACTAAGCTTGGTATTGAATTTGGTAGATATCGTGAAAGATGGGATAAATTATCAAGAAGTATAAATACAGTGAGTAAAGACGTAGAAGATATTCATACAACAACAGAGAAAATTACAAAGAGATTTGATTCAATTAATAATGTTAATTTAATTGAACATAAAGATTGATAAAAACTATTTTGATAGTTTTTTTCTTTTAAAAATTATGATAATATACAAATGGAGTTGATTTAAGTGAACTTAGTATTAAAAATAAATGAAATAATTAAAGAACTTGGCTATGATGAGACCCCAGAAATATCAGTTAGTAATAGACCAGATATAAGTGATTATCAATATAATGGAGCGTTCAAACTTGCCAAAACAATGCATAAAAGTCCAATGGCTATAGCTGATGAAATAGTTAGTAAATTAAAAGATAATGATATGTTTAAAGAAGTATCTAACGTTAATGGATTTATAAATATAACTTTATCAGATAAAGCTTTAATAGATTATCTTAATGAAATAGTTAATAACTTTGATGTAAATACTTTTAAAATAAATACTGATGAAACTATTTTCTTAGATTATGGTGGAGCAAATGTTGCTAAAGCCCTTCATGCCGGACATTTAAGAAGTCCTAATATTGGAGAAGCCTTAAAAAGATTATGTGAAGCTGTTGGTTACAAAACAATAAGTGATGTTCATTATGGTGACTGGGGTAGACCTATGGGATTAATTATCTGTGAAATTAAACATCGATATCCTAATTTAGATTTCTTTAATCCTAATTTAGATAGTTATCCAGAAGAATCTCCTGTTACCTTAGAAGATTTATATGATATTTATCCATTAGCGAGCGCTAAAGCTAAAGAGGATGAAGAATATCTAAATGAAGCTAGAGAACTAACTGTTAGATTACAAAAGAAAGAAAAAGGAATCTATGATCTATACAAAGCCTTTACTAAATTATCAATTTTAGATATTGAAGATATTTATAAAAAACTTAATTGTACTTTTGATTTATATGAAGGTGAAAGAGATGCTGATGATTATATTGAAGATGTTTTAACAATTACTAAACCCTTTACAACTATTTCTAATGGCGCAACAATTATTGATGTTAAAGAAGAAACTGATAAAAAAGAAATACCTCCTGTTATGTTATTAAAAAGTGATGGAGGTGTACTTTACGATACAACTGAACTTGCAACTCTTTACTCAAGAATTAAAAGATTTAAGGCATCAAAATATTTTTATTTAACTGACGTAAGACAAGAACTACATTTTGTTGAAGCCTTTAGAGCAGCTTATAAAAGCGGAATTGTTCCTAAAGATATAAGCCTAGAATGGTTTGGTTTTGGAACACTTAATGGACCAGATGGAAAACCATTTAAAACTAGAGATGGTGGCATAATGTCTTTAAGAGAATTAATCAGTATCGTTAAAACTGAAACAAGAAAAGTAATTAAAGATAATATTAAAGAAGAAGATAAAGATGATTTAGCTGAAGTTTTAGCTATCGCTGCTATTAAATATGCAGATTTACTTCCTAATCGTACTAGTGATTATGTATTTGATCCAGTTAAATTTAGTGATATAAATGGTAAAACAGGTCCATACATTTTATATAGTACAGTTAGAATGAAAAGTTTATTAAGTAAAAGTAATTTAAAATATGATAAATATTATAAGATAAACACCAAAGAAGAAAGAGATATTTTAATTAATATTATTAAATTAAGAAGTGTTATTGAAAAATCATTTAATATGAGAAGTTTAAACGAAATATGTGAATATATTTATAAATTAACTTCATCATTTAATGCTTTCTATTCAAATCACGAAGTATTAACTGAACAAGATGATATTGTTAAAGAAAGTTATTTAACTTTAATAAATGAAGTATATAAAATTAATAAATATTTACTTAATATTTTAGCAATCACTTTACCAGATAAAATTTAAAGGAGTATATATGAAAATAGAATATACATTAATTAAAAAAGATAAAAATTGTAATGCTAGATTAGGTAAAATTAAAACTAATTATGGCGAATATGAAACTCCAATGTTTATGCCAGTTGGTACTCAAGCAACTGTTAAAACATTATCTCCAGAAGAATTAAAAGAAATAGATTGTGGTATAATTCTTTCTAATACCTATCATTTATGGTTAAGACCTGGTGAGACCGTTATAGATCATGCGGGTGGCTTACATAAATTTATGAATTGGAATGGACCAATCTTAACTGATTCAGGTGGTTTTCAAGTATTTAGTTTAGCTAAAAGAAAAGATATAACAGAAGAAGGAGTTAAGTTTAAAAATCAATATAATGGAGATGCTTTACTTTTAACTCCTGAAAAATCAATTGAAATTCAAAATAAATTAGATAGTGATATTGCTATGAGTTTTGATGAATGTATTGGTTATCCTGCAACCTATGATTATTGCAGGCAAAGTGTTGAAAGAACTCTTAGATGGGCTAAAAGAGGAAAAGATGTTTTTAATAATGAAAGACAAAGCTTATTTGGAATAGTTCAAGGTGGCGAATATGAAGAATTACGTAAACATTGTGCCGAAGAACTAACCAAAATGGATTTCGATGGCTATTCAATTGGTGGTACAAGTGTAGGTGAAGACAAACCAACAATGTATAAAATGGTTGAAATGAGTACCAAATATTTACCAGAAAATAAGGTTAGATATTTAATGGGTGTTGGTGATCCAATCGATTTAGTTGAAAATGTTATCCGTGGTATTGATATCTTTGACTGTGTTTCTCCAACCAGACTAGCAAGACATGGTCATGCCTTAACAAAATATGGCAAAATAAATATTAAAAACGCTAAATATAAAGAAGATTTTACTCCAATTAGTAGTGAATGTAATTGTTATGCTTGTAAGCATTATACTAAAGCCTATATTAAACATTTAATTAATTGTGATGAAACATTTGGAGCTAGACTTTTATCTATTCACAATATTAATTACCTAGTTAATTTAACTAAAGAAATGAGAGAAGCAATAAAAGAAGATCGTATGTTGGAATTTAGAGAACAATTTATTAAGGATTATTATGGCGATAAATAAAAAAGGTTTAATAATCATAATTGTTTTAATTGGTTTATTTATTATTGGAGCAGTTAAAGTTTATCAAAACCACGTTGATAGATTATACTTAGTTCTTAATAATGAAATTAAAGAATCAGCTAAAAAATGTTTTTTAGAGAAAAACTGTGAAGGCGAGATAACCTTAGGAGATTTAGCAAGTAAAGGTTACGTTGGTGTTTTAGTTGATCCTGTAACAAAAGAAGAAGTTAGTAAAGATAAATGTTTAAAATATGAAAATAATGAAGTAGTGTTTTGTAATTAAGAAAATACTATAGTATGGTTTTTTATCTTAAATTTACAAAAGTGTGATAATTTTAACGTAAATATACACAAAAGTGTGATAAAAATGTAAATATTTCTTGCAAAAGTGTGATAATATGTTATTGAGGAGTTGATATTGTGAAGAGATTTATAATAGAAAAGTTAATAAATTGGAAAAATAGTAAAGATAGAAAACCTTTAATTTTAAAAGGTGCAAGACAAGTAGGGAAAACATATATTTTAAAAGAATTTGGAAAAGAAAATTATAATGATGTTGCATATTTTAATTTTGATCATGATGAAGGATTGGCTGAATTATTTGGAAATACTAAAGATCCTAAACGAATAATAGAGCAATTATCTCTTGTTAACGGTAAAAAAATAAATCCTAGTACAACATTAATAATTTTTGATGAAATTCAAGAATGCCCAAATGCCTTAAATTCTTTAAAATATTTTTGTGAGGAAGCCGGAGAATATCATATTGCATGTGCAGGATCACTGCTTGGAATTAGATTATCTAAAACATCATTTCCAGTCGGCAAAGTAGATTTTCTAAATCTATATCCAATGACTTTTAGTGAGTTTTTAATAGCAGATAATTCAGAAAATTTAGTAGAAGTTATGAAAAAGACAAAAGAAATAAAAGAAATACCCAAAATATTTACTGACGAACTTATTGAAAAATTAAAAGTATATTATATTGTTGGAGGTATGCCAGAAGCAGTAAATAGTTGGGTTAATGATAAAGATATTGAAAAAGTAAGTAAAATTCAAAAAAATATACTTGATGCTTATGAAAGTGATTTTTCAAAACATACGAATATTAATGAAGCAAATAAAATATCCTTAATTTGGAACAGTATCCCATCTCAATTAGCAAGAGAAAATAAAAAATTTGTTTATCAAGTGGTAAAAGAAGGAGCACGTGCAAGAGAATATGAAAATGCTTTAAATTTGCTTAATAATGCTAGTTTAGTAACTAAGTGCTATTCAGTAACTAAATGCGACTTTCCATTAAAAGCTTATAATGATCTATCTTCATTTAAAATATATATGAACGATGTAGGATTATTAAGAAGAATGTCTAATTTAAATAGTAGTATTATTATTGAAGGAAATAAATTATTTGAAGAGTTTAAGGGCTCATTTACCGAAAATTATGTTGCTAATGTATTAAATTATTTACAAGAAGAAGCACCTAATTATTATACGTTTGATCGAAATGAAATCGATTTTGTTATTCAAAGAAATAATAAAATAATCCCAATAGAAGTAAAATCAGATAAAAGCACAAATAATAATAGTTTAACAAAATATAATGCTAATAATGACAATGAAATTTCATTTAGATTTTCTTTAAATAATTTATGTAAAAACGGAAAAATAATTAATATTCCTTTATATTTTATTGAATACATTAATAATTTAGATTTATAAAATTTATAATGCAACAACTTCAGTATTACTA
>DJSP01000061.1:0-16481 GCA_002438065.1 Caryophanales bacterium UBA6331 | reverse complement strand
ACAACTTCAGTATTACTAGAAATATTAAATAGTTTTTACGAGAGTATCAACTGAAAGTAATATTATTGCATTAATAGATACTGTATTTATTAAAACAAAATAGTGAAAAAACCTAAATTAAACCTTGTAATTTAGGTATTCTTTTGATATAATCAAAATGCTTTTTGATGTAAAAGCTCCTATAATCCGCTATATTTATATATGATTATCAGTGAAATATATTATGAAAGGACGTGCTTTATGAACTTAATCGATAAGATTAATGCTAAACAAATCAAACCTAATACTCCTGAATTTAGAGTTGGAGATATCGTTAGAGTTGATTTATGGATTAAAGAAGGTAAAAAAGAAAGAATTCAAGCATTCGAAGGAATTGTAACAAGCATTCAAGGTGGATCAGTTTCTAAAAGATTTACTGTTAGAAAGAAATCAGGAAGCGTTGTTGTTAAAAGAACATTTGCTGTTAATTCACCATTAATTGACAAAATTACAGTTGTTAAAAAAGGAATGGTTAGAAGAGCTAAACTTAACTTCCTTGACGAAATGGTTAAAGAATTTAAAGTTAAAGAAAGAAATTAATCTTTCTTTTTTTTTTAATCTAATTTATAATATTTATAGAATAGAGAGTGGTTTATAATGAATATGTTAGATATTATAACTAAAAAGAAAAATAAAGAAGTTTTAACTCATGAAGAACTAAGTTATGCTTTTAATGGTTATTTAAATAAAGAAATACCAGATTATCAAATGACTTCATTACTAATGGCAATTGTTATTAATGGACTTACTTTTGAAGAAACATTTGACTTAACTAAAATATTTATTGATAGTGGAGAGACATTTAAATTTGATAAAAAGGTTTGTGATAAACATTCAACTGGTGGAATAGGCGATACCGTAACATTAGTGGCTATTCCCGTACTTGGTGCATTAAATATTCCGGTAGTTAAAATGAGTGGTAGAGGACTAGGAATAACTGGAGGAACTATTGATAAGTTGGAATCTATTCCGGGATTTAATGTTAATTTAACTAAAGAAGATTATTACAATAATTTAGAAAAAATTGGAGTTGTAGTAGGTGCTCAAACTAATGATTTAGTTCCACTAGATAAAGTAATTTATGCGTTACGTGATGTCTCTGGAACAACTGAAAGTATCCCTCTTATTGCCTCAAGTATTATGAGTAAAAAAATTGCTTGTGGAGCCGATTATATTTTAATTGATGTTAAATGGGGAAGTGGTGCTTTAGTTAAAACTAAAAAAGATGCTGTAGTTTTATCAAATTATTTAATAGAGATAGGTAAGAGATTTAATAGAGAAGTTAAGACAATTATTTCCGATATGAATGAACCATTATCAACTTGTATAGGTAATGCCTTAGAAGTAGAAGAAGCCATAAATGTTTTAAAAGGAGAAAAAAATAAACTAAGAGAAACTTCTTTAGAAGTAGTCGGAAATCTAGCAAGTATGTATTTAAATATTTCTTATGAAGAAGCATATAATCGTGCAAGTGAAGTGCTAGATAATAATAAAGCTTATGAAATGTTTAAAACATGGATATCTAGTCAAGGTGGAGATTTATCTAAATTAAAGATTAGCGATAAAGTTATCTTAATTAAATCTAATCAAGATGGAATAATTAGTCATATTAATGCTTTAAAAGTTGGAGAGTTATCAGTTAAATTAGGAGCTGGTAGAATAACTAAAGATTCTAAAATTGATTATAGTGTTGGTATTAAATTATTAAAACAATCAGGTGATTCTGTTAAAAAAGGTGATATACTTGCTAAGTTATATGTTAATGATTTAAATATCAAATTAAATAAAGATGATATAAATTTTTATAGTGTTAAGTAGGACAAAAGGTCCTATTTTTATTTTGATTAAATATGAATATATTAAATTTAAAAAATCACTTAAAAACTATTTACGAAAAAAAATATTATGCTATAATAAATTACATATTCAGGAGGTGCAAAAGTGGATAAAAACTTACCGATATTGTTACTTAAGAAGTTATCTATTTTACCAACTGCCGAAGTACGTTTAGAACTAAATAATGAGTTATCACAAAAAATTATAGAAGTATCTCAAAATAAATATGACAAAAAAGTAGTTGTTATTTTACCTAATGAGACTAAAGAAGAATCGCTTGGAGTATCAGATTTACCTAATGTAGGAGTTCTTTGTTTAGTTAAATCTTGTGTCGTTTTACCTAATAAAAATTATAGAGTAGTATTAAAAGGATTAAATAGAGTTAAAATAAATGAATATTCTAATTATCGATATAATAAATCAATATTAATAGGTAACGTTAAAATGATTTATATTGATAATGGAGAATCAGTTGAAAGTATTGCTTTAAAGAAAAAATTAATTAGTTTATTAAAACAATATATTACATCATCTACTGAAGTATCTAATAGTATACTAGCTAAAATAAATGATAAATTATCGTTAGATGAATTAACAGATATAATAGTTAATTTTTTGAAATTTCCAATAGATAAAAAAATAGCCTATATGAATGAATTTAATGAAGTAGAAAGAGCTAAAATGCTTGTTAAAGATATAAGTGTTGAATTAGAAATACTTTCATTAGATCATAAAATTGATAATGAAATAAGAAGTGGATTAGAAAAAGAACAAAAAGAATTTATTATTAAAAATAAAATTGATAAGTTAAATGAAGAATTAGGCGTTAAAAATAGTAAAGATACTGAAATAAGTGAATATCTAGATAAAATTAATTCATTAAATGTTAGTGACGAGATTAGAAATAAGTTGTTAAGTGAACTTAAAAAGTATGAATATACTCCGGCTAATAATCCTGAAATAAGTGTTATAAGATCATATTTAGATACTTTAATTAATTTACCTTTTAATAAGGCAAGTAAGGAAGAAACTAATTTAAAGAAAATAAGTGAATATTTAGATAATACCCATTATAAAATGGAAAGTATTAAAACTAGAATTAAAGAATATGCTTATTTTAAGGGAAAAAATCCAAAACTAGAAAATCCAATAATATGTTTAGTTGGATCACCAGGTGTTGGTAAGAGTACAATTGCATCATCAATTGCTGGAGCATTAAAAAGAAAATTTTATAAAATAAGTGTTGGAGGAATGAATGATTCATCTGAACTTATTGGACATAAAAGAACATATTTAGGTGCATCTCCTGGTAAAATAATGGAGGCTATTATTAAGTGTAATACGAATAATCCCGTTATTTTAATAGATGAAGTAGATAAAATAGTTAAAGATTATAAAGGAGATCCTTCTAGTACCTTATTAGATATTTTAGATAATAATTTAAATAAATCATTTACGGATAATTACATCGAAGAACCTTTTGATTTAACTAATGTACTATTTATATTAACTGCTAATGATGTAAATAATATTAATCCAGTATTAAAAGATAGATTAGAAATAATATATATTGATAATTATACTCCTTATGATAAACAAAATATTGCTATAAATTATTTAATTCCCAAGATATGTCATAAGTATAACATTAAAAAGATAAATATAACTAAAGAAGAAATATTAGAACTAATTAATAGTTATATATGTGATCCTGGTATTAGAGAATTAGAAAGATTATTAGATAAAATAATAAGATATATGTTAATTAATGGAATAAAGAAAGAACCTAATTTTAATGAAATATTAGGAAGACCTATTAATAATTTGGTTGATAATAATTTACATGTGGGTGAGGCAAACATCGTTGGAGTTAGTGGTTATGGAGGTGCATGTGTTAAAGTATCTTCAATAATTAATGATAAAATGATTGTTACTGGTAATGTAGGAAAAAATTTAAATAGTTCTATATTAATGGTTATAAGTTATTTAAAAAATAATAAATATTTAAAATCAGAAGATAATATTCATTTAAATTTTAATGTTAATAAATATGAATTAGATGGATTTTCTGGGGGACTGGGAATTGCTGCTTCTATAATGAGCACAGTATCTGGTAAAAAAATTAATAATAATATTTGTTTTATAGGTGCCGTAGATTTATATGGTCAAATATTAAGAGTAAATAGATTAAAAGATAAAATAATTACAGCATATAATAATAAATTAAATATAATTTATTTGCCTTTACAAAACAAAGTAGATGAAGATTTAATTCCTATTGAGATACTTGAGAATGTTAAATTGAGGTATGTAAGTAATTTTAATGAAGTATATAATGAATTATTTAAATAATTTTTGAATAAAAATAAAATATATGCTAAAATTTGATTATAAAGCTTGAGTAAAACTTTAATGAGGAGGGAGATAAAATCATGATTGATATAAAATTAATTAGAGAAAATCGTGAATTAGTAAAAGAAAATATAAAAAAGAAATTTCAAGATGAAAAACTTGGTTTAGTTGATGAAGTTTTTGAACTTGATAAAGAAGCTAGAGAGGCTAAACTTAAAGGCGATAATTTAAGAAGTGAAAAAAATAATTTATCTAAAAGTATTGGAGCTCTTTTAAAAGATGGTAAAAAAGATGAGGCTGAAGAAGTTAAAAAGAAAATAGCAGATATGGATGCTCAAATTAAAATATTAGAGATATCTGAAGAAAAGAAGAATAATCTTATTAAAGAAAAAATGATGGTTATTCCTAATATTATTGATGCATCAGTTCCAATTGGTAAGGATGATAGTGAAAATATTGAGGTTGAAAGATTTGGGGAGCCTGTTGTCCCTAGTTACGAGATTCCTTATCATGCTGATATAATTACCGCTGTAGGTGGTATGGATAAAGAAGCAGCAGGAAGAACAAGTGGAGAAGGATTTTACTATTTGTTAGGAGATATAGCAAGACTACATGAAGCGATGATTGCTTATGCTAGAGATTATATGATTAATAAAGGATTTACTTATGCAATTCCACCATTTATGATTCATGCTGATGTTGTTACAGGAGTTATGTCTTTTCCAGAAATGGAAGCAATGATGTATAAAATTGAAGGAGAAGATCTATATTTAATAGGTACTTCTGAACATTCAATGATAGGTAGATTTAAAGGCCAAATGGTTAAAAAAGATGAATTACCAATTAGAATGACAAGTTATTCACCTTGCTTTAGAAAAGAAGGTGGTTCTCATGGATTAGAAGAAAGAGGATTATACCGAGTTCATCAATTTGAAAAACAAGAAATGATCGTGTTATGTGAACCAGAAAAATCTATGGAAGAATATAATAAAATGTGGAAATATACCGTTGAAGTATTTAGAAATATGGACGTTCCAGTAAGACAACTTGAATGTTGTTCTGGAGATTTAGCAGATTTAAAAGTTAAATCATGTGATATTGAAGCATGGAGTCCTAGACAAAAGAAATATTTTGAAGTTGGTTCTTGTTCTAATTTAGGAAATGCTCAAGCAAGAAGATTAGGAATTCGTGTTAAAGGTGACAATGGAAATTATTATTTACATACACTTAACAACACAGTTTTAGCAACACCACGTGGATTAATTGCAGTTGTAGAAAATAACTATAATGAAGATGGAAGTATTAATATTCCAAAAGTATTACAACCATATATGGGTGGATTAGAAAAAATTGTTCCAAAAAATAAATAAAGATTAATATATAAAAGGCTTTAAACAATAAGCCTTTTTTGAGTTATATAAAATGTAAACTTCCATAAATTGGTACGCAAAAATTGTCAATATATGGTATAATTTAATTGTTTACTATAGAAAGTAGAGATGTTTTGATGGAATTTATAGAACTTAAAGATGTATATAAAATATATAAAAATGGTGTAACAGGACTTGCTGGAGTGAATTTAAAAATAAAAAAAGGGGATTTTTGCTTTATAATTGGTCAAACTGCATCTGGTAAATCAACTTTAATTAAATTACTTTATCGTGAAGAAAAACCAAGTAAAGGAAATGTAACTGTTGGCGGAGTAAACGTTGCTAAATTAAGAAATAGTAAAATTTATAAATTAAGAAGAAAAATAGGTATTGTTTTCCAAGATTATAAGTTACTTCCTAAATTAACTGTCTATGAAAATGTTGCCTATCCGTTAGAGAGCTATGGACTTAGTTCCAAAGAAATAAGACCAATGGTACTTGCCGCTTTAGAACAAGTAGGACTATCAAATAAGACAAGATCATTTCCTTATGAATTATCAGGTGGTGAACAACAAAGAGTATGTATCGCTAGAGCAATCGTTAATAAACCTAAATTATTAATTTGTGATGAACCAACAGGAAACTTAGATCCTGAAACTAGTAAAGAAATAATGGAAGTTATTGATAAAATAAATAAAGAAACAGGAACAACTGTTGTCATGGCAACCCATGATCAAGATATAGTTAATAGAATGAAAAAAAGAGTAATCGTAATTAAGAATGGCTTAATTAGTGGAGATTATGCGAAAGGAAGATATAAAGTAAATGAAGATATTTAGAATTATTTTAAGAAGCATTCAAAATGCTGGTAAAAGTATATTACGTAATTTTAGTTTAAGTATGGCATCTATTACTTGTTCTATTATAACCTTAATATTAGTATCTATTGGAATGTTACTTTCCTATAACATTAATAACATAACTAAGAATATCGAAGATGAATTAACAATCGTTATATTTATGGATAAAGATATTACAAGTGACGAACTTAATAAAACTAAAGAAGATTTACAAAATATTGATAATATTAAAAGTGTAACATTTAAATCTAAGGAAGATATTAAAAATAGTATGGCTAATGAAAATGATACATTTAATAAAATAATAAGTACTTGGGAAGAAGGAGAAAATCCTTTACAAGATTCATTTATAGTTGATGTAAAAAATGTTAAAGATATAAATGAGACAGCTACAACTATTAAGAATTTAGAAAAAGTATCCTTAGTTAAATATGGAGAAACAACTGTTAATGATTTAATTAAAGTTTTTGAAGCAGTTAAAAAAGTAACAATTGGCTTAGTTATTGGACTTATTTTAGTTACAGCATTCTTAATAAATAATACAATTAAGATAACTATTTTCTCTAGAAAGAGAGAAATAGATATTATGAGATTAGTTGGAACAAGCAATATAGTAATTAAATTACCTTTCTTTATTGAGGGATTCTTTATTGGATTTATTGGTAGTATAGTTCCTGTTCTTATTACTATATTTGGATATAGTTATGCTTATAATGCTTTAAATACAGTTAATTTATCAAACATAATGAATATTCTTACTTTAGTTAGTCCAGGAGAAGTAGTTTATAAAGTATCATTGTTATTAATATTGATTGGAACTGTAATTGGAGCGTTCTCATCAGTTAAAGCTGTTAGAAAGTATTTAACGATATGAAAAAGTTTGTTGTTTTGTTATTAACTTTTATATTATTTATTCCAAATGTGTTTGCTACTAATGCAAGAACACTAGGAGAATTAAAAAGTGAACTTGCAACTTTAAAAAATAAGAAAGCTAATCAAGAAAATGAAAAGAAAAGAACTAAAAATGAGATAGAAAGTGCAAGAAATAATATTTATACATCACAAAATGAGATAACTCAAAATAGAGAAAGAATCGAAAACGCTAAAAAAGAAATTGAAGAATTAAATAAAGATATAGCTAGTACTAAGGAAAGCATTAAGAAATTAATTAATTCTTATGAGTTATTACAAGGCGATAATATTTATTTAGAATATATTTTTGAAGCTGAAAGTTATGCTGATTTAGTATATCGTTATGAAGTTGTTAATCAAATTTTAGGTTATAATAATAGTCAAATTCAGTCTTGGGAAGAAAAGGTTACTTATAATGAACAATTACAAGTTGATTTAGCTAAACAAGAAGAAGAACTTAATAAGAAAATAGCATCTCTTGAAAGCAGTATTGATTCACTTGGAACTGATTTGGAAAAAATTAGTGATATAACAATGGATATTCAGGAACAAATAGATGGAATTAATTCTTTAATTAAATATTATGAAGGATTAGGTTGCAAAGATAGTCAAGATTTAAATGAATGTGTTTCTGTTAAAGGTGATACAATGTTCAGAAAACCTTTAATTAAAGGAACTATTACAAGTTATTTTGGATATCGTATTGACCCGATTAGGGGAAGTTATAAATTTCATAGTGGTACTGATATTGGTGGTAATGCAGAAGGAACTAATGTTTATGCTACTGCCAATGGTGTAGTTGGCATGATTATTGATAATACTAGTAAAAAGATATGTGGAGGTAGACAAGTTTATATTTATCATACAATTAATGGGCAAAAATATACGTCAGGTTACATGCATTTATTAGATATAAACGTTAAAGTTGGCGATAAGGTTACAAGTAAAACTATAATAGGTTATGTTGGTGGCGGTAAAAGAACTCAAAGCTGGGAAAGTTGTTCAACTGGTGCTCACTTACATTTCATGCTAGGTTATGGATGGTATGGATCAACATATAGTTCATACAGTACTTGGATTAGTAATTTATTTGATGCTAAAAAGACACTTAATTTACCAAATAAATATACTTATTGGTATAGTAGATAGAACAATGTAGGAAACTATGTTGTTTTCTTTTTGGGTTATTATCACTTTTTATGCCTATTATGCATAAGTTAAATTAGGGAGTGATAGGATGAATAATAATTATAAAGAGATAGTTACTAAAGCAGTTATTGGTAAAAGTAAAAAAATATGTAAAGATGAATATAGTATTTTAGTAGAAGAAGATATTAGTAATGTGCTTGGCTGTTGGGTGATTAATCATACATTCAAAGGCTATAATTCCAATGGAAAAGTGGCTGTAAATGGATCATATGATGTTAATGTATGGTATTCTTATGATAATAATACAAAGACAAATGTTATAGCAAGAACATTTAATTATAGTGATATAATAAATGTTAATTTAAAAGATAAATTAACAGATGGTAATGAGATTATTGTAAGAAGTTTAACTGCTCCAAGTGCAAGTAATGTTAATGTTGAAGATAATACTTTAAAACTTACTGTTGAAAAAGAATTAGGAGTAGAAATAGTTGGAGATATTAAAGTTAAAATTAATGTTTTAGATGACTATGATGATTATGAAGAAGATAATTCTAGTTTAACTGATGATATTAATATTGATGAAGATTATCTAAATAAAAAGAATTAAGTATATAATTTAAAACGTTTAAAAGCCTTATATATTCATTTTAGAGTATATAAGTTTTTTTGATTTTTTGATATAATAATTATGATGAAATGAGGAACAATTATGGAAGAGTATACTCTAATGAATAAAAAAACGCAAGTTTTTGATTTTTGGTATGATGAAGAAGAACATTTAATTGTAAAATTTGATTATAATTATTCTAATAATTTAAAATATGCGCCTTTTGGATTAGTTAAAGATGGAATAGTAAATAAGAATGAGTTTAATAAATGGTGGAAAAATAGACAAATACCGGCATCGAGAAACGGATTAAAAGAAATAATTTCTGATGATAATTTTGATTTATTAGATGCTAAAGCATATTGTTTATCATTATCTGATCAATACTGGATTAAAAGGCCTAATGATAATATATTGTGGGAAAACATTAATTTCTTTGATAATGAATTTTCTGAGGATATTGGAAAAATATTATTTAATGGTGGTAAAACACCTCCTATGAAGTTAAATTTAAATACACCGGACATGACAAGTAATGGTAATTATAGTAAAAGATGGAAGATTATTAATGGAAAAAGATATTTGCTTAAAGCAGGCAGTAAAATATTAAATCAAGAGCCATACAATGAATTAATAGCTACCAAATTGTACGAAAGATTATTAAATGATGATGAATATGTTAAATATGAAATAATTTATGAAAATAATAATGCTATATCAGTATGTGAAAATTTTATTAACAAGGATACTGAATTAGTACCCGCTTGGAAAATTAATGATAATTTTGAATATAAAGAAAATGAGAATAAATACGATCATTATATAAGATGTTTAGAAGAACTTAAAATAAAAGATGCTAGAAAATTAGTTGATAAAATGATAGTTTGTGATTATCTTTTAGCTAATAAAGATAGACATTTTAATAATTTTGGAGTAATTAGAGATGTAAATTCTTTAGATTTTATAAAAGTTGCACCAATATTTGATAATGGTTGTTCATTATGGTATGACGAAAATGATATGTATGTTGGAGAATTCTTTTTAACTAAGCCATTTGAAGAATATGAAAATATGCAAATTAATTTAGTTAAAGATTTTAGTTTCTTTGATATTAACATGCTAGAAGGATTTACTAATGAAGTGAGAGAAATATTATCTAAAAACCCATTTATGTCTAAGGAAAGAATTAATAAAATAATAGATCAAATAAATAAAAGAATTAATTATGTAAACGAATTAAAAAATAAGTAAATAAAAAAGATGCTATAAAACATCTTCATCAAAACCTAATGTATTCTTAGTAATATATATAGGTCTTTTTTTAATTTCTAAATATATTTTAGATATGTATTCTCCAACTATACCTATAGCAAGAAGATTAATACCACCTAATATTAAAATTAAACATATAATAGATGGATAACCAGGAACATCATTTCCCTTAATTAAAGTCTCTAATAACATTATAATAAAATAAATAAATGATATAGAAGAAGTTAGTAATCCAGTAATTGTTGCCATTCTTAAAGGCTTAGTACTAAAGTTAATAATACCATTAAAAGCATATTTAAAAGAATTAGTTAAATTAAAATTAGATTTACCTGAATATCTTTTTTCCACTTTATATTCTAAATATTTAGTTTTAAAACCTATCCATGAGAAGATTCCTTTAGAAAATCTATTTATTTCACCTAAGTTTAGAATAGCTTCTTTAGCACTTTTACTAAACATTCTAAAGTCTGATGCATCTTCTTTAAATTTAGTATCACTAATTAAATTAATAAATTTATAAAATAATTTTTTTAAAGATTTAACAAAGAAATTATCATTAGATCTTTCTTTATTAATCATAGCTACCTGATCATAATCAGGATTTTCTTCTAGAAAATTTAACATTTTAATTAAATATTTAGGATTTTGTTGCATATCACTATCAATAATAGCACAATATTTCGCATTACTATATTTCATTCCCGCAAATATAGCTGCATCCTTACCAAAGTTACGACTAAAGTTAATAACTTTAATATGTTCTTTATCTTGATTATATATAGTTTCTAATTTTTCATAAGTTTTATCTTGAGAACCATCATTAATATAAATTAACTTATAATTAATATCTTTTAAAATATCTTTCAATTTATTATTTAATAAAAATATATTTCCTTCTTCATTATAACAAGGAATTATTACATCTAATTTCATTACATCCTCCAATTAAACTAATCATAACATTTTATTTTAAAATAGTTAAGAGTAAAGTATATGCTTATTTTAAACATTGTCTTGCTTTTGATTGATTTAAATAATAAAATAGATGTTGAAAGAAGGCTAATATATATGAATGATGCAAATTTATTACCAGCAGATAATTATGTAGTAGTTAATAAAACAATATTAACAGATAACGATAAAGTAAATTTAATTAATTTATATGAGCCTATTATAGGATCGTTACCAATAAGTTTATATTTAACATTATGGAGTGATTTAGATAGAACACTAACGGCAAGTACTAGTTATAATCATCATCATTTAATGACATTTTTAAAAAGTGGCTTAAAAGAAATAAAAGAAGCAAGAAATGCTTTAGAAGCAGTCGGATTAATTAAAACATATTATAAAAATGGAGATAACATAAATTATTATATATATGAATTATATTCACCAATAAGTGCTTATGAATTCTTTAATCATCCTGTTTTAAATATAGTTCTATATAATAATATCGGTGTTAATGAATACAATAATTTAGTTAAATCATATAAAAAAGTTAATCTTAAATATGATGATTATGTAGATATATCATGTAAACTTAATGATACATTTAAAAGTAGTGTTGGTTCTATGTTTAATAATGAAGATATTAAGAATAAAAATAGTAATAAACCTAAAGTAGATAATTTAATTGATTTTGATTCTTTAAAAGATAGTATTCCTAATAAAGTGCTTAGTAGTGGAGCATTTAATAAGAAATCTAAAGAACTTATTAATAATCTTGCCTTTGTATATAATTTAGATACTTTAAAAGTAGGAGAGATATTAAGACTTACTATTGATGAAAATGGACTTATTAATAAAGAATTATTTATTAAAGAAGTAAGAAAATATTATGAATATAATAATGGAGGAAGTTTACCTACTATTATTTATAGAACTCAGCCTGAGTATTTAAAGAGTCCTGAAGGGGATGTATCTAATACAGGAAAAATGGTTTATATATTTGAAAATACTACTCCTTATGATTTCTTAAAGAGTAAATATAAAAATAATAATCCAACACCTAGAGATTTAAAATTATTAGAGTTTTTAGCGTTAGATTTAAGTATGCCACCAGCTGTTATAAATGTTTTAATTGATTATGTTTTAAAAATTAGTGATAATAAGCTTAATAAGGCATATGTAGAAGCAATTGCAGGGCAATGGACTAGACTAGGAATAAAGACTGCAAAGTCAGCAATGGAACAGGCTAAAAGAGAATATAAAAAGAAACCTAAAAAAGAAATAAATAAGAGTGTTAAATTACCTGTTTGGTTTGATAATGAACAAAAAGATAATAAGGTAAGTGAAGAAGAAAAGAAAGAAATAGAAGCTTTACTTAAGGAGTTTAAATAATGGATAAATTAAATATAGATAATTATAAAAATAATAATTTAGAGATGATGATGAAACATGATTATATTGAAGCTTTAAAAGATGATGATTTTAAAAAGTTAGTAGTTTCTCTAAAAATTAAAGATGATATAGCATATAAATATACTTCTAAATTAGAAAGAAGTGTTAGTGAACTTAATAATTGTAAAAATTGTAAGAATTTAATGTCATGTAAGAATAAATGTAATGGTTTAGTTTATTATCCTAAAGTTAATGGTAACACAATAGATTTTAATTATGTAGCTTGTAAATATATGAAGAAAGATTTAAAAGATAAAGAAGAGATTAAATCTAAGTTTTTTGAAATACCTTATGAAATTAAGAGGGCTAGAATTAAAGATATTGATCCATCTAGTAAAGAAAGATTAGAAATAATTAAATGGATAACTAAATTTTATAAAGATTATAAAAAAGATAGTAAACAAAAGGGATTATATTTAAGTGGATCTTTTGGTTCTGGTAAAACATTTATTGTTAGTGCTTTATTAAATGAACTTGCTAAAGATGGATACAGTTCTATTATTGTTTATTATCCTGAATTACTTAGAAGTTTAAAAGAAGGTTTTGGTAACGAGGATTTTAATGATAGACTTAATGAAATAAAAAAATGTGATTTATTACTTCTTGATGATATTGGGGCAGAAGCAACTTCTTTATGGAATAGGGATGAAATATTAGGTACTATTTTGCAATATAGAATGGATAATAAGTTGAGTACATTCTTTACATCTAATTTAAATTTAAATGAATTAGAAGAACACTTTATTATTAAGAATAATGATGAAGAAAAAATTAAGGCTAGACGAATAATGGAAAGAATTAAGTTTTTAACTAATAATAAAGAATTAATAGGGGAAAATAGAAGAAAATAGTTTAGATAATTAATATTTCATTGAGAAAAAGTGGTAAAAGTGGCAAAAATTCTCAATGGAGGCATGCATGAAAGAAATAAAAAGAGATATTTATTTAAATAGGTTAATAAGTAGAAAAGAAAATGGATTAATTAAAATAGTGACTGGTATTAGAAGATGTGGTAAATCTTATTTATTAAATGAATTGTTTGTAAATTACTTAACAAAATCAGGTGTAAAAGAAGATCATATTATTAGACTTGCTCTTGATAAAGAAGAAAATAAAAAATATCATGATGCAAAAAAATTAAATGAGTATATATTTTCGAATATAAAAGATGATGATATGTATTATGTTATTGTAGATGAAATTCAATTAGTTGAAGGATTTGAATTTGTATTAAATGGTTTGCTTTATGAAAAAAATATAGATGTATATGTTACGGGAAGTAATTCTAAGTTTTTATCATCAGATATAATTACTGAATTTAGAGGCAGGGGAGATCAAGTTCGAATTTT
This sequence comes from Caryophanales bacterium UBA6331, assembly GCA_002438065.1. Classification (GTDB taxonomy): domain Bacteria; phylum Bacillota_I; class Bacilli_A; order RF39; family UBA660; genus CAG-533. Next base: position 2,329 of record DJSP01000061.1, on the reverse strand, counting down.
TCCACTTTCATTTGATGAATTTTTAAGTGCTTATAATGGCGATAGATATGATGCTTGGGAAGAATATATTACATATGGTGGATTACCATTAATTTTATCTAAAAAAACAGATGAAGAAAAGTCACAATATCTAAAGGACGAGTTTGAAAGAACTTATATTAAAGATATTGTTGAACGTAATAAGATTCAAAGAGTAGATATACTTGATTCAATTATTAATATGCTTGCATCTTCTGTAGGATCACTTACTAATCCTAAAAAAATATATGACACATTTGTTAGTAATGGAGAAAAGAAAATATCATCTAATACGGTAAATACTTATTTAAAATATATTGAAGATTCGTTTATCGTAAATAAATCAGACAGATATGATGTTAAAGAAAAAATATATTCAAACACCGCAAAAATATTATTTTTCAGATATTGGATTAAGAAATGCTAGATTAAATTTTAGACAACAGGAAGAAAATCACTTAATGGAAAATATAATATATAATGAACTAATTGTTAGGGGATATAACGTTGATGTAGGTGTTGTTGAAATAAGAGATGAAAATAAAAGTAGAAAACAATTAGAAATAGATTTTGTTTGTAATTTAGGAAATAAAAGATATTATATTCAATCAACATTAAATTTGGACACAAGAGAAAAAACAATTCAAGAAGAAAGACCATTTATGAACATTAATGATAATTTTAAAAAAATTATTGTTGTTAAAGATAATATTAAGCACTGGATTACCGAAGAAGGAATATTAGTTGTTGGTATTCATGAATTTTTACTTAATAAAGATAGTTTAGATTTATAACATTAATGATTAGTTTATTAATATGAACTATTTAGAAGATTAAAAGAATAATTTACATATGTTTACTTTAAATAAAAAAGATATAACTTATTACTTCTTGATAATATTGTATATGAAGCAACCTTTTTTATGAATAATAAATTAATTAAAAGAACATTTTATTATTAATAATAATGAAAAGAATTAATAAGATAAAACAAAAGAAAGTAGAATTATTATGGGAAATTTAAAATTAAGAAAATTAATTGAAAGAGATACAATTTATAAAGATAAACATAAAGAATTTAGGCATATTTGTAAATTTGAAGTGCATTCTATTCTTAAAGTGTTTAATTTGGATGGAAAATGTTCTTATTATGATGTAGTTAAATGTAATGAATGTTTATCATTTAAATCAATAGCTAAAAAAGGAAATGTTTGTGGTTGTATTTTTAACCCATTAACTGAAGAACAAAAGAAATTACCAATGATTGAAGCTAAATTTAGATATCGAAATTTATTTGTATCGTTTTCAATGTTAGAGGATGCTGCTATGTTAGAGGGAAAAGATTAAATGATAAAATGATAGTATTCCTTTTGATGGTAAGTAAGAGAATAAAATAATTTTAAAAGAATACATTTATATAGGTGATGTATGAAAAAATTATTATTAATGCTTATATTATTAGTTCCTTTATTTCCAAAAGCTGAAGAACTCACTATTGATGCACCAAGTGCTATATTAATGGAATATTCAACTGGTAAAATACTTTATGAAAAAAATGCGGATGAAAAAATGGCTCCGGCTTCGATGACTAAAATTATGACAATACTTCTTATTGAAGAGGCTATTCAAAGAGGAGAACTTAATTTAACAGATGATGTGATAATTAGCAATAATGCTTCTAGTATGGGAGGATCACAAGTGTTTTTAGATCCTAATACGACTTTAAAGGTAGAAGATTTACTTAAATCAATTATTATTGCTTCAGCTAATGATGTGGCAGTGTCAAAAAAGCAGTCGCAAGTTATAGGCGTGGAAACAAATTAAGAAACATTATGTCAACCTATAATTTGGAGTATTATTATAAATTGTATATATAACTAAAGCCAATTATTTGGCTTTTTTAGGAGGTAATAATGTCAGTATTTAAAATAGAAAAAACAAAGGATTATACAATTATGTCAAATTATCACTTGAGAGATAAAAGTTTAAGTTATAAGGCAAAAGGGTTATTATCATTTATGTTGTCTCTACCTGAAGATTGGGACTATTCTCTAAATGGCTTGGTAGCAATAAGTAAGGAAAGTAGAGATGGAATAAGATCTATTTTGAAAGAATTGCAGGAACAACATTATTTAGAAATAGAGAAATATAGAAATGATAAGGGACTATTTGAATATAATTATTTAATATATGAAATCCCACATTTCATTAAATTGAATAAAGAAGTTATAAATCCAGATATGGAAAATCCACATCTGGATAGTCCAAATATGGAAAAAACGATACAAATAAATACTAATAAACAAAATAC
>DJSP01000011.1 GCA_002438065.1 Caryophanales bacterium UBA6331 | reverse complement strand
TCCATTTCTTATTTTATCTAAGCATGTTTTTGTCATTTCAAAAGACTCTACTGTGTAATCTTTTTTCTTTCCTCCCTGTTTTATTACTTTTACATTATCTTTATTTTCACTTATTATTCCTATAACTTTTTTATTACTCATATATTTATTATATGTATCTATTTTTTCATCTAATATACTTCCATCACTTTGTACTATCTTTTGATCTAATGTTATATTTATTGTTGTCCCATTATTATTAAGTGATTCTATTGATAATGTTCCACCTATCATATTAATTAATTTATTTACTGTCTTTAAATTTACAATTAAATCATCTTTTCCTTTTATCTCATTTACATCTAAATCTGAATTATTACTTAATATCTTATTTTGTTTTACTAAATCTATTCCTGTTCCTGAATCTTCTACTGATATTATTAATCTACATATATCATATTTTACTATACATGACACTCTTAGTTCTATAAAACCATTGGTAGTATTTTTTATTGAATTATCTAAGATACTATTTATAATTTGTTTTACTTTTATTGAATCTCCATATAACATATCTGGTATTGTATTGCTTATATTATATCTAAAATCAACATTGTTCTTAATCTTATTTCTATTATAAACCACTATTCCATTTAATAAATTTACAATATTATAAGTATTATTTATTACTCTTAATTCTTTAGAATCCATCTCTGAAATATTAATTGTTGCATTTACTCTCTTTTTACTATTATCAACAATCGCATTTATTTCTTTTAAACTATTCTTTATTTCACTAACATCTTCCATTTTATTTATATTATCTAATTTACTTTTAACATTATTTAATACTAAATTCATTTCATCTGTAACATGATACAAAAATGATGATTTATCTTCATTAGTTTTCTCTGTTATTTCCTTAATCTTTGTTACTTCTTCTAACATCTTTAAATCCGGATTTTCTATTGTAAAATACATTAAAAAACAAATACAACTTTCCATAGAAGTTATTATTAAGACATCTGGATAAGTATGTTGGATAGCAGCTGAAATAAGCCCTGAAAAAATTAATAAATATATTGGAATACTTTTAGTTTTAGATATTTTTTTATGATTTATAATTAATACAGTAAACATAAATGAACAAACTATTGATGAAAATATAAATGCTAAATTTATTGCCAAACCATATGTAAAATATGTTTTAGTTTCAACACTTCTATATAAATTATAAGGTGCCACACAAATTATCCATGACTCGATAAAAGTTATTACAATATCGCATTTAATTAATAATTTTTCATATTTATTAAATACCAGAATTATTAAATAAAGTAACATTAAGTTTACAAAAACAATAAAGTACACTAAATATGATTTAAATATTATCGTAGATATAATTTTAGGAACAATATCATATTTAAATGACACATAATCGCATAATAATTGTAAAATCAACCCCATAACATTAACTATAAGCATTATTTTATAAACTTTATTTTCTTTATTTTTTAATCTTGATTTTGAGAAATATAAGAATATTAATCCAAACATATATATTAGACTAAATATTATCATTAATGTTTTATTTGTCATTTTTTATCTTCACCATCTTAATAATAACAAAAAAGAAAATAAATTTCTATCAATAAAACCTATTTTCTATTTATCAAATGTTTACTTTGTATAACATCATATTTTAATTCAACAAAACCTTCAGCTTCGTTCATCATTTTTCCTATATCTCTTTTTCCAGATTTAGCATAAGGAAATGCATCTCTTACTTTAAACACATTAGGAACCATATTTAAATTGTGTTTTTCATTATAAATGGTATCTTGAATTTTTCTAAAAATATCATTATGATTTGTATTTTCTAAATTGTCTTCTAAAATTAAATGCACAACTAATTCTTGTTTTCCATTAATATTTCTATGTAAAACGTCACATAATTTTACACCATCAATTTGCTTGATAATATTTTCAATATCAAAATTATAGAATTTTTCATCATTAACAACTGTATAATCTGATGCACGTCCTTGAACAAATAAATTACCTTTTTTATCAATATAACCAATATCGCCAGTACAATTCCATTTATGTCCATTTTCATCTATATAAAAATATTTATCAGTTTCTTCCCTATTCGCAAAATAACCAATCATACTAGATTTAGTATCAACAACAATTTGTCCTCTTTCGCCATAAACTAATGAATTCATATTATCATCACATATTTGAATATTAATTCCTGGTAATGGAACACCAACAGAACCATTACAATGGTCAGTTAAATCATTTTGAGTTGTTATTGTTGCACCACATTCACATTGCCCATATCCTACTTTAATGCTAGACTTATTATTATGTTCTTTAAATACATTATTAATTCTAGTTGCCAATTCCTCACTAAGAGGTTCTCCACCTTCAAAAGCATTAGTAAAATAAGATAAATCATGGTTTTTCAAATTTGGATTATCAAGAAATCCCTCATACATGCTTGTAGGAGCAACAGCATAATTAGGTTTTGCTTTTAAAACATTTTTAATAAAAATATCTCTTTCAAATCTAGGATCCATGAAAACAGTAGCACCACAATTAAGTGGTAAATGTACTGAAGTACTAATTCCAGTTGAATACCAAGTTGGAATAATTTGATAAAATTTTTGATTTCTATGTATATCTAATCCCGAATTAAAATAAGCACTTACTGAATTTTGAAAACTATCATTAGTTAAAAGAATTCCCTTAGAAGCACCAGTTGTACCACTTGAATATACCATTACTAAAGGTAAATTCTTTTCGTACGAAACTAGTTCAACACTTTTTATCTTACGCCCTTCATTTAAAAAACTATTCCATAAAGTTTCATTATTATTTCTATTTACATTAACTCTTTTACCTATAAAACCTAAAGGTGAAGAATTTAAAGTCGGAACAATAATAATTTTTTCTATAATCGATTTATTAACAGCATCTCTTATTTCATCATAAAAACTATCCATAACAATTAATATTTTACTATTACAGTCAGAAATTCTATCTATAAAGTCTTGCTTATCAAAGTGTGGAGCAATCATATTAGCAACTGCTCCCAATTTAGATAACGCATAAAAACTATAAACAGTTTCAGGAATTCCTGGAGAACAAATTGTAACAAAATCACCTTTTTTAACTCCATTATATTTGAAAGACTTAGCAACATTATTTATCATATTAAATAATTTTCTATATGTTATTTTCGCACCAAAATATTCTATTGCCTCATCATTTAAATAGTAATGATTATGATAAACTAATGATTCATATACAGTCATATTTATAGGATTTATATAATTATTTAAATTATAATACTGTAACCATGGCTTATCAATTTCAGGATATCCAACTTGTGGTCCTAAAATCTTATCCGTAGCAATATCTCTTAAATAAACATCTCTTTCTTTTTTCTCAGCATCAGATAACTCCAATACTTTTTTCTTTAATTCTATTAAATCTTCTTTTTTCATTTCTATAATTCCCCCAATTACATAAAACTTTATATATTATAACATATATTCATCAATTATTAAAGTAATTATTTCTATTTAAAATTAATTTCTATATCTTTTTTATCCAAAGGTTCAATTAAAATAGCATCAAATCCATAATCTTTTAGTTCTTTCTTTAATTGAATATTTTTCTTCTTTGTTATAACAAATACTTTTCCTTTAAAACTATCTACTTTTCTTACTTTATCTAAGAAACTTCTAGCATCTATTTTATCCATATCTTCATCTATTACAATAATGTCAAATACTTCTCCATTTCTTATTTTATCTAAACAAATTTTTGTCATATCAAATGATTCTAATTTATAGTTATTTTTCTTTCCTATTTGTTTTATTAATTTTACATTTTTATCATTTTCTGTTATTACTCCAATACTTTTAATATCTTTATAATAATTTTTATAATGATCTAATTTATTTTCAATTAATCCCTTATTACTATCAACTATTTCTTGATCCAACGTAACAGTTATTTTTGTGCCACTACCAGATGCACTTTCAATAATAAAAGTACCACCAATAATATTCACTATTTTTCTAACCACTTTCAAATTTAATTCTAAATTATCTTTATTACTTATTTCAATAGAAGTTAATTCTTCATGATTATTGAATATTTCTCTTTGTTTAAAAACATCAATGCCTGTTCCACTATCTTCAACTACAATTAATAATCTACATACATTATCTTTAATAATACTGTTTACTCTAAGTTCTATAAAACCTTCCTTAGTATATTTAATAGAATTACCAAGTAAAGTAGAAACAATTTGTTTTATTTTAATTGAATCACCATATAATTCATCAGGAATATTATCTTCTATAATAATTCTAAAATCTATATTTTTATCTAATTTATTTTGGTAACTATAATATACAGAATTAAATAATAATTTTGGATTATATTTATTTTTAACTTCATTTAAATTTCTAAGATCAATTGAACTTACATCAATCGTATTTCTTATTTTATTTCTAGCTGTATCTATAATATTTTTAGACTTCGCTAAGTCTTTCTTTATATCCTCAAGTGAATTACTTTTACTCATATCTAAATATAATTTATCTAATTTATTTATTTTATCTTGTATATCATTAGTAATACTAAAAATAAATTTATTTTTTTCTGCATTAGATGATTCTGTTATTGCTTGTGTTTTAGTTAATTCTTCTATAATTTTTAAATCAGGATTTTCAATTGTAAAATACATTATAAAAAGAACAATACTCTCCATAGATGTCGTAATGGTAACAGTCGGATTAATTCTTTGTATAAAAACAATAATTATATTAAATAATGTAAACGCTAAAAAAGGTAATATTTTTTTAATTCTAACAGTTTTAATATGACAAAATATCGTTATTATACTAGCTGTAATCGCAATAGTTCCTATATTATATACATAATCACAAGCTAAACCAGTTGCAAAACCATTTCCAGTTTTTATAGGAAGAACAAATATAATAAAAGTAGATATATATCCAATAATATAAGTAACATTTTTAATTTTATTAAATATATCTTCTTTTTTTTCAAAACAAAGTGAATAAATATAAACAGTAATAACAAATGTAAAATACGTCATAAAACACATAAATAATTTAGTAAAAAAATGACAAACAGTTGCATCCTCAGGTAATTTATTGCCAAGTACAGCACAAATAATTTCAAGTAATAATCCTATAAAATTTATAACTATCAATCTTGAATAATATTTATTTTCTTTTGTTTTTAAATGACTTTTAGAAAAATAAGAAATAACAAGTACAATTAAATAAATCAAAACTACACCCATTAAATAAATAAACTGCATTATATCCACCTACTCTACCAAAAGAATAGCACAAGAAAAAATATTAGTCTATATCAACATATATCTTATTTTCTATTATTATTTATATTCTAATTTTTTAACATTTTTATTAGTTATTACTTTAGGATTTACCTCTAAGCATTTTGTCAAATCAAGTCCTTCATCAATTAAAGCCCCACGATTACGTTTACCACTTGGTGCAATTGGGAATGATTCAACATTAGAATGTAATCTAATATACATTTTATCTACTAATTCTTTAGGAAATGCTTTTTTAAGTCTTGCATTGATACCATCTAAAGCTTTTAGAGAACTATTAATCATAACGGGACTAAATTCAACGTGTACTATAATTACATCACCCATTTTAGCATCATTTACCCTTACAGCAGTTGTACTCATAACATTTTTAGTATCTTTAAGTACTACATCTTCTATTTCAAATAAAGGTATAGCTCTTCCATTAACCACAAATGCATCATCTAATCTTCCCTTAATTCTAACTCTTCTATTATTATCAGATTTAAAAGCATAATTAGTTAACGAAAGCCATCTCTTACCATCAGCACTTTCTACCTGTAAATCATTAATATGTAATTTAGCAAAATCATTTTCATCATAATAATATTTAGTCATATCAGCAGGAGATTTACCAACTAATAATCCAATTTCATTTAATTTACAGTATCTTCCATTTTTATCAAGTACTTCAGTTTCAGCAAATGGTAAGGTTGTAAGTCCTATTCCTTCTTTTAAAAACATATTTTGTGGTAATTTTTCTAAATGTGCTTTAAATAAAGTAGTAAATATACCACTAGCCTCTCCAGTTCCACCACCAATAGAAAATGAAACAGGTGCTAAAGGAAATGGTAATTTAGATGTACCAAATTTATGTTTTCTAGCTGTATAATTAAAATATTTTTCTTCTCCACTGCTCATACCTTCCCCAGTAATAGTAGGAGCAATTAAATTAGTAAAATCTAAATTTTTAAATTGTGGATTATTGTTTAAATTATTACAAAAATCTAAATAAAATCCTACAGACCCTGGAGCATAATTAGGTCTATGAATAGCCATACTATACTTAAAAAATTCTCTTTTATATACAGGTTCAATATTCATTAAACATCCATGAAACAATGAATCTCCTAGTGAACATAATTCCATATGTGTATATGTAGGAATATGATGTAGTACACTTACCCCATCCATACTTGCTAAACCAGAAATATCCTTATCATGAAATCTAGAAATGGTTACATAACTTCTATTAGCATGTAACACCCCTTTAGGAACACCAGGATTAGTAGTACCACTTGTATAAGTTATAGCCATTGGATCATTTAGTCCAACATCTTCAACAACTTTGCCAACATAATTTACACCAATATTTTCAAAATCATTTATTTTAATAACATTCTTATTAGTATTTTTTTTAATATAATCAGTTTTATCTTCAAAACTAACAAATCCCTTATCAAATGCTTCATAAGGATCAATTGCCTCTCCATTAACTTTTGGTAATGAATTAGCAAGTGGAACTATTACCAAATTATTGAAATTAGCACCATTTAATTTATCCTTTAAATCATTATAAACATCATCACTGATAAATACATAATCACTTTTAGATTTTTCAATAATCATTTTTAAATATTCAGGATCAAACCATTCTCCAAAAGCATTGACAACTCCTCCAATTAAATTAATTGCTAAATATAAATATATAAATTCAGGAGTATTAGTAACACATACTGGAACTTCATCGCCTTTTTTATAACCTAATACTTTTAAACTTTTAGCATAACTAAATACATGATTAAACAAAGTTCTATAATTAATCTTCTTTCCTCTATAAAATATTGCTGTATTATCAAAATTATTTTTATTTCTTAAATAAACATTCATAGCAAAAGAAAAATTATGATTATCATCTAGATCCCTTAATATTTCTTTAGCCTTATTTGATATATTTAAGACATCTACATCCTCATATCTTCCCTTATTTTTACTACCATTTTTTAAGATATATTTTACCTGTTTATCAAATTCATTAATATAATCCATATTCCCCTCCACAATACGAAAATTAAAATATATAACTTAATAATTTTCTAAAGTAAACACGCATATTATATAATAATACCTACGAAAAAGCAATTAAAAAAATTAGCCCATATAATCATAAGACTAATCTTAGTTTACTTTCATTAAATCTATCAATCTAGGAATTTCCACATTTGCATCTAATCTATTAAATAAAGGAACTCCCTTTTCAGTAACTTTATTATTATAATCTAAATTATCTTTTAACTTATCAAAAGTAATTTCTTCTTCCTTTAAACCTAATTGTCCATAAATATTACTACATGTATCAGGCATAAAAGGATAAAATAATACTCCAATTTTTCTAATTGAATTATATAAATTATACATTACATTTGTAAGTCTTTCTATATTTCCTTCTTTATATAATATCCATGGGCTAGTTTCATCAATATACTTATTAGTTCTAGAAACAATATCTAATATATTATTCATCGCATTAGGAATATTTATCTCTTTCATCTCTTCATTATATTCATCTATTTTATTATTAATGTAATCATCTAATTCATTTTCTAAATCACTTGCTAATCCGTATATTTTAACAAAACCATCTTGATATTTATTAATCATAGCAATAGTTCTATTAACTAAATTACCTAAATCATTACACAACTCAGTATTATATTTATTTATAAATAACTCAGGAGTAAATTCACCATCTTGTCCATAAGGTAAACTTTTTAAAAGAGTATATCTAACTGCATCAACTCCATAAGCGTTTGCAAGTACATCAGGATAAATCGTATTTCCTTTAGATTTACTCATTTTCCCATCTCTCATCATAATAAAATCATGAACATATATATTTTTTGGTAAAGGTAAATCTAAAGCCATTAAGAATATAGGCCAATATATAGCATGAAATCTTAAAATATCTTTACCAATTATTTGAATATTTGCTGGCCAATACTTTTTCATTAAAGAATCATCATCTCTTAAATATCCAAGTACAGATATATAATTAAGTAGAGCATCTAACCAAACATACATAACATGCTTTTCATCTTGTGGAACCTTTATTCCCCAATCAAAAGTAGTTCTAGAAATACATAAATCTTCAATACCAGAATTTAAAAAACTATTCATAACTTCATTCTTTTTAGATAAAGGAATTAAAAAATTCGGATTATTTTTATAAAATTCTTTTATTCTATCCTCATATTTTTTCATATTAAAAAAATATGTTTCTTCTTCTACTTCTTTAACTTCTCTTCCACAACTAGGACATTTACCATCTACTAATTGAGTATCAGTAAAAAACGATTCGCATGGAACACAATATTTGCCCTTATATTTTCCTTTATATATATCACCTTGATTATATAATATATTAAAAGCTTTAATTATAGTCTCAACATGTCTTTTATCGGTTGTTCTTATAAAATCATTATTAGATATATTTAATAATTTCCATAACTTTCTAGCATCATTTGCCATTTCATCAACATATTCTTGTGGAGTAATTCCTTTTTCTTCTGATTTAATTTGTATTTTTTGACCATGTTCATCTAATCCTGTAACAAAATAAACATCTTCATTTAACTGTCTATGATATCTTGCTAGTACATCAGCTAAAATTGTAGTATATGCAGTTCCAATATGAAATTTACCACTGGGATAATATATTGGTGTTGTTATATAAAAACTTTTCATATTTCATCACTATTTCCTTTCTTTAATTTTCTATATATTTCTAAATTATTTTTACATGAATTCTTTATATTATAATTTTTATCAGCTAATTCGTTTACGATACATTCATTACATATAGGATAAGAGGAACATCCTTTACAACCTTTTAAAACTTTTCCATAATATAAACCAATTTTTTCTTGAAGCGAGTTGATAGAGCTTATTATATTTTTGTCACTAACCGAAATTATAAAATTTCCAACAAGGCCTTATTTTTAAATCATATCCAAGAAATAATGAATGTTTGCTTACGGAACAAGAAAAATTAATCTTTTTATTATTTTTTGTTAAAGTTTTTTCTTTGTATTTTTGATAATATATATCATTATTATTTATTTGATATTCAATTGGAAAATCCCCATTATATTTTGAAAATAAATTAGATGAATATCTAAAATTTATATTTTCTTTTTTACATCATTCTTTTATCACATCAAAATCACAAATATTGTTAGCAACATTTAGCGTTTTGCATGAAACATTTATACCATTAGTTTTTAATAATTTTATATTTTTTAAAATTGACTTGCAATCTACATTTTTGGCATTAGTAGTACTTTCAAAAACTTTTTGATTAAATCCATATAAAGTTACATCAACGTTAAAAGGCTTATATTTTTTTAAAACGGTTAAAATATTATCATTTAGAAGAGAAAGATTTGTAAATAAAGTAACTAATACACCATTTTCTTTCAAAAAAGTATATAACTTAATAAACTCTGGATACATAAAAATTTCTCCACCTGTTAATACGCAATGTAATAGACCATTTTTTATTAATATTTTTAGTATAGAGATTAATTGGTTAAAATCAATTTGTTTAGAAAAATTTCGATTATGTATATAGCAAAATCCACAATTAAAATTGCAATTGTTAAGTAATTCAATTATAATGGAAAGTGGACAATATTTATTATCCAAATAATAAAAATAATCTAGTATAGCCTTTAAATCAATTTCAGTATTAAAAATTTTATTTTCAAAATATATATCACTACTTGAAAAGGTGTCAACTACCATGCAATAAA